>JADGOH010000079.1 GCA_017883025.1 Acidimicrobiales bacterium
GCCGTCGACGCGCTGGTGCAGGTTGCCGCCTTCGAGAACGCCTGGGGCGGCCTCTACGACATGAAGTTCGAGGACTGGCGGGCTGCCTTCGAGACGAACGTGCTCGGCGCCATCAACGTGATCCGGCCCGCCGCCGCGGCCATGAAGGAGGGCGGGGGCGGCGCCGTCGTCCTCATCGGCTCACAGTCGATGTTCGCGCCCCAGATGCCCCAGGGCGGCTACGCCGCCTCCAAGAGCGCGCTGCTGTCGGCCATGTACTACCTGTGCGACGAGCTGGGACCCGACAACATCCGCTGCAACATGGTCATTCCCTCGTGGATGTGGGGGCCGCCGGTGGAGATGCTCATGAACTGGCGGGCGAAGAACGAGGACAAGACGGTCGAGCAGGCCCTGGACGACGTCGTCGGCACGTTCCCGCTGCGCCGGATGACCGAGGACGGCGAGGTCGCCGACGTGGTCGCCTTCTTCGCGTCCGACCGAGCCAAAGCCGTCACCGGCCAGTACCTGCTGGTGAACTCCGGGGAGATGTTCCGGTGAGGGCCCCCAAGCGCGTCGTCGTGTGGGGTACCGGGTTCGTCGGCAAGATGGTCATCCCGGAGATCCTCCGCCACCCGAATTTCGAACTCGTCGGCGTGGGCGTCTCGAACCCGGACAAGGTCGGGGCCGACGTCGGCACGATCTGCGGGATCGACCCGGTCGGCACGACCGCCACCGACGACATCGACGCCCTCATCGGCCTCGCCCCCGACGCCCTGGTCCACTACGGGCCGACGGCGGCCAAGGCCGACGACAACATCCGCCAGATGGGCGCCTTCCTGCGGGCCGGCATCGACGTGTGCTCGACGGCCATGACCCCGTGGGTGTGGCCGCACATGACGCAGAATCCCCCGTCGTGGGTCGACCCGATCACCGAGGCGTGCGCCGAGGGCGGTGCGTCGTGCTTCACCACCGGCATCGACCCCGGGTTCGCCAACGACCTCTTCCCGATGACCCTCATGGGCCTGTGCAGCGAGGTCCGCCAGGTGCGGGCCCTCGAGATCCTGGACTACATCAACTACGAAGGCGACTACGAGGTCGAGATGGGCATCGGCATGCCACCGGACTACACCCCGATGCTCGAGCACACCGAGATCCTCGCCATGTCCTGGGGCGGCACCGTCCCGATGATGGCCCACGCGGTGGGGGTGGAGCTCGAGGCCATCACCTCGACGTGGGAGAAGTGGGTGACCCCGGTGGCCGTTACCACGGCGAAGGGCGTCATCGAGCCCGGCAACGTCGCCGCCATCCGGTTCACCATCAACGGCATCGTCGGCGGCGAGCCCCGCATCTGCCTGGAGCACATCAACCGGGTCGGCCAGGACGCCGCCCCCGACTGGCCCCGGGGCAACGAGAACGACGTGTACCGGGTGGTCGTCGAGGGGACCCCGACCATCACCCAGGAGACGGCCTTCCGGTTCACCGACGGCAGCGGGCGCGACGCAGCCGCTGCGGGCTGCCTGGCCACCGGGCTCCGGGCCCTCAACGCCGTGCCCTACGTGAACGAGCTTCCCGCCGGATGGGTCACCGCACTCGACCTGCCCCTCATCCCCGGCGTCGGCACCATCCGCTGACGTCGGGCGCCGCCCCCTTCCGCCACACGACGCACCCACCCACCACGAACCCAAGACCCAGGAGCACGCCATGACCCCCGAGGACCTCGTCGAGATCGAGCTGATCAAGCGCCTCAAGTACCGCTACCTCCGGAGCATCGACCAGAAGCTGTGGGACGAGCTCGAGACGTGCTTCGTGCCAGAGGCCACCGCCCGCTACGGCGGCGGGCTCTACGAATTCTCGAGCCGGGACGACATCATGGCGTTCTGCCGCGAGTCGATGGGGGCGACCACCTTCCTGAGCAGCCACCGGTGCCATCACCCCGAGATCGACCTGATCGGCGACGACGAGGCGACGGGCACGTGGGCGCTCGAGGACACGGTGATCCTCACCGACTTCCAGCTGAACATCCAGGGCGCGGCCTTCTACGAGGACCGCTACGTCAAGCGGGACGGCGAGTGGAAGATCCTCCACACGGGCTACAAGCGCTCCTTCGAGGAGCTCGTGCCCCGGGCCTCGATCGAGGGGATCCGCCTGACCGCCGAGTGGTGGGCCACCGACGGCCGCTCCACCCTCGGCTCGACGTAAGGTCGGCGGCCGGCGCGGCGCTGTCCTCGACAGTCACGAACCGGTTGCGCCGTCCGGACGGCTCCCGGCATCCTGCTCGCCGCCACCCGGCACCGGCTACCGTTCGATCCGGTGGCGGCGCTGGTGGCGTCCACGCAATCCGAACGCAGGTGGCGGCGATGGCACACGACGGAGCAGCGGCGCCGGATCCGACCCCGGTGCGGACGACGCCGGACTGGGCGTTCGAGGGTGCCTACGCCCTGCTGCTCCTCGTGGCCGTCCTGGTCGTGCTGTCGCCCGTGCTGCGCCGTGCCGGGTGGCCGCTCAATGCGGGCTCGACGGCTCCGCTCCTCCTGGTGCAGATCTACGCAGCCCACTTCCGCCACCTCGACATGTTCCCGGTCTGGTCGAGCACCGACGCATTCGGCCTCGGCTCGCCGATCCTGCTCTTCAACCACCGGACCTTCTACTACCTCGCAGGCCTGGTCCTCGTGGGAACAGGCGTCAGCCTCAAGTCGGCGGTCGTCATCACCCTGGCGGCGTTCCTCGTCGTCGGGGCCTACGGGATGCGACGGGCCATCGGGATCGTCACCGACAGCCGGGTGATCCGGACCGTGGGATCGCTCGGCTTCCTGTTCACGAATTACGCATTCACCGACTGGCTCGACCCCCGGGGCGACCTGGCCGAATTCTCGGCGATGATGCTCGTCCCGTGGCTCCTCGTCTGGTGCCTGGACCTCGTCTCGACCGGACGTGCGTCGTTCCTGCTCGTCCCGGTGGTGGTCCTGCTCGTCAACACCCACAGTGCCGTCGCACTGTTCTCCGTGTTCGCCATCGGCATCGCACTGGCGGTGCACGTGGGCGGGTCGGGCTGGTCGGGGCTGCGCGCCCTGGCGCCCCGACTCGGCCTGCTCGCAGTGGCCACCACGGTCCTGGTCGCCCCGCTCCTCGTCGCCGAGTACCGATTCCTGGGACAGTACGACCCACAGACCAAGAGCACGGCATTCGGATACGAGGTCTCCCAGCAGTTCGTCGGGATTGCCTCCTACCTCTACGACGGCAGCCACCGATGGCTGTTCCCCGACCCGCGCTACTTCGTACAGATCGACTTCGCCATCTGGATTCCCCTCGGGCTTGCGCTGGTCGTGCTCGTCATCCGCCGGGTCCGACGCGAGCGGCCCGGCCGGGACCTGCGCCATGTCCGCCGACTCCGCGACCCGACCACCGCGTTCCTGGTGGCGAGCGTCACCTTCTTCCTGGCGCTACAGCTGAGGGAGTCCCTGTTCGTCTACCGACTGGTCACGCCGCTCCAGGTGATCAGTTTCCCGTGGCGGATGCTCTCGTTCATCACACCGCTCGGCATCCTGCTGGTGGCCGTGGCGGCAGATCGGGCCGTCCACCGCTACCGGGTGCACCGGTCGGTCCAGTGGGTCGTGTCGGCAGGGTGGCTGGCGTCGCTGGCCCTCCTGTCACCCGTCGTCGCCGGCGTCGGCTACAACTACGGGCTGCTCGGTGCCGGAGCGGGGCAGTTCACCACGATGCAGGTGTTCGCCGCCCCCGCCCGGATCGACAACAACACCTTCCACGGGTTCTTCACCGGCTCCGGGACGGGCGAGCTCTACGCCCCGTTCCTGCCCAAGGTGGTGGAGGCCCGTGGGGCCGAGCTGAACAGCGACAGCACGCTGTACCGGACGATCAACGCGCACCCACCTGGCGGCCAGTCGCTCAGTCACGTGCCGTGCACGGTCAGCGGACCCCCCAGGGCGCCGTTCGAGACGTTGGCGCTCGAGTACACGGTCACGTGTGCGGGAGCGACGCGCCTCGCGCTTCCGGTCAGCATCAACCCGTCGTCCACCGTGTACGTCAGGGGATCGGACGCCAGGCTCCGGAGGATCCCCTACTTCGCGGTGCCGGGTGACCCCCGGATGGTGATCGACGTCCGGGGGCCGGGCACCGAGTCGGTGGTCGTCCACCTCCCGACGCTGTGGGGCGTCCTGTCCGGGTCCTGAGGACCCACAGCCACGGGTTACGACAGTGTGGCCCCGTCCATGCGGAGGTCGGCCCCGTTCATGTGGGTCGCCTCGTCGGAGGCGATGAAGGCGATGGCGGCGGCGATCCCCTCGGGAGTCCCGAACGGGCCGAGCGGGGTCACCCGGCGCAGCAGTTTCGGGTTGGCGCCCTCGGGCAGCGAGAACGACAGGGTGATGGGCGTGTCGATCGCCCCCGGACTGACACTGTTGCACCGCAGCCCCTGCTCCGCGTACTCGACCGCGAGCTCCCGGGTCATGGCCAGCACGCCGCCCTTGGTCGCCGAGTAGGCGACGGCCCACGGCTGGCCGGCGTGTGAGGCGGTGGACGCCAGGTTGACGATGTTTCCCTTGCTGGCGAGCAGGTGCGGGATCGACTCACGGCACATCAGGAACGTGCCGGTGAGGTTGACGGCGAGCAGCCGGTTCCACTCCTCGAGGGTGACCTCGTGGGCGTGGCTGAACGACAGGACGCCGGCCACGTTGGCCAGGACGTCGAGCGTGCCGAGTGTCGCCAGGGCACCCGACATGATGGCGCGGACGCCCTCCTCGGTCGACACGTCGCCGACCAGGGCGGTCACCGAGCCGGTGAGACCGTCGGCCTCGGCCGCCACGAAGGCAAGGGCCTCGGCGTTGACGTCGACGGCCACGACCGCCGCCCCTTCCTCGGCCAGTCGCAGCGCGGTGCAGCGTCCGATACCCGACGCCCCACCGGTCACGAGTGCCGAGCGTCCCTTGAATCGATCCATCGTCATGGCGGCACTGTAGGACGGATCCCGGGGTCGGCACAGCGCCTGGGCCGCAGCTCGGGGCCGGCACAGCGGTGGCACGCGAGCCGCGCGGCGACCGTGGTCGTGGCGCGATGCTGCCCGCCGACCCGACCGCATCGAGGAGGCCGCCGTTCCCGCCGCACTCGTCGACGGCGTCGACCTGTCCTACGAGCTGACCGGTTCCGGTCCCCGCGTCCTGCACTCCAACGGGTCGGGGGCCACACTCGAGGGCTCGCATCCGCAGGTGTCGCTCATCGGACGCGGTGTCGAACCCCTCGCCTTCGACCAGCGGGGGCTCGGGGCGAGCGGCCGCGCCCCCGGGACCCAACGGGATGGCCCGATTGGCGGCCGACGCCGCGGCACTGCTGGACGCAGTCGGGTGGGACACCGCGGCGGTCGTCGGCGTGAGCTCCGGGGGCATGGTGGCCCGTGAACTGGCCGTCAACGTCCCGCACCGAGTGGAACGGTTGGCCCTCCCGTGCACGTCGGCCGGGGCCAGGTCCTCGAGCTCGTGCGGCGAGGAGGACGCTCCGCCGGCGAACTCCGAGACCATGGCGTCACGGGTCCCGGGAGCGGACCTCCACGTCTACGAGGGCGGCCACGCATCCTTCGTCCAGGGCCGCTCGGCGCCCCCCGACCTCGGCGCCTTGCTCGCGCCCCGTCGGTCGTGAGCAAGCAGCGGCGCCCGGTCCCCCGCACCTGCCGCACGTCGTCATGCGGGGACCCGGGGTACTGCCGGTAAGGTGCCGCCCATGCAGGTGCCGACGTCCACCGGGGCCACGACCGCCCTTCCGGGACCGGTCGCCCGCCTGCGGAGCTACAACCTGGTGGCCGCCGCGGCCCACCTGGTCCAATGCGTCCTCATCCTGGTCCTGGCCAACGACTTCGCCCTCCCCGTCACGGCCAGTTACATGACCGGCCCACCCGGAGGCCACGAGCCACGCGACGTCGTCACCCTGTTCGACCTCCGCACCGCCTGGATCGTCGCCGCGTTCTTCTTCTGCTCGGCGATCGCCCACCTCGCCGTGGCCGGACCCGGGTGGACGCGCTACACGACCGACCTCGCCCGCTCCCGGAACCCCTACCGGTGGATCGAGTACTCGGTCAGCTCGTCGCTGATGATCGTGGTGATCGCCCAGCTGGCCGGCATCGCCGACGTGGCCGCGCTGATCGCCCTGGTCGGGGTCAACGCGTCGATGATCGCCTTCGGCTGGCTCCAGGAGCGCTATGAGACGCCGGGTGGCGGCTGGTGGCCCTTCGTCCTCGGATGCGGTGCCGGAATCACCCCGTGGATCGCCATCGGCGTGTACCTCCTCGGCCCGGGCAGCAGTGCCCACCCGCCGGGTTTCGTCTACGCCATCTTCTTCTCCCTCTTCGTCTTCTTCAACACCTTTGCCGTCAACCAGTACCTCCAGTACGCGCAGGTCGGCCCGTGGCGCGACTACCTGGTGGGCGAGCGGGCATACATCACGCTCAGCCTCGTGGCCAAGTCACTGCTCGCATGGCA
The DNA here is from genome assembly GCA_017883025.1 of Acidimicrobiales bacterium. Taxonomy (GTDB): domain Bacteria; phylum Actinomycetota; class Acidimicrobiia; order Acidimicrobiales; family RAAP-2; genus Bog-756. Next base: position 6,462 of record JADGOH010000079.1, read on the forward strand.
GATCTTCGCCTCGACGCTGGCATCGCAGCCGGCGAACTGACCCCGGTGCCGACGGAACCACCCGCAGGCGACGCCGGCATCCCCGTGTCGGGCCACTGCGCCGAGCAGTTCGCCCCCGTGCGCCAGGAGTTCGTCCGGAACTTCGTCGAACGGGGCGAGGTCGGGGCCGGCGTCACCGTGCTGGTCGGGGGCGAGGTCGTCGTCGACCTGGCCGGTGGGTGGGCCGACGCGGAGCACACCATTGCGTGGCGCGGCGACACGCTGGTGGACGTCTACTCGGTCGGCAAGGCGGTCGTGGCGCTGCTCGTCCTGCAGCTCGTCGACGACGGCGTACTCGGTCTCGACGACCCCGTGGCCTCCGTGTGGCCCGAGTTCGCCGCCGAGGGCAAGGGCGCGGCCACCGTCCGCCACGCGCTGTGCCACCGGGCCGGTGTGCCGGCCATCCGGCGGCCGTTGACCAACGACGACCTGTGGGACTTCGCCACCATGACCGACGCGCTGGCCGCCACCGAGCCCTGGTGGGAGCCCGGGACCCGGCACGCCTACCACACCAACACCTACGGCCACCTGGTCGGCGGGCTCGTCCACCGGGCGACGGGCGAGCTGCCGGGGACGCGGCTGCGCCCGTTGGCTGAGCTCGTCGGGGCCGACATCCACTTCGGAGTGCCCGACGCCGAGCAGGGGCGCTGCGCCGAGGTCCTGTGGGCGCTCGGCGGATCCCCGCCCGTGGTCGACACCCGCGCCCTCACCGGCGACGCACTGATGGTCCAGCTCAGCTACTTCAACCCGCCCGGATACTCGTCGTGGGGCGTGGTCAACACCCGGGAGTGGCGGAGCACCCAGATCCCCTCCACCAACGGCCACGCCACCGCCAACGGCGTCGCCCGCGTCTACCAGGGCCTGCTCGAACCCGGGCTCCTGGTGTCGCCGGACCTCCTGGCCGTGGCGACATCGCCCCAGTCGGTCGGCTTCTGCCCGGTCCTCGGCGAGGAGGTCACGTTCGGACTGGGGTTCAAGCCCACCTCGGCCCGGCGGCCCTTCGGCCCGAACCCGTCGAGTTTCGGCCATTTCGGCACCGGCGGTGCAGTGGGATTTGCCGACCCCACCGCCGGCGTCGCCTTCGGGTACGCCATGAACCACGTGATCCCCCGGTGGCAGAGCAGCCGGAACCGGGCGCTCATCGAGGCCCTCTACCGCTGCCTCTAGGTCCCGACCGCCGCCTCCCGCTCCCGCCCGGGTCCGGCGGTGGTGTGGGCGGTGACGCACCCGTCTGACAGTCTGTGCGCGTGAGCGGCGCACGGGCATGAGGATCCTCCACACCAGCGACTGGCACATCGGCCGGCGGTTCGAGCGCGAGTCACTCGAGGCGGACCAGCGCGCCTTCCTCCATTGGCTCGCGGACGTCGTCGCCGGCGAGCGTGTGGACCTGGTGCTCGTCGCCGGTGACGTCTACGACCGTTCGCAGCCCGCTGAGGACGCCGTGGCCCTGCTCGACGAGGGGCTCGACGGGCTGCGGGCGACCGGCGCCCAGGTGGCTCTGATCCCGGGGAACCACGACAGCGCCCGTCGACTCGGCTTCGGCGCCGGCCGCCAGGCGCTCGGCGGCGTCCACGTGTTCGCCGACGACCAGCGTCCCCCGGTGCCCTGGGTGTTCGCGATCCGGGACGAGCGGGTCGCCATCCTGGCCGTGCCCTTCCTCGACCCCTACGGGGTGCCCGCACCCCGCCAGGCACCCGACGGATCGCCCCGCAGCCGCACCCACGAACACGTTCTGGTTGACGCCGTCGAGTCCGGTCGCGGCCTGCTCGACCCCGACGACCCGGTGCCCACCATCTGCGTGGCCCACGCCTACGTGTCCGGGGCCGAGGAGTCGGACTCCGAACGGTCCCTGTCGGTCGGCGGCACCGACCGGGTCGACCCGTCGGTCCTCGCCGGGTTCGACTACGTGGCACTCGGCCACCTCCACCGCCCCCAACGGATCGGGGGCGACGACGCATTCGCCTACTCCGGCTCGCCGCTCCCCTACTCCTTCAGCGAGGACCAGCCGAAGTCGGTGCGGCTCCTCGAGTTCGACGCCCGGGGCCTCACCGGGGTCCGCACGCTGCCGGTCCCCGTCGGGCGGCCGGTGGTCACGATCACCGGCACCCTCGACGAGTTGCTCACCGACGCGTCCCACGATCGATGGCTGGGCCACTGGGTCGCCGCCCGGCTGACCGACGAGACCGTCCGGACCCAGCCGATGGAACGGCTCCGCGAGCGGTTCCCCCACGCGGTCAACCTCCGCTACGTCCCGTCCGGCGACGGGTCCGCCGTCGCCTACGGGGCCGACGGGCCGGTGCTCGAGGAGCAGCCGAACGAGGAGGTGATCGTCGAGTTCCTGACCGAGCTGCGGGGTCGCCCGCCCGTCGACTCCGAACGGGCCCTGGTCCGCGATGCGCTCAACTCGACCCTCGGGACCGTCGACCGGTGAAGCCGCTCACGCTGCGGCTCGAGGCCTTCGGCTCCTACGCCGGCGTCCTCGAGGTCGACTTCGCCCGCCTGGGCCGCCACGGGGTCTTCTCCATCACCGGTCCCACGGGTGCCGGCAAGTCGACCATCTTCGACGCCATCGTCTACGCCCTGTACGACGACCTGCCCGGCTTCCGGACGGACAGCCATGTCCGGAGCCAGTACGCCGACGAGGGGACGCCCACATCGGTCACCCTCACCTTCGAGGCCGACGGGAAGGAGTGGGTCGTCGAGCGGTCACCGTCCCAGCCGCGTCCCCGCAAGCGGGGTGGCGGCCCGCCGGTCACCGACGACTCCCGGGTCACGCTGGCCGAATCGGGCACCGACGGGGGTGGGCTCACCCGCAAGCAGGCGGTGGCCGAAGAGCTCCTCCGCCTGGTCGGCCTGACCAAGGACCAGTTCGAGCAGGTGGTGCTGATCCCCCAGGGCAAGTTCGAGGAGGTCCTGAAGGCCGACACCAAGGACCGGGCCGAACTGCTCGGACGCCTTTTCCCCGTCGACGTCTTCCGACGGACGACCGACGCGCTCCGAGAGGTCGCCACCGCCCGGCGGACCGGCTACGAGGGGCTGCACGCCTCCGGCGCCGCTCTGGTCGAGCAGATCCGGAGTGACCTGGTGGAGGCACTGGGGAGGGCCCCCGACGCCGTGCCCGTGCCGTCGCCCCAGGACCCGTCACTCACCAGCGAAGGCTTCGACCCGGCCCGGCTCGACGAGCACCGGGCCGTGCTCGACCAGGTCGCCGACGCCGTGGGGTCCGCCCGGGAGGCGGCCGGAGCCGACCTCGAGGCCGCCCGGTCCCGTCGGGTCGACGCCGAGGGCCAGGCCGACCGGTGGGACCGCTGGCAGGCGGATCGACGGGCCGCCCGGGACTTCCCCGACCAGGTGGAGGCCGACCGGCGCGCGTCCCGGGCAGTGGACCGGGCCCGCACCGTGGACCGGATGGGACCCGCTCTCCAGCAGTGGCGTTCGGCCACCGAGACGTTGACCCGAGCCGCCGCTGACGAGGAACGGCTACGGGCAGTGCTCGAGGGCGCCTGGGTCGACGGGTACGACCGGGCCGCACTGGACCGCGCCGCGGACACGACCGCACTGGCCGCCCGGGTCGCCGCCGACGCCGACGTGCTGGAGGTGGCCGACCGGGCCCATGCCGGGCTCGTCCGACGGGGTGCCGACCTCGACGCTGCCGAGTCGGCCCTGGCAGCACGCCGGGAAGCGGTCGACGCCGCGGTCGCGGCACTCGAAGACGCCGAGGCCCGGATCGCCTCCACACGGGCGTCGGCCGACGGCGCCACGACCCGGGCGGCGGGCCGGGGAGATGCCCAGGTCCGGGCCCACGGGCTCGAGGAGGCGGCCCGGGCGGCCGGGCGGCGCGACCAGGCGCTGGGCGATGTCGCCCGGCTGCGCGGCGCGCTCGCCGCGGCCACCGGTGCCGAGGACGAGGCGGCGGAGCGGGTCATCGCCCTGCGCACGGCCTGGCGGGCCGGGCTCGCCGGACGACTGGCCGAGGCCCTGGTCGCCGGCGACCCCTGCCCCACGTGCGGGTCGACCGACCATCCGGCCCCTGCCCGTGCCACGGACGACGCCCCGACCGATGAGGCACTGGCCGAGGCGGAGGATGCGCTGCGGGCCAGGGTCGAGGCGTCCCAGGCCGTCAAGCTCGAGCTCGCCGCCGCCGAGGCCACCGCCGAGGCGGCCGCCGACGCCACCTCCGGGGACCTGGCCGAGCTCACGGCCGAGCTCGCCGCCGCCCGGAGTGTGCTGGCCGCCCACGAGGCCGCCGAGGCCGAGGGCGTGCGCCTTCGCCAGGAGCTCGACACCCTCGAACGGGTCCAGATCGAGGACCGGGCCGCCGCGATCCGGGCGTCCGAGGCCCTCCAGATCGACCGGGCCGCACTCGGCGAACGCCGCGCCGGGTGGACGGCAGATCGAGATGCCTTCGTGGCCGTGCACGGGGCCCTGGCGTCGACGGCGGCCGCCGCACGTGCCCGGCACGACCTGGCCGAGGGGTTGGACCGGCTCGGCGCCGTGCTGCAGGCGGCCCACGAGGCGACCGCGGCACTGGGCCAGGGCCTGACCGCGCTCGGCCCCACCCTCGCCGAGTTCGGGGTCGACGACCCGGCCGAACTCGAGCAGTGGGCCCGACCAGCCGACGCCGTCGACGAGGAGGCCCGGACGCTGGAGGGACGGGCCCGCCAGCGCCATGAGGTCGAGACCCGCCTGCGCCAGTACGAGGAGTCCGCGGGACCGGCCGATCGCCCCGATCCCGCTCCGCTCGCCGTGGTCGAGCAGGCGGCGGGCGCTCGGTACGAGGACCTGGTCGGCCGCCACGCCGTGGTGACGTCCCGGATCGAGTCCATCGACGGCGCCCGGGCCGCACTGACGACCCGGACCGGCGAGGTCGAGTCGGCCCGGCGCCTGAAGGAGGAGGCCGAGACCCTGTACGCCGCCTGTGCCGGGCTCGGCGCCGGAGCCGTCGGCTCCCGGGTGTCCCTCCACAACTGGGTCCTCGCCTACTACCTGCGCCAGGTGCTCGCCCAGGCCAACGTCCGCCTCGACGCCATGACCGCCGGCCGGTACACCCTGGGACTCGACCGCGAGTCCACCGACGGCCGCAAGGCATCCGGGCTCGACCTCTCGGTCCTCGATGCCGAGACGGGCCAGCACCGGCCGGCCACCACCCTCTCGGGCGGTGAGACCTTCATGGCCGCGCTCGCGCTGGCCCTCGGGCTGGCCGACGTGGTGGCCGCCGGCTCCAACTACGCCATCGGCGCCCTGTTCGTCGACGAAGGGTTCGGGTCGCTGGACGGCGAGTCGCTCGACACGGTGATCGACGTGCTCCGGTCGCTCCAGGACGGCGGCCGCATGGTGGGCGTGATCAGCCACGTCCAGGACCTGAAGGACGCCCTGCCCAATGGCATCGCCATCGCGCCGACCAATCATGGCTCGGTCGCCACCATCCACTACCCGGACCCATGAGCACCGCCGTCCGGGTGTTCCGTTCACGTCGGCTGGTCGCTCCCCTGGCGCTCGTCCTGCTGTCGGCCTGCGGGGCCGCGACGAGCACCCAGCCGCAGCGGTCGCCGGGCTCCACCGCACCGGTGCCGGCCACGACCGCGCATCCGTCGTCCGCGGCCACGGCGTCCACGACGTCCACGTCGCCGGTCATCGAGACCGCACCCCCGGCGCCGGGTCCCGTCGTCGGGCCGGGGACCCAGGCCAGGTACACGGTCGAGCCACAACCGACACCGGGGACGTGCCACTACCGGTGGGTCGGCGCCGACCCGCTGCCGGACCCGTCGTGCACCCCGGGCGCCACGAACCCCGGCGTCACCCCGGACGACCTCGGCGCGACCATCTGCGCAAGCGGGTGGACGGCGACGGTGCGTCCCCCGACCAGCGTCACCAGCCCCGAGAAGGCCGGGTCTGCGGCCGCCTACGGCTACACCGGTCCGTCCGCCACCGCCGAGTACGACCACCTGGTGCCACTCGAACTGGGGGGCGACCCGAACGACCCCGCCAACCTGTGGCTGGAGCCGAACGACCGGCCGGGCGCCACCTCGTTCGCCAACGGCAAGGACGGTCTGGAGAACCGGCTCCGCACGCTCGTGTGCGCCGGGCGGCTGCCACTGGCCGAGGCCCAGCGGGCCATCGCCACGGACTGGGCGGCGGCCCTGCAACATTACGGGGCCTAGTCGTCCCGACGCCGAAGGCGCCTGGGAATCGTCTCGCCCGAGGACAGGTTGTGTACAAAACCCGGTAGGGTGCAGTCGTCATGGCCATCACGAGAGCACCCGAAACCGCCCCGGCCGCCAAGCGGCGCCTGCCCATCCAGATCGCCAACGAGGCGAAGATGATCAAGGCGACCATCGACCTCCTACGGGACCACCAGGTCGACGAGATCACCAGCAGGATGATCGCCGAGGAGTCGGGAACGGCCACCAACTACATCTCGCGGTACTTCGGCGGACGGGACGGTCTGCTGCTGGCCGTCGCCGGCGAGTTGAGCCACCGGATCAGCGACCTGGTCCGCTCCGAGGAGTCGGTCCTCGAGATCGACCGGCCCGGCAACTACGTGACCCGGATCATGGGGATCCCCGAGGTCGAGATGTGGTTCAAGGTCTACCGCTACCTGTCGGGCCGCAAACTGCCCAGCATCCAGCACCACGGCAAGCCGGCCATCGTCGCCGCCGTCGAGGACGCCATCTCCCTGATCTTCGGCCTCGAAGGGGCATACCTCCCGGTCTGCGCCAACATCTTCCTGACCTACCTCATGGGCAACGCCGCGTTCGGCCCCTTCCTCGGGACCACGGACGAACAGGCCGAGGCGTCCCTCGAGGCGATGGGCACCATCGTCACCTTGCTGGTCCAGCACTCCCGGAACGAGTCGCCGGCCTGAACCTGGCTGCCTGACCGTCCGGTCAGGGCCGCCGCTGGGCCCACCCGTGGTTCACGAGGCCCGGAGCAGGTGCAGCTGGGAGTCCGACCAGTACCGGTCGCACGACCGGCAGCGCCAACTCGTCGCCGACCCGGCGACCAGGCGGGGGTAGACGACCAGCTTGGGCACGCCCTGCGCGGCACAGTAGGGACACGTCCGGAACGCCTCGGAATCACTCACTGGGTACACCTTCCTGTCCGACACCCGACCCTGTGAGGATCGGCACCCGGGGCCAAACCTTGAGCGACGCGTGCCATGCCACCCGGGGACGTCGCCGACCTTCTACCCTGCACGGCGGGGAAGCACCACCGGCAAGGGGGATCAGGCATGGGACAGGCACGCACACGGCTGGGCGGTATCGTCGCGGCGCTGGCCCTGGCCGCCGGGGTGATCGGGGCCGGGGGCGTGCTCGCTCCCCTGGCCGGCGCTGCCTCGTCACAGCCCGCCTTCTACACGTACCAGGCCCCGGGCGGTGCGGCCACGGCCGGCAAGCGGGTCATCGCCCTGACGTTCGACGACGGCCCGGGCCCCTACACGGCGCAGGTCCTGTCGGTCCTCCGGCAGTACAACGTACCGGCCACGTTCTTCGAGGTCGGGTACGAGGTGGCGGCCACACCTCAGGTCTCGAAGATGGTGAGCGACGCCGGCTACCCGGTCGAGAACCACACCTGGAGCCATGCGGACCTCGCCACCCTGCCCGTGTCGCAGTACCCGTACCAGATCGACCAGACCCAGAACGTGATCACCTCGGCCACCGGGATCACACCGAACTGCGTGCGACCGCCCTACGACGCGTTCAACGGCACCACGCTCGACCAACTGGCCGGCCGGGGCCTCACGACGATGAGCTACTCGATCGACTCGGACGACTACCAGCGACCCGGAGTATCGGCCATCGTGAACAACGTGGTCGGCGCGGCGTTCCCCGGAGCAGTCGCCGGGCTCCATGACGGCGGGGGCGACCGGAGCCAGACCGTGGCGGCCCTGCCGGCGATCATCACCGACCTCGAGGCTCGGGGCTACTCGTTCGTGTCGGTGTGCGGTTCGGCGGCGCCGCCCCCGCCGCGGCCCCAGACGAGCGCCGTGTACGGCTACGGCACGGCCAACGGGTCGCCGACCGCGGTGACCTCCACCGTGCCGTTGACCGGGATGGCTGACGACCCGTCGACGGGCGGCTACCGGTTGACGGCCGGCGACGGTGCCGTGTTCGCCTTCGACGGCGCCGTGTTCGACGGGTCGCTCCCGGGGATCGGGGTGACTCCGGTCAAACCGGTGGTCGGGATCGCCTCCACGCCGGATGGCGGGGGGTATTGGCTGGTCGCGTCCGACGGCGGGGTATTCACCTTCGGTGACGCCGCGTTCCACGGTTCGATGGGCGGGACCCCGCTCAACCGCCCGGTGGTGGCGCTGACACCGACGGCGGATGGCGGCGGCTACTGGGAAGTGGCGTCCGACGGTGGTGTCTTCGCGTTCGGCGACGCCGTGTTCCGGGGCTCCATGGGTGGGTCCCACCTCAACCAGCCCATGGTCGGGATCAGCACGACCCCCGACGGCGGTGGCTACTGGATGGTGGCGACCGACGGCGGCGTGTTCAGCTTCGGCGACGCAACGTTCCAGGGCTCGATGGGCGGCCTGCCCCTCAACAGCCCGGTGGTGGGCCTGGCCACCGACCCGGGCACCGGCGGCTACTGGATGCTGGGTGCCGACGGTGGGGTCTTCAGCTTCGACGCGCCGTTCCTCGGCTCACGCGGGTCCGCCGGCGGGCCCGACCGCTTCTTCGCCATCAGCGCCACCGACCATGGGCGGGGCTACCTGCTCGCCGCCCAACACGACGCCTGAGGTCCGCTCCGGTGGTCGGGCCCGGATTGGGCCCGGGAGGGTCAGCGGCGTCCGGCGCAGTACTCGGCCATCGCCACCGCCTCGAGCTCGAAGTGGCGGGTGAAGCCGCCGAAGATCGCCTTCTCGGCGGCGCCCGACACCAGCGGCACCCTTACCTCGAGCCGGCCTGTCACGGTCTCGATCGTGGCACCGTGCCCGTCGTCCTCGAGCGTGAGCGTACCGTCACACCGCAGCATGCCCACGTAGTGGTCGGGGACGACCACGAGCCTGCCGGCGTAGGTGCCGGTGTCGTAGGTGGTGTCGATGACCCAGGTCAGCTTGTCGACGTCGACCACCATGGCGGCCGGGCCCGAGAGCGTCCCGTCGAACGCGTAGCGCACCGAAGTGTGGATGGCCCCGGCATCCTCGGACACCGACAGGAGCTCGGGCGCCCGGACGGCGGTGGCCGCCTCGCCCAGGTGCGCGTAGTAGTCGGGATCGGCCAGGGCGCGCAGCACCTCGTCCCGCGTGGCGGCGATGGTCTCGGTGACGGTGAACTGCACGGCGCTCCCCTCGGCGGTGGTCCGCCGGACAGCGTACGACCGGGAACCGCCTCGGGTGGTGACCGGTCGGCTGGAACGGCGTCCGTCCCGTGTCGGGGCACCGGGAGTCCTTCTGGACGGCCACCGGCGAAACGAGAATGTTGATCAGTATCGCCCCGGTGTCCAGGAAGTGGTTCCCCGAGGGCGACTGGTCCACAGGGGGTGCGTCCCGATCTCGACCGGCGACGCAGTGATCCGTACCCGGTGGAACGGCTCAGGCGAGCACGTTGCAGACCGTCGGACCCGGACGGCCCGACAGGGCGAGGGCGAGGGCGATCGGGTCCGCCCGGTCGGCCAGTGCCAGCAGGATCCCGTTCACGAGTGCAAGGGCGTCGCCCGGCGCGTCCAGCTCCAGCCCGCAGGCGACCTGCAGTTCGAACGTGTGCAGTACGAGCTCGGTGACCCGGGTCCCGAGGTAGTCGACGAACCGCAGCGACCCGGCGAAGTGGACCACGACTTCGTCGTTGCCGGTCGATGCGACCCGGGCGAGTGCTGTCGCCGCCGCCTCCCGGGCCCAGGCCACGATGTCGACCGGGGCCTCGGCTGCGGCGGTCACCGCCCGCTGCCTGATCCCGGCGTGGATGTCCTCGAGCGCGAATGCGGACCGGAAGTAGGTGGCTGCGTCGGGCAGGAGCGACTCGGGCACCGGGGCCCCTGAGTCGAGGAGGTCGGAGATCACGACCATGCCCCGCACCACGTGGGCCGCGAGCTCACGCACCGTCCACTCGTCCGAGCCGGGCAGCGCCCACTGGCCCGGTCCGATCGAAGCCACGGTGTGCAGGAACCCGGCGACGGAGGACTCGAAGGCGGCACGGGTGACGGCTGAGCCGGAAGTGGGCACGGAACCAGTCTGGCGACCGTCACCGCGGTCGGCAAGGGGCGCACCCATCGCGGGACGCGCCCCGGAGGCGCGCCTCGCGAACCCGGTCCTACAGTGACCCCATGAGCGACACCGTCCGACCGTTCCGGATCGAGGTCCCCGAGGCCGATCTCACCGACCTGCGCGACCGCCTGGCGCGTGCCCGATGGCCCGAGCCCGAGACGGTGGACGACTGGTCCCAGGGCATCCCGCTGGCCTACACCCGTGAGCTCTGCGACTACTGGGCGACGCAGTACGACTGGCGGGCCACCGAGGCACGGCTCAACCGACTCCCCCAGTTCGTCACCGAGCTCGACGGCCTGGACATCCACTACCTGCACGTCCGGTCGCCGCACCACGGTGCGCTACCGATCGTCCTCACCCACGGCTGGCCCGGGTCGCTGGTCGAATTCGAGAAGGTGATCGGGCCGCTGACCGACCCGGTGGCCCACGGGGGCGAGGCCGCCGACGCCTTCCACGTGATCGTGCCGTCGCTGCCGGGCTACGGCTTCAGCGGCAAGCCCACGAACACCGGGTGGACCGTCGCCCGCACCGCCGCCGCGTGGGCGACCCTGATGGACCGCCTCGGCTACGGGCGCTACGGCGCCCAGGGCGGCGACTGGGGGGCGATGGTCACCGCCACTCTCGGTCACCTCGACCCCGAGCACGTCGCCGGCATCCACCTCAACATGCCGATGGCCGCCCCCGGCGGCCTCGACGTGTCCGACCTCACCCCTGCCGAGCAGGCCGCCCTCGAGTCCTTCGCTGACCATCGCCGGTGGGGCACCGGCTACTCCAAGGAGCAGTCGACCCGCCCCCAGACCGTGGGCTACGGCCTGGTCGACTCGCCGGTGGGGCAGGCCGCGTGGATCGTCGAGAAGTTCTGGGCCTGGACCGACTGCGACGGGCACCCCGAGCACGTACTCACCAGGGACGAGCTGCTGGACAACGTGATGCTGTACTGGCTGCCGGCGGCGGCCGCGTCGTCGGCCCGCCTCTACTGGGAGAGCTTCGTGCGACCGGGCTTCGACCTCGTGACGGTGCCCACCGGGTGCTCGATCTTCCCGAAGGAGATCATGCGCATGTCCCGGCGCTGGGCCGCCTCACGGTTCACCGACATCGTGTACTGGAACGAGCTCGACCGGGGTGGCCACTTCGCCGCCTTCGAGCAGCCGGCGACGTTCGTGGACGAGGTCCGCGCCTTCTTCCAGCTGGTGCGCTGAACCTCAGGCGACCGAGCCCCGGACCAGCCGGCCCGACCGCACGCCGGTGTCGGAGTCGTGGCGGCGGGTGACCGCACCGGCGACCAGCGTCGCCAGGTAGCCCTCCGCAGGCTGGAGGATCCGGCCCGCCCCGGTGGGGAGGTCGTGGCGGAGCACCGGCGGGAGGATGCGGAGGGCCTCCAGGTCGATGACGTTGACGTCGGCCCGCTTGCCCAACTCGAGCGTGCCGCGGTCGGCGAATCCGTAGAGCTCGGCATTGGCGCCGCTGAGCTTGTGGACCAGGAGCTCCACCGGCAGGCGTTCACCGGCCGTGCGGTCCCGGGCCCAATGGGTCAGGTGGAAGGTCGATGCCGAGCAGTCCGAGATCATGCTCACGTGAGCCCCGGCGTCACCCAGTCCGGTGACCGTGTTCGGGTCGAGCAGCATCTCGCGGCAGACGTCGAGGTTCCCGTTGACGTAGTTGGACCCGAGCAGCATGTAGAACGCCCGGCCGTCGTCGGCCAGCAGCAGGTCGTACATGTACTCGACCGGGTCGACGCCGGCGGCGTTCGCCCGCATCCACACCGAGTCGTCCAGGCTCGGCTCGTAGTCGACCGGGTCGGTGAGCGGGAAGGTGATCGGAAGTGCCTGGGCGAACAGCTCGACGATCATGCCGCTGAAGTCCACCTCGCCCTCGGCGGCGGCCGACTCCTCCAGGATGGCCCGGCGGACCTCGGGTCGGCGCATTTCGGCCACGCGCTCGGCCAGTGGCAGGTCGGCGATCTTGCGGTACGTGGGTCGCCCCATGAAGAGGTGATAGGTGTCGAGGTTGGTCATGACGGTGACGGACCTCGGAATGATCTGCGGGCGCAGCTGCGCGCCACCGCGGTTCGCCTCGGCGGCGGCGTCGAGCACGAGGCGCCAGTGCTCGGGGGCGTCCCACAACTGGGCCACGGTGAACGTGACGGGCCGGCCGCTGGCATGCGCCGCAGCCTCCAGCAGCGGCATCTCGTCGATCTGCTCTACCCGCTCGCCGCCCAACCGCTCGAGGGGGCCGATGGTCCCGGCCACGATGGCCTCGAATACCCCGTGGCCGGCCGAGCCCAGAGCACGGGCGAAGGCCAGCACCTCCTCGTCGGGGGCGAAGGTACCGGGAACCGGGCGTCCGGACCGTGCCTTGTGGCCGATGGTGCGCGACGTGGTGAAGCCGACGGCGCCGGCGGCCATCGCCTCGCCGACGATGGCCGCCATGGCGACGATGTCCTCTGCCGTGGCGTCCTCATTGGCCGCGCCCCGTTCCCCCATGACGTAGAAGCGCACGGCCCCGTGGGCCACCTGGGCGGCGACGTCGACCGCGAAGCGGCCCCGGTCGAGCACGTCGAGATACTCGGGAAAGGTCTCCCAGGTCCCCCACGGCATGCCCACGCTGAGGGCAGACCCGGGGATGTCCTCCACGCCTTCCATCAGGTCGATGAGCGCGTCGTGATCGGCCGGGCGGACCGGCGCGAACCCCACGCCACAGTTGCCCATCACCAGGGTGGTGACCCCGTTGGAGGCCGACGGCTCCAGCGCGTCGTCCCAGGTGACCTGGCCGTCGTAGTGGGTGTGCACATCGACCCAGCCCGGCGTGACCAGTGCCCCGTCGGCATCGATCGCCTGGGTCGCCTGTTCGGACACGTCGCCGATCGCCACGATGCGGCCGTCCCGGACCCCCACGTCGGCGGTGTAGGCCCCGGCCCCGGTGCCGTCGACCACCGTGCCGCCCTTGATGACCAGATCGAGCATGTGCCGCTCCTCGCGTCTCCCCGCGGCGACCGGTCGGCCGCCTCCCCCGGGGGCACGGACGTCGCGTCCGTGCATCCACGGTAGACCGACCCGCGCCCCCGTGCCCGGAAGCCACCATGCGGGAGCGCCCAGCTGGCAGACTCTCGGCGGACGGAGGGGGCGCTGCCTCCCGTCGGACACGAGCAGGTCGCCGAGCGGGGAGAGTGCCAGGTCCCATGGAGTCGTCGCCGACACCGATCAGGTTCGCCGCTGTGCACCACGCGCGCACCGGCTACGGCCGTGCCACCGCGCTCTGGGCCACCGGCGGACGTCACCACGTCGAGGACGACTGGTGGATCGCCCTCAGCCGGACCCCCTACGTGGACTACAACATGGCGCTCCTCCACGGCGACACGGCGGCCCAGGTCGCATCGCAGGTGCTCGACGAAGTCACCGCCGCCAACGTGCCGGCCGTGGTGATGCTGGCCGGGGCCGGCCTGGCTGCGGCCGAGGTACTGCGCGACTCCGGCTGGGTGTGCACCGGGACACTGCCCTTCATGGCCCGCGACAACGGGCCCGCCGAGCTCGACCCGCACTTCCGGCAGCTGGAGCGGCACGACCTGGCCGACGCCCGCCGCCTCGCCGGGCTGGCGTTCGGGATCCCGGACGAGGTGGGGGCGATCCTCTTCGCCGAAGACGCGCTGGGACGCGAGGGCGCCCGGCTGTGGGGCGTCTTCGACGACGGGGAACTGCGGTGCTGCTCGGCCAGCGTGTGGGTCGGCGACGAGTACTCGGTCGGCTGGGGGCTGTCGACGGCGCCCGAGCACCGGCGGAGCGGTTACGCCCGCCGGCTGATGCGATCGAGCGCGGCCCGGCGCCTCGCCGGAGGGCCGCCCGTGGCGCTCCTCGTGGCCACTCCGGCGGGACGGCCGCTGTACGAGCAGGAGGGATACGTCACCCTCGAGCACTGGCAGATCTGGTCGAGGGCGCGCTGGGTGCTGCGGTAACCGGTTCGTTCCGGGGGTCCGACAACACCTATTTACAACCTGGTACCCTGTGCGGTGTCGCCAGCCCGTTGAGCACGGTCCCGCCACCCTGCTCCGGGCCGGCGGCAACTGTCGGCGACGAGCGCGAGCAGTTCCGGCTCGGGCAGCGGCCGGGCCAGGTGGTACCCCTGGAGCAGGTCAACGCCGTGGGCGAGCAGCCTCGACCGCAGCGCTTCGTCCTCGACCCCCTCGGCCACCACGGTCAGCCCGAGCCGGTGGCCCAGGTCGCACGTCGTGGCCACGGACGGCGAGAGGGCTCAGGAGCTCGAGCAGGCTGTCCAGCGTGGGCCACGACCGCGTCCTCGGGAACCAGCCCACGTGCGCCTCCTCGGGGGACGAGCGGCGCGTGACCGCGGTGACCCGCCTCGTCGTGCCCTGGTCCTACTCCCACCCGCGCCACGACGCCGGCTCGTTCAGGCCGATGCCCATTCCCACGCGTTGGTTGGTCACGCCCGAACCTGAAGTCGTGAGGCCCGGCCCCACCCGTCAACGCGGTCACAGCCGAGGCTGCAGGCGGACCCGGAGCCGTCAAGTTCCCGGCCCGGCAGGTCGATGGAGTGGGGACACTCCTGGCACACGGAGGGCCTCGACGCCCATGGACCCGACGAAGCACGAACTGATCGCCGACACGATCGGCACGGGGACCGACGTCGACGCGCGTCGGCGCTTCTGGCTCGCCCACATGCTCCTGGGCTTCAGCGTGTTCCTGTTGGAGACACTCGTGGTGATGCTCTACCTGGCCCTCACCCCCGACGGGCCGCACCGACTCCTCCTGTGGTGGATCGCCGCGTCCTGGCTCGCCTTCGGCGTCGCCGGCCTTGCCGGCGCCCCGGTCATCGCCACCCGTCCGTGGCGGTCGACGTACTCGGTGACGTGGACGATCGCCTCCACCTACGCCGTCGGGCTCGTCGCCATCCTCGACAACGGAGTGACCAGCCCGATCCTGCTGCTCCTCTTCCTCCCCCTCGTCTACGGCACGCTGATGTTCTCGCCCTGGTCGGCCGCGGCGTGCGGCGTGTCGACCGTGCTGTCCCTGTCGATCGTGGCCGCCGTCGATCGGGGGCTGGTGGCCGCCGAGGGCCGCACGTTCATGCTGTTCGCCTCGCTGGCGGGTGCCGCGGTGCTGTCCGTCACCTCGGCGATCAACCGGAGTCAGGTCGAGCGGCACGAGGCATCCCTCCTGGCCGTCCTCGCCGAGCTGGCCTCCACCGACGAGCTGACGGGGTGCACGGTGCGGCGGGTGCTGCGCCAGCGGACGGAGCAGGAGATCGAGCGCGCGCTGCGCAGCGGCAGCCCCCTCAGCCTGCTCATGATCGACGTCGACCAGTTCAAGGCCGTCAACGACAACTACGGGCACGTCGTCGGCGACCAGGTGCTGGCCGCCATCGGCAGGATCCTGATGGCGAACGTCCGGGCGTTCGACGTGGCCAGCCGGCTCGGCGGCGACGAGTTCGCCCTGCTCCTGCCCGAGACCAATGCCTCGGGCGCGGTCGCGGTCGCCGAACGGATCTTCCGGGACCTGGCCAGCGAGGGCGAGGTCCCGGTGACGCTCAGCATCGGCGTGAGCAGCCTGGACCGGTCGCTCCCGACCATGGAGCACCTGTTCGACGAGGCTGACCTGGCCCTCTACCAGGTCAAACGGGCCGGTCGGGACGCCATCGCCGTGCGCGCCCCGGGCGCACCCGCACCGCTCGCCTGGTGACCGCCCGCCACCCGTGCACGGGTGGCGGGGATCGCCACTGGTCATCGCGTCCGTGCCGCAGTAGACCTGTGCCGTGCCTGGTGCCGAAACCGACAGGAGCGGCATCAGGACCGCGCCCGAGCACGGCCTGACCAAGCTACCGGCGCGCATCGATACCACGCTCGCCACGAGCCTCCCCGAGAGCCGGCGCTACCGGGTCAAGTGCCTGCTCCTGGGCCCACCGCTGGTGAGCGACGACCTGGCCGGCCAGCGCCTCGGCAAGCCGACGGCGCTCGCCGTCCTCTCCTCGGACGTGATGTCGTCGTCGGCCTACGCCAGCGAGCAGATGATCCGCACGCTGGTGCCGATCGGGGGCCTGGCGGCGTTCTCCCTGGTGACCCCGTTGACTGCGGCGATCCTCGCCGTGCTGGCCATCGTCACCATCTGCTACCGGGACGTCGTGAAGTCCTACCCGAAGGCGGGCGGGTCCTACGTCGTCAGCCGCGACAACTTCGGCCCGAACGTGGCCCAGATCGCCGGCGCCGCACTCCTGATCAGCTACACGATCACCGTGGCCGTGTCAGTGGCGGCCGGGGCGGACGCCATCATCTCGGCCATCCCCTCCCTGACCAGCTACGCCGTCCCCATGTCCGTGGGGTTCGTCGTGATCCTCGCCTACGGCAACCTGCGGGGCATCCGCGAGGCCGGACGCGTGTTTGCCGTGCCGACCTACTTCTTCATCGCCAACATGGCTGTGCTGATCGTGGCCGGCCTCGTGAAGGAGGCGACAGCCGGCCTCGGCCACGCCCCGCAGACATCGGGGACCATGCCGCTCGGCCACTCGTCCGGGGGGTTGATCCTGGGGATCTCGGCGTTCTTCCTCCTGCGGGCGTTCGCCCAGGGCAGCTCGGCCATGACCGGGACCGAGGCGATCTCCAACGGCGTCAGCATCTTCCGGGTGCCCCAGGCGCGCAACGCCCGGACCACGCTCGTCCTGATGAGCTCGATCCTCGGGGTCATGTTCCTCGGGGTCTCGATCCTCGCCGGGCTCACCCAGGCGCTCCCCTTCGTCTCGGGCACCCCCACCGTGGTCTCCGAGATCGGCCGGCTCGTGTACGGGACCAGCCCGCTGGGCAACGTGCTCTTCTACATGCTCCAGACGGCGACGGCGCTGATCCTGATCCTGGCGGCCAACACCAGCTTCACCGGGTTCCCGTTCCTGGTCAGCTTCGTGGCCGAGGACTCCTTCCTGCCGCGGATGCTGACGGTACGCGGGCACCGTCTGGTCTTCTCGAACGGGATCATCGTCCTGGCCACGGCCTCGGTCGTCCTCCTCCTGGCGACCGGGGCGAAGGTCTCGGCGCTCATCCCCATGTACGCCATCGGGGTATTCACCGGCTTCACCATGGCGGGGGCGGGCATGGCGCGGCACCACCTGACCCACCGGGACGACCACTGGCGCAAGAGCGTCGCCGTCAATGCCAGCGCCGCGATCGTGTGCGCCGTCATCGTCGTCGTGTTCGCCATGGCCGAGTTCACCCAGGGGGGCTGGGTCGTCGTCGTGGTCATGCCGCTCATCGTCTACGCACTGGTACGCATGAATCGCCAGTACCGGGCGGAGGACGAGGTCCTGGAGGAGGGCGCAGCCGTCCAGGCCTGCGAGGCTGCCATCCTCCGGCGCAACGTCGTCGTGATCCTGGTGGACCGCATCGACCTGGCCAGCGCCCGGGCCATCCAGTACGCACGGAGCCTCACCCCGGACGACGTGCGCGCCGTCCACTTCAACATCGACGACACCCGCGCCCAGCTCCTCATCGCCCGGTGGCAGAGCCTCGGCCTGTCGCGACTACCGCTCGACGTGGTCGACTGCCCGGACCGGCGACTGACCCGGGCGTCGCTGGAACTGGCGGCCGAGCTGGCCGACGGCCAGACCGAGGTGACGATCCTCCTGCCCCGCCGCTCCTACGGCAAGGCCTGGCGGAGAATCCTCCACGACCAGACCGCCGACCAGATCGTGGAGGTCGTCAGCCAGGTGTCACACGTGAACGCCACCATCGTGCCGTTCCTCGTCGCCCCAGGGATCGAACACGAGACCGAACTGCTCGAGGAGGCGGCCAGCTACGTCCGCAAGCCGGTGGTCGTGAAGACGGGGTCGAAGCACCATGCCGACCCCGCCGTTCCGGGAACGACCTCGATCTCGGAGATCCAGTGGCGCAGCAAAGTCCGTGTGGCCGGGCGGGTGAAGACGCTGCGGGTCCAGCCGTGGGCCCAGGCGCAGAGCCTCGAATGCACCCTGGTCGACCACAGCGGGCACGCGGTGACGCTCGTCTTCCTCGGGCGCCGGTCGATCGCCGGCATCCGGAACGGCACGTTCCTGGTGGCCGACGGCACAGTGGGCAAACACCAGGACAAGCTCGCCATCATCAACCCGTTCTACGAGATCCTGTCGTCCGCCGACCAGTCGGCCCCGCACTGACCGTGTGCCCGGGTGGTCCGGACCGGGTGGACCGGACGACCGTCCGCCGTGCCCGACCGAACGGGGCGGACGGAGCGGACAATCGGTGGGCGTCGCCGGGCGGCCCCAAGTTGCTGCCGCTCGTTCTCACGCTCGTGGTGCTCGTCGGCGCGTCCTGCTCGTCGCCGGCATCCTCGACGAGTGCCACCGTCCCCGTGCGCCCGACCGCCGCCGTGGCCACGGCCTGCGCCACGAACCACCCCGACCGGTGGATGGGGTGCATCACCACGGCCGATCCGGGGTTCTCGACGACCGCACTGTCGCGGACGGCGATCCCGGGCGCCCATGACAGCGGCACCTTCACCCTCGAGCCCACCGCCTTCGACACCCAGGCCAACTCGGACTGCACCAACTACAGCCCGGCCTTCGCCTCCGTCCCGAGCCTGGTGACCCGCTGGTCGCAGACCCAGAGCCTCGACCTCACCCAACAGCTCGACGCCGGTATCCGCTACCTGGACCTCCGGATCGCCTACACGGGTGACCCCACCACCGGGTGGCGGATCGTGCACACCCAGTTCTCGAGCGACCCGCTGGCCACCGACCTGGGCGCCATCGCCTCCTGGGCGCGGGCCCACCCGACCGAGGTCGTCCTGGCCGACGTCCAGCACCTCTGCTACGACAACGCCCCCGACCGGTCCGCCGAACTCGCCCTGTGGGAGGACTTTGCAGCACTCGGGCCGGTGAGCTACGACCCGGTGGCCGGAGCTCCGGTGGGACGGGCCACCCTCGGCGGTATCGCCCACCAGGGTGGGGGCGGCCACAACGTCGTCGTGCTGCTGCCCGGCTCGGTCCGGCGCACCGGGGACCTGCTCCACCGGTACGGGGTCCACGCCTCGTTCGTGACCGCGCCGGGGGCGCAACCGGCCCGACGGGGCCCTTCCCCCACCGTCCCCGAGGCGTACGCCTGGGCATCGACGGTGTCCCCGTCCTCGCCGTCCGCCTACGACGCCGCCAATGCCGCGCTCGCCACCTTCCCCCTCGCCTACTCGCCCCCGCTCGG
Source organism: Acidimicrobiales bacterium (assembly GCA_017883025.1). GTDB lineage: Bacteria > Actinomycetota > Acidimicrobiia > Acidimicrobiales > RAAP-2 > Bog-756. The sequence goes on from JADGOH010000079.1 coordinate 25,892, forward strand.
GAGCCTCATGGGCACCGGCATCTACCAGGCGCAGCTGATCTACAGCCTGAACAGCAGTGACCTGCAGCGCGAGCTGGCGACGTTCCAGACGTTCGGCGGGCTGATCCCCGTGGGTGCCGGTTCGTCGGGCCAGTCCGGGAACCCGGCCTGGGAGCTCGGACTGTGGGCCGTCCCCTCGGGCCGGGACCGGATCGTCGCCGGGTGGGGCCACCGGCTCAACGTGGTGGTGAGCGACGGAATCCAGTACGGCGGCTTCGTCCCCGCCGTCGTGGCCCAGAACGCCGCCTGACGGGCGACGGGCGACCCAGACCTCAGGAGTAGGGGCCGGCGGCCGCCCGCACGGCGGACGCGGCCAGGACCGTGGCGGCAATCGGCATGCACGCCTCGTCGATGGCGAACCCGGGGTTGTGGTGCATCCCACTCGAGCCGTCGGCCCGCCGGGCGCCAACGAAGAAGTAGCTGCCGGGGATGCGGTCCAGGAATTCGGCGACGTCGTCGGACGGTGACACCGGCGGAAGGTCCACCACGGCGCCTGCCCCGACGATCTCGGTGGCCGCTGCCCGCACGAGCCCGGTGACCCCGGGGTCGTTGGTGACCGCCGGCGTGCTGCCCGGGACCGACAGCTCGAACGTGCACCCCGTCTCGTCCGTCAGCTCGGCGAGCAGTGCGTCGAGCCGTGCGAGCGCGGTCCCCGTGTGTGCAGGGGTGAAGGTCCGCAGCGTCCCGGACAGCGTGGCGTGCGACGGGATGACGTTGGCGGCCGTGCCGGCGCGCAGGACGCCGGCGGTGCAGGCGCAGTGGGTGCCCTCGAGCTCGAGGCCGTCCACCACGTCCCCGAGCCGCAGGGCAAGTCGGGCAGCCGCCGTCAGCGGATTGGCGGCGTCCTGGTAGGCGGCGCCGTGGCCGCCGATCCCGTGCACGTCGACCCGCAGGGCCCGGGCGTCGGACATGGTGATACCGGCGCGGACGCCGACCAACCCGGTCGGGATGACCGACGCGACGTGGCAGCCCACGACCGCCGAGGCGTCGAGCCCGTCGAGCACGCCGCCCTCGATCATCGCCGTCGCCCCGCCGATGCCCTCCTCGGCCGGCTGGAAGAGGAAGACATAACGGCCGGGCAGGTCACCGGCCCGACGGGACAGCGCGGCCGCGGCACCGAGCAGCTGGGCGGTGTGGGCGTCGTGACCGCACGCGTGCATGCGGCCACGTGATTCGGAGGCGAAGGCCACGTCGGCGGTCTCCTCGATCGGCAGGGCGTCGATGTCGGCCCGAAGGATGACGGTCGCACCGGGACGACCGCCGTCGAGGGACCACACCGAGCCGGTCGACGTGGGGCACGGCAGGGGGTCGAGGCCGAGTGACGACGCGACCTCGGCGATGCGCACCGTCGTGCGGGTCTCCTCGAACCCGAGCTCGGGGTGGCGGTGGAGGTCGCGGCGGAGGTCGACCATGCGGTCGACCTCGGCATCGACGAGCGTGCGGAGCTCGGTACCGGTGGGGACGGCCATGTCCAGACCCTAGGGTCGACGCCGCCCCGGCGCGGGGTCAGACGCCCAGCGGCAGAGACAGCTGCCCGGGCCCGGGGTCGGATCCCCCACCGTCCGGGAGGTCGACCCCCGCTTCGGCGACGAAACCGATGAGGCGCTCCAATGCCAGGACCAGGCGGTACGCCTGGTGCAGGTTGTGCGGAGCGAAGAACAACCCGCTGCGGGCGGGTGTTGCCCACCGGGGTGCCAGCGCCCCGGCCAGGCCGAGTTCTGCCAGCGCGGCGTTCAGCCGCCCGTGCAAGGCGCGGGCGTCGCACAGGTCGCGCGGGACGTGACGGACGCCAGCGGGAGGGGGGCCGGGGTCCGGCGCCCGCTCGGACGACGCGGCTCGGGGGACGGCAGGCTCGAGGGCGGTGCTCACAGTGCGCTCCAATCGCTCTAGCGGGACCACCGATGCCCTGGGGGCCGGTTGGCTCGGGAGTCGACGAGCTAGGTCTCTCGTCCCGATCTGGATTAGGTCCGATCAGTGTAGTCGGCAGTCGGGCGTGTGCCCCGTCACCCGCCGGCCGGGACGGTCCCGCGCCCGTCCGTCCAGGTCGTCCAGTGCGACGACGTGCTCTACCATGACGCCCACCGACGAGGAGGGGGACTACACCGTGGGAATGCCGAGCGACGTGGGGATCGTGGACACCATGATCGGGTTCCCGCACGACGACATGAAGGCCGTCTACGCCTTCATCACGCGTCAGACCAAGGACACGCAGTCCAGGGAGGAGTTCGAGTTCCCGGCCGAGTACATGTTCAAGGACGTGCCGGAGAAGGAACTGCGGGGCAAGGTCGACCCGGTCGCCGTCACCCTCGGGGAGATGGACCTCTGGGGCGTCGAGAAGGGGCTCATCGGCGTCGACGACCCCGGCGGCACCGGTGACGAGGCGCTCAAGCGCTACCCCGACCGGTTCATCCCCTCCCTGTCGGTGGACCCCAACGACGGGATGGACGGGATCCGGGCCATGGTCCGCGCGTACGAGACGTGGGGCATCCGGGCCGTCGGCGTGTTCCCGTCCGGGACCTACCCTCAGGTGGCCATCAACGACAAGAAGATGTACCCGGTCTACGCCAAGGCCGTGGAGCTGGGCATCCCCGTGTTCTGCTGCGCCGGGGTGCCAGGGCCCCGCCTCAGGTTCGCACCGCAGGAGGTCGCGCTGATCGACGAGGTGATGTACGACTTCCCCGACCTGGTGTTCGTCACCCGGCACGGGTGCGAGCCGTGGACCGAACTGGCCATCAAGCTCATGCTCAAGTGGCCGGGCCTCCACTACTCGACCAGCGCCTTCGCCCCGAAGTACTACCCGACCGATGTCGTCGACTTCGCCAACACCCGGGGAAGCGACAAGATCATCTACGCCGGCTACTTCCCGATGGGCCTGTCGCTCGAGCGCATCATGACCGAGATGCGGGACGTCGGCTTCAAGGACCACGTGTGGCCGAAGTTCCTCCGCACCAACGCGCTGCGCGTGCTCGGACTCGACGAGTCCTGAGCACGCGACCGACACGGGAGAGCCCATGACCATCGACTTCACGACCTTCGACGCCGACAACCACTACTACGAGGCCACCGACGCGTTCACCCGGCACCTCGACCCGAAGATGGCCCGCCGGGCCATGCAGTGGGCCGAGGTGGGTGGGCGCCAGCGCCTGCTCGTCGGCGGGAAGATCAACCGCTTCATCCCCAACCCCACGTTCGACCCGGTGGCCAGGCCGGGTGCCCTGGACGAGTACTTCCGCGGTCGGAACCCGGACGGCAAGGGCATGGCCGCGCTGTTCGGCGACCTCGAGCCCATCCGCCCCGAGTACCGGGACCGCGACGCCCGGTTGGCGGTCATGGACGCCCAGGGCATCGACGGCTGCTTCCTCTTCCCCACCCTGGGGGTCGGGATGGAGGAGGCGCTCGCCGACGATCCCGAAGCTGCGGTCGCCGCTTTCCACGCCTTCAACCGGTGGCTCGACGAGGACTGGGGCTACCACTACCAGGAGCGGATCTTCGCGGCGCCGATGATCCCCCTCGTGGACGTCGACGCGGCCGTTGCCGAGGTCGATGAGGTGCTGGACAAGGGGGCACGCATCATCTGCATCAAGGGCGGCCCGGCCCACACCCCGAGCGGCCTGGCATCGCCCGCCGACACCCGGTTCGACCCGTTCTGGGGCCGGGTCGACGAGGCCGGCGTGACCGTCGCCATCCACTCGGGTGACGCCGGGTACGGACGCTACGTCGAGGACTGGGAGGCCCACGGCGAGTTCCGCGCCTTCAGCCACACGCCGCTGCGGATCGTGCTGAGTGCCGACCGGCCGCCCTACGAGACCATGGCGGCTCTGGTCTGCCAGGGGGTGTTCGACCGCTTCCCCCGGGTACGGGTCGCCAGCATCGAGGCCGGGTCGGAATGGGTCCTGCCCCTGGTCAAGAAGCTGAAGAAGGTCTACGGCCAGATGCCCATGGGCTTCGCCTCGGATCCGGTGGAGACCCTCCGCGAGCACGTGTGGGTCGCCCCCTACTACGAGGACGACCTCGCCGCCGTCAAGGACGCCATGGGTGTCGAGCACCTGCTGTTCGGCTCCGACTGGCCGCACGCCGAGGGCCCGGCCGAGCCCCGCACGTTCGCCGACGACCTGCGCAGCCAGGGGTTCACCGAGGACGAGGTCCGCATCGTCATGAGCGACAACGGCCGGCAACTGGTGCAGCCGCTGCCCTGACCGTCGACGGACGCCCGGCACCGACTCGTGCTCGCCGCGGCTGCGTCAGAGGAACCGTGCCACGTAGGGGGCGAACCGTTCGCGCAGCTCGGCGACATCGAGGCCGACGTCCTCGGGCCGGTAGTCGATCGTCCCGAGCCGACCCCGCTGATGCGCGGCCAGGTAGCCGTCGATCGACTCCCGGGCCCGGGCGTCGAGCGGCTGGCCGGCGCGATCGTAGACCGACCGCACGGTGCCGACCTCGTCGGCCATGAAATCGTCGAATCGCACATCAACCGAGCGGGCGGGGTCCAGCACGTGGTGGTCTCGCACGCAGGCGGTGAGCAGGTCGTCGATGCGATCGGCCCAGTATCGGCCGAGGCCGGGCGCGTCCACCCGGTCGGTGTACATCCGGGCGGCGTAGGCGATCATGGTAGCCATCGACACCACGACGTCGACCGGGTCCCGGTGAGTGACCACCGTCGTGGCATCGGGGAACACCGACGACAGGACCGGGAGCTGCTCGAGGTGCTGGGGCGACTTGAGGACCCAGCGATTCCCACCCCGCGTGAACTGGAGCGCCTGGAGCATCGTCCGCAGATAGCGGTAGTGGGGTGCCTGGTCGTGGGAGCCGTAGTACGCGCGCCACGCCGGCACGGGTGCCAGCGTCTCGAAGAACATGGTGGAGAAGTCGACGGCCAGGAGCTGAATCTCCTCGTGGACATGGTCGGTGGTCATCTCGTGCATGCGGGGCAAGAGCGGCATGGCCTCGTTCATGAACCACACCGCGGCGTCGGTGCGTGCCCGTCGGGGATCGGGATCGACCCCTGCCTCGGACGGCTTCGGTACGGGCTCGAGGCTCTCCCAGTAGGGCAAGGAGCGGAGCCCCGGGTCGGCTGCCAGCAGGTTGTGCAGGTGGGTGGTCCCGGTCCGGGGCAGGCCGGCGATCACGATCGGGGGCGCCAGCTCGATCTCGTGGATCTCCGGATGCCGGGTGAGGAGGTCGGTCAGCAACAGCCGGTTCTTCAGCAGCTGCACCAGCTGGGCGAAGAAGACCACCCGGCCGGCCGGCGTCACCGGGTCCACCTCCCGCAGCGCGGTGAGCAGCACGTCGAGCCGCTCCTCGTAGTCCCGGGGCCCGAAGTCGGTCAGTCCCGTCTCCTCGATCGCCTGGGCGTGCATCCGGCGGGCGTCGAGTGGGCACTCGGCGGCCATCGCCCCCATGCCCGCGAGCATCTCGGCGACCTCCGGCGTGAAGGTCGGGTGCGCCAGGTCGTCGATGTGGACCGTGTCCGTCATGTGTCGTTCCCCCGAAACGGTCCGCACCTGCCGCGCCGGACCTACACCACAGCCACCGACTGCATGCCTATCGTAGGCACCACACACCTCCGGCCGGATCGGTGACCGGACGGTGTGTCGAGGCACGCGCACACCACACCGTCGCGCTGCCCGCCGCCCACCAGGACTCGGGTACGTTCGACCGGTCGGCCGAGCGGGCCGCCACATCCATGACCGGAGGATCCTGCGCATGAGCGAAGCGACGTGGGACATGACCAGGGCCTGGCGGGAGCTGCTGGACGGGCTCGCCGAGCTCGACGCCCAGTTCCTGGAGGGACCGCGTGCAGTCGGCGACGAGCGGGCCGTGGCCGAGGGCTACCGGATGCTCACCACGGGGTTGTCGGTCGCACTTGACGTCTACCTCTACACCGATGCCGGTCGCCCCGCGTTCGTCGACGCCAACACGCCATTCCGCCGCGACCGCTCCTGGGGAGGCGACAACACCGACGCCTACTACTCGATGGTCACCCTGGACGCCCGGCGCCGCTACCGGGTATCGGGCCAGCGCGGCGACAGCACCTATTTCTCCCTCACCGTCTACAACGAGCCCGGACCGGGACAGTGGTCCAACCGGATCATCGGGATCGTCAACGACTCCGACCTGGACATCGACGACGACGGTCGGTTCTCGTTCCTGATGGGGCCGTCGCTGCCGGCCGACTATGCGGGCCCGTTCATCGAGCTTGCCGAGGACACCCACGTGGCGTTCACCCGCGACTACCAACTCGACCCGGCCACCGGCCGACCGGTCACCTGGCAGATCGAGGCGCTCGATCCGCCGGACCCCATCGCCCGGACCGACGAAGACACCGCCGCGGCCCTGCGCGCCGCGCTGACCTGGGTGCAGACCCTGTTCCTCACCGTGCCGCTGACCGTGGCGCCCCGCGACGCGCCCCAGTCGCTCGGGCACAACAGCCCGCAGCTGGCCAACGAGTTCGCCGACCCCTATCAGGTGGTGGATGCCAACTTCGGCTGGTCGGCACGGGACGCCTGCTACGCGTTCTCCAGCTACCGCATCGAGCAGGGCGAGGCGCTCGTGATCACCCACCGGCCGCCGGAGTGCCGGTTCTGGAACCTGGTGGTGTGGAACCCGTTCCTGGCCACCGAGGTGCTGGGAGACGCGCACACCTCGATCAACAACGGCGCCGCCCGACCGAACGCGGACGGCACGGTGACCATCGTGGTCGCCCACGACGACCTGGCTCACCCCAACGCGGTATCCACGGCCGGCCATGTCGACGGCGTCGTGGCGTTCCGGTGGTTCCTGGCCGACGTCGTCCCCGAACGACCGGTGGTCGACGTGGTAGCGGTGGAGGACGCTCCCACCGACGTCAGCTGACCCGTCGCCGGTGGTGCCCCAGGGACGTCAGCCCTGACCGGTCGGATCATTCGCCGGGTGGCGGCGCGATGTACTGGTAGTCGCAGCGGTAGCCGTTGGTCGGGCTCTGCACCGGCGGGTCGTCGAGCCGCTGGTAGTTGCCGTTCACAATCCGGCCCAGGAGGTAGCAGTTGCTGAGCGTCTTTGCCGCCGGGTTGGTCGGCGCCGCGATGTGGTTGCCGTCGAACGTCGTGATCTTCGACAGCGCCTGGAGCAGGCTCCCGCGGCTGGGGTTCGACCCAGCGCTCTTCAGGGCCTGGGCGAAGAGCTCGCCGGACAGCCACCCGTAGAAGGTGAACAGGTCGGGCGTGAACCCGGGCGAGACGGTCTGGACCCAGTGGTTGAACGTCGACACCGCCGGGATGGCCGGTGCGTCCTGGCCGAGATAGAGGGACTGGTTCTGGTCGAGGAAGTAGCCGTCGACCGCGGACGGCCCCCCGGAGTTCGCTACCAGCGTGGTCGTGTAGGCGGCCGCCCCCAGTACCACGACCGGGTGGAAGTTCTGCTGGACGAGGTCCTTGAGCAGCGACGACGCATAGTTGGCGGCGAGCTGGTCGACGAGGAGCATCTTGACGCCTGCCGACTTCATCGCCACCACGTCGGCGGTGAAGTCGGTCTGGGTGACGTCGAATGTCGGCGAGTAGATGACCTTGTACCCGACCTGCTCGAGCGCGTGCTTCTCCCCCGCCCATGCCGTCTGGGTGGTGGGGAGGTCACCGACGATCGTGCCGACGGCAGTGATGTCGTTCGGAAACTTCTTCTTGAAGTACTGGAGCGGACCCTCCTCCCACCCACCGGGCTGCGGGATCGGCGCGTAGACGTTGGGCAGGTTGTTGGTGGCGTGGTCGATGCTCTCGGCGACCTTCGGCATGCCCGGGTTGGCGGCCAGTGCCTTCTCGCCGAAGTTGTCCTCGAGGGAGAACCCGCCGACCAGGGCGAAGTCGTCGGTGACCGCACTCGTGGTCGTCTGGAGGTTGCCGGCGCCCGTGAAGTTGTCGTCGAGGCCGTTCACGACGATCCTGCGCCCGTTGACACCCCCGGTCGAGTTGACGTAGGCGGCGTAGGCCTCGGTGCCGACGGCGGCGCCCTTGAACAGGCCCGCGGACAGGGTGGAGACGTTCGCCACCGTGACCGAGCCCGAGGTCACCCCGGTGTGGTCCGAGAATGCGCTCGACGGGATCGACGGGCTGCCACCCGAGCCGCTCCCCCCGCCCGTTGTCGTCGTCGACGCTTTCGACGTGGTCGATGTGCAGGCGGCCATCCCCATGGCCAGCACGACGGCCAGAACGACCGCGGCCGGCCGACCCCCCCGGGCGGTGATTCGCATGTCTCCCCCTAGTCCGCCCGCCCGAACACGTGCGAGCGGCTTCATCGAACCAGGTCCCCGGTGACAGGTCAAGGGACAACCAGGCGGGAGCGAGGAGCGGGAGGGGGAAGGACGGAGCAGGGCGGGGGGCAGGGCATACCCGAGCGCCGGTCCTGCGGCGGCGCTCGCCGACGTCGCGTCGCCAGGTCCCGGTGCAGTACGTTCCAGGCGGTGAGCACCACCGACGGCACACCTGCCCTGATCGCCGAGACCGATGGGCTGGAGGCGCTCTGCGACGAGCTGGCCGACGAGGAGTTCTACGCCGTCGACACCGAGTTCCACACCGAACGCACCTACTGGCCCAAGTTGGCCCTCATCCAATTGGGATGGGCGGACCAGGTGGCCCTGGTGGACCCCCTTGCCGTCGATCCCGGACCACTGGGCCGCCTGTTCGCGGGGCCGGGCACCGCCGTCGCCCATGCCGCCGGGCAGGACCTCGACATCCTCCGAACCGCCTGCGGGGTGGCTCCGGCAACGGTGTTCGACACCCAGGTTGCCGCCGGGTTCCTGGGGATGTCCACGCCCTCACTGGCCCGACTGCTCGACCAGGTCCTGGGGATCGAGCTGCCCAAGACCGATCAGCTGTCCGACTGGCTGCATCGGCCCATTCCCCCCGGTCAGCTGGCGTATGCCGCAGGTGACGTCGCGCACCTGCTGGCCCTCCGCTCTTCCATGGTCGACCTGCTCGAGGAGCGCGGTCGTCTCGCCTGGGCCATCGAGGAGTGCGCCCAGGTACTGCCCGGCCAGCGGCGCGAGGTGGTGCCCGAGCGGGCCTGGTGGAAGGTGGGGGACGTGCGCAAATTGACCGGCCGGTCTCGGGGCGTGGCCCAGGAGGTGGCGGCCTGGCGGGAACAGCGGGCTGCCGAGGTCGACCGACCCCGCCGCAGCGTGCTGTCGGACCTCGCGATCCTCACGATCGCCCAACGGCCGCCCCGCAACCGTCAAGAGCTCGAGAAGCTCCGGGGCGTGGACACCCGCCACCTGGCCAAGGGCGCGGCCACCGAGATCCTCGAGGCGGTCCAGCGGGGACGGGCGCTGGAACATGACGACTTGCGGCTCCCCCCTGACGCGGCCGAGTCCCGGGCGTCCCAGGCCGCCGTGGCGGTGTGCGCCGGACTGGTCCGTCAGATCGCCGACGAGCTGCAGTTCGACCAGAGCCTGCTGGCCGCTCGGGTCGACATCGCCCAGCTGGTGGTCGGGGAACCGAGCAGGCTCGACCGGGGCTGGCGCGGGGACATCGCCGGCGGCCCCATCCGACGTCTGTTGGCCGGGGAGGTGGCCGCCGCCTTCGATCCCGACGGGCGGCTGGTGCTCGAAGCACGTTCCCACGTGCCCGACGGAACTACCCCTGGTTCCCGGGCCGCGCCATAGGAGCTCCGAGGAGCCGGGTGCACCGGGAGCACGCCCGCCGGTCGAGGCCCCGACAACCGGAGGTCGACCGCTGTCGGCCGCCGCGGCCGGGTGCCGCACCCGGCCGCGGCGGTAGTCTCGATCGGGTGACCTCGGATTCGAGGAGTTCGGAGCCGGGCGGCGGGACGGAGGAACGGTTCGGGCGCGAGTCTTCTCCCACGGCGATCCCCCGGCGTCTCGGATCGGTGCCGAAGACGTCCGGACGTAGTTCGACGCCGACACGGACGCCCAGGGGTCACCACTCGATGCACCTCGGGAACCGTGTGGATCGGCGGAGCCGGTGGAGCCGGACCACCGAACGGGACCGAAAGCGCGGCCGCGCATCTCCCGGATAGCCGTGTGCACGCGGACCGGACCGGGGCCAGACGACGCAGCTCGCTGCGCAGGCCGTGACGCCTCCGCTGCCGGCTCATCCGTGTCCGACTGTCCCACCGGGCGGAATCGGTGAACGCGCTCCTGTTCGCGCTCGGGCTGACGATCGTGGTCCTCACCGTGTCCAACGTCCTCTTCACCCTGGTCCTCCCCCGCCAGCCCTCCGGGATCGAGCGGATGAGCCTGGTCGTGAACCGCACCGTCCGACTGGCGTTCATCGCGCTCTCGCGCCTGGCGTCGACCTACGAGGGCAAGGACGCGATCCTGGCGCCCACCGCGCCTGTCGCCCTACTGGTCCAACTCCTGTTCTGGGCGGCGACCCTGGTGCTCGGATTCGGGCTCATGCTGGTGGGAACGACGCACAGCGTTCCCGACGGGCTGCTCCAGGCGCTGACCGCCCTGTTCACGGTCGGGGCCGTCCACGTCGGAGGACGGCCTGACGCCGGGATCGACATCGCCGTCGGGGCCGTCTGGGTGGTGACCGTCGCACTCCAGATCGCCTACCTGCCGGCGATCTACAGCTCCTACAACCGCCGCGAGGGACTGGTCTCACTCCTCGAGAGTCGGGCCGGCGAGCCGGCATGGGGTCCGGAGCTCCTGATCCGCCACCAGCTGGTGGGCATCACCGACACACTGCCGGACCTCTACGCCGCATGGGAGGAGTGGGCGGCAGACGTCGCCGAGAGCCACACCACCTATCCGATCCTGCTGCTCTTCCGGTCCCCCGAGCCATGGCTCTCGTGGACGATCGGCCTCCTGGCCGTGCTCGACGCCGGCGCCATGCATCTGTCCCTCGCCCCGGACACGGCCCCCTCCCAGGCGAGGCTGTGCCTACGGATGGGGTTCACGCTGACGAACCGGGTGGCGGCCTCGCTGGGTTGGGAGGTCGACCCCGACCCCGACCCCGAAGGGCCGATCCAGCTCACCTTCGAGGAATTCGCGCGAGCGGTCGCACTGCTGGAGGACTGCGGCTTCCCCACGGAGCGGTCCGCCGAGGAGGCGTGGCCGGACTTCCGGGGCTGGAGGGTCAACTACGAGCGCGTCGCCTATCGACTGGCCGACCGCATGACCGCCCCGCCCGCTCCGTGGTCCGGGGCACGGCGCCACCTCCGGACCGGGGTGGTCGAGCCCCGACGGCCACCCCAGCGTCGCCCGGCCGGGGAGTCCGCAGTCGTCGAGCGCCCCTCGTTCGTCAACCCGGCCCGCGGCCGCCATGCCTCCGATGACACGGACCAGCCCGGGACCTGATCCTGCGGCTGCAGGCCGTTCCCTCTACACCACCGGTTGTCCCGAACGTCCCCACGGGGGCGGTCGGCCACATCCCGGTTCCCGGACCGGGAGCTACCGGTCCTGCGGGAGATCGATCCGTTCCACCGAACCACCCCGGCCGACGAGGATCGTCCGCACGAGGTCCGGTGGGAACAGGCCGTGCCCGACCACTCCCGGCGTCCCGTCGAGCATGCCGGCAAGCACTGCCGGGTCCTCGAACTCCCCGGTGAAGTCGGCCAGCACGCCGCCGTCAGGGGTGAGCGGATCATCACGACGACGGGCAGCGCCGATACGGGCGAGCGTCGAGGCCGCACCGAAGGCCAGGACCTCGAGTGGGACGGGGGCGTGGAGCGCGCCGACCGGCTTGCTGGAGTCGGCGATCACGACGAAGGCGTCGGCTGCGGCAGCCACCAGCTTCTCTCGGGTGTGGGCGCCTCCTCGCCCCTTCACCAACCACCCGTCCGGAGCGATCTGGTCGGCTCCGTCGATCGCCAGGTCCAGCCGATCGGACGAGAACGCCTGCACCTGCAGCCCGAGCTCCACGGCGATCTGCCGGGTGCCTGGCGACGTGGCCACGCATCGGATCGACAGGGCGCGTCGTGCCAGCGCCGGCAACAGGTACGCCACCGTCGTCCCGGTCCCGAGGCCGACGGTCATCGAGTCCTCGACCAACTCGGCGGCTGCCTCCGCCGCATGTCGCTTTTCCACTTCCCGGTCCGGCTCCACCGACGTCACGGGTGGAGGGGCCCGCCGGGCGTCATGAACTCGCACGGACGCTCCGCACCGGGGCGCCGCGATCGGACCCTGGCCGACCAGCGGCCCCCACACGGGTCACACCGGTGGGGTCGGATCTTCCGGCTCCCGGTCACCGGACCGGTATGCCGGATCATCATCGGCACCGGCCCACGACGACGCCGGGTCGCTGGCAGGGAACGACTCCTCCTCGGCCTCGTCCACCCTGGCGTCGAGCGCCTCCGACTCTGCGCCCGGCCGCCTGCCGGGCGCGCTGTCCGTGCTCATGTCCTCAGGCTAGTTGTCCGCCGCCGCGACGGATCCCGCGCTGACGGGCCCCACCCCGCCCGGTCGCCCCGACGGCGGCATCGGGTGGAGGCGGAGGCGCGTGCAGCGCGCGGCGATCGGTCGGCCGTCCGCTTCAGCAGATCCGGGGAAGCTGCTCGCCGAGGGGCAGATCGAGGATGCGCCGGGCACCGAATGCGGTCCGGGCCACGACCACACCGGGGTGGTCGGCGGTCACGTCGCCGATGACCACCGCGTCGCGCCCGTCGGGGTGTGCGGTCATGGCAGCCATGACGGCGTCCACCGACCGGTCGGGGACGATGGCCACCAGCTTCCCCTCGTTTGCCACACTTATCGCATCGAGACCCAGGATCGAGCACGCAGCGGCCACCTCGGACGGGACGGGCACGGCGGCCTCGTCGTACTCGATGCCGACGGCACCCGACTCGGCGATCTCGCACATCGATGCAGCCAGGCCACCCCGGGTCGGATCCCTCAGCACGTGGAGGTCGCGGCAGGCGTCGAGCATCACGGACACCAGGGCGGCCAGTGGCGCACAGTCGGAGCGGACCTGGGTACCGAACTCGAGTCCCTCGCGCTGGGACATGACGGCGATCCCGTGCAGGCCGATCGACCCGCTGACGATGACCCGGTCCCCGGGTGTGGCGCGGGTGGGACGGATGTCGACGCCCTCGGGGATCAGACCGATGCCGGCGGTGTTGATGTACATGCCGTCGGCCATGCCGGCGTCGACCACCTTCGTGTCGCCGGTGGCGAGTCGGACCCCGGCCCGCTGGGCCGCCTTGCCGAGCTCGGTGGCCACCCGGCCCAGGACGTCGAGGGGCAGGCCCTCCTCCAGGATGAAGCCGGTGCTGAGCGCGATGGGCTGCGCTCCGGCCATGGCCACGTCGTTGACGGTGCCGTAGACCGCCAGCTCACCGATCGAACCGCCGGGGAAGAACAGGGGGCGCACCACATAGGAGTCGGTCGAGAAGGCCAGGCGCTGTCCACCCAGATCGACCGTGGCCGCGTCGTGGAGGACCGCCGACGGCTCCACCCCGAACGCGGGGAGGAACAGGTGGGTGATCAACTCGGCCGAGAGCCGACCGCCGCCTCCGTGGCCGATCATCACCCGGTCGTGGTCCCGCAGCGGGAGCGGGCACGACCAGGCAGCCGGGTCCACGGGCTCAGGCACTGCCCAACTCCACGGGGACCGGATCGCCGACCGCCCGGTCGAGGCGTCGGTACTGGTAGTACGCGGCGCAGGCACCCTCGCTGGACACCATCGTGGCTCCCAGCGGATGGCGGGGCGAGCACTCCCTGCCGAACGCGGCGCACTCGGTCGGCTTGATCAGGCCCTGGAGGACCTCACCGCTGCGGCACTGCGCCGACTCCGGGGCATCGACCGCGCCCACGTCGAACCGGACCTCGGCGTCGAAGTCCCGGTAGCGGCCGCTCAGTCGCCACCCGCTGGCCGGGATCTCGCCGATCCCCCGCCAACGGCGGTCGCACACCTCGAAGACGTCCGCCAGCATCTGCTGGGCGGGGACGTTCCCCTGCTCGGAGACCACACGCGCATAGGCGTTGTCGAGCTCGGCCGTGCCGGCCTCGAGCTGCAGCACCACCCGGCGGATGCCCTCGAGGACGTCGAGCGGCTCGAAGCCGGTGATGACGATCGGGACGTGGTGGGCCTCGACCAGGGGCGGATACTGCCAGGTTCCCATGATCGAACAGACGTGTCCCGCGGCCAGGAACCCGTCGACCCGATTGGAGGGCGAGGACACGATGGCCTCGATGGCCGGCGGGACCAGGACATGGCTGACCAGCACCGAGAAGTTCCGAATGCCCCGTTGCCGTGCCTGGTAGACGGCCATGGCGTTGGCCGGGGCGGTGGTCTCGAACCCGATGGCGAAGAACACCACCTCGCGGTCGGGATGGGCCTCGGCCAGATCCACCGCGTCGAGCGGCGAGTAGACCACCCGCACGTCACCGCCCTCGCTGCGCACGGCGAACAGGTCCTTGTGGCTCCCGGGCACCCGGAGCATGTCCCCGAACGAGCAGAAGATCACCTCGGGACGGGCCGCGACGGCCAGCGCCTTGTCGATCATGCCGAGTGGTGTGACGCACACCGGGCAGCCCGGCCCGTGGATCAGCTCCACGTCGTCGGGCAGGAGCTGGTCGATACCGTTGCGGATGATGGCGTGGGTCTGGCCGCCGCACACCTCCATGATCGCCCAGTGGCGGGTGGTGATCCGTGCGATCTCGTCGAACAGCCGCTGCGCGAGCGCCGGGTCGCGGAACTCGTCGAGATACTTCATGCCGGACCGGCCACAGCCGCCGGACGCCCGTCGACGCCCAGGTTCTCCTCGAGGATGCCCAGCTCCTTGAACATGGCCAGGGTCTCCAGGGCGGAGGCCTCGTCGACCTGGGAGATCGCGAACCCGACGTGGACGATCACGTAGTCTCCGCACTCCACCTCGGGAAGGTAGGCCAGGCACACGCTCTTGCGTATGCCGTCGAAGTCGACGGTCGCCATGAGGGTCTGGCGCTCCTCCCGGATCCCGATGACACGACCTGGCACGGCGAGACACATGTTCAGACCTCCTGGTGGGCGGCGACCGATGCGGTCGCCCGGATGGGATGGGCACCGGTGCCGGACGGCGCGCGGGACGCTCCGTCCCGGGCCCGGTGGGCGGCGACGAAGAGCTGGCCCAGGGCCAGTCCACCGTCGTTGGGTGGTACGAGCCGATTGCTCCGCACGTCGAAACCGGCGTCACGTAGTCGCCGGCGGGCCAGACCGCTGAGCAGTGCGTTCTGCCACACACCGCCGCTGAGCACCACGGTCGAGGACCCGGACCGTCGCCGGCTGCCCGTGGCGGCGCGTACGACCAGATCGACGACGGCCAGGTGGAACCCGGCGGCCGCCGCCCCGACGGGGGCACCGGACCGCATGGCCGCGATCAGCCCGACGAGGACGGGACCGGCCTCGACCACCCCGTTCGGTCCCGACCCGAACCGGAGCGAAGGGGCGGCGTCGAGGTGACCGGCGGCTGCGTGCTCGAGGTCGATGGCGGCCTGGGCCTCATAGGTGATGTCGTGACGCAGCCCCAGCAGGGAGCTCACCGCGTCGAACAGGCGCCCCATGCTGGACGTGGGCACGCAGGCCAGGCCGGTCGCCAGCTGACGGTCGAGGACCCCGAGGTCGCTTCGGCGTGCACGGCCGACCGGGGGAAGGTCGTCGCTCCAGGCGATGCCGGCCGCCCACAGGTGGGCGAGCGCCACGCGCCAGGGATGGAGGACGGCGGCGTCGCCGCCGGGGAGCGGCACGGTGGCGAGGTGCCCGACCCGGCGGTAGGCCGACGCCGTCGCCTCCAGGATCTCGCCGCCCCAGATGGTCCCGTCGTCCCCGTAGCCGGTGCCGTCGAAGGCCATCCCGATCACCTCGGCATCCGGATCGAGACCGTGCTCGGCCATCACCGAGGCGACGTGGGCATGGTGGTGGCCGACCTCGACGACCGAGCCCGCATGGTGCCGTCTGGCCCAGCGGGAGCCGAGATAGCCCGGATGGGCGTCCACGACCACGATGGCCGGCTCCACCCGGTAGAGCTCACAGAACTGCCGCACGGAGGTCTCGAAGGTCTCGAGCGTGGTCAGGTTGCCGAGGTCGCCGATGTGCTGGCTCATCCACGCCCGTTCCCCTCCGGCCACGCAGAACGCATTCTTCATCTCGCCCCCCACGGCCAGGATGTCGGCACCGGTCGGGGGGATCCTGACGGGCAGCGGGGCATACCCCCGTGCCCGGCGGATCGGCAGGAGTTGCCCGCCGGTGACCCGGACCACCGAGTCGTCACAGGGGACATGGATCGGGCGGTCGTGGGCCAGCACCCCGTCGATGATGTGGCCGGCCCGCTCCCACACGTCCTCGTCGCGGTAGCAGATGGGTTCGCCCGAGTGGTTGCTGCTGGTCATGACCAACGGGCCGAGTGACGACTCCGCTGACCCGGACGCACCGATCAGGAGGTGGTGGAGGGGCGCGGACGGCAGCATCACGCCGATCAGCGGGTTACCCGGGGCGACGAGCGTGGACAGCGGGGCACCCGGCCGGGCCGTGGCCAGCACGATCGGGCGGGCGGGGGAGGTCAGCTGGTCGATGTCCTCCGGACCGAGGTCGGCGAGGCGGCAGGCGGCAGCGACGTCGGCGACCATCACCGCGAACGGCTTGTCGAGCCGACCCTTGCGACTGCGGAGCTCGCCCACCGCCCGGTCCGAGGTGGCGTCGCACGCCAGGTGGTACCCGCCGACCCCCTTCACGGCGACGACGGCGCCGGACCGGAGGGCTGCCCGGGCTGCGGCCAGTGCCGCGCCACGGGTGGCGACGGCTCCGTCCCGTCTTCCCGGAGGCCCACGGCGGGTCCGGTCGCCGCTCGACTCGAAGGTGAGCGTCGGCCCGCAGTCGTGACAGCCGATGGGCTGGGCGTGGTAGCGCCGGTCGCCCGGGTCGTCGTATTCGGCCCGACAGGCCGCGCACATCGGGAAACCAGCCATCGTGGTACCCGGCCGGTCGTACGGGAGGGATTCGGTGATGGTGAAGCGAGGCCCGCAGTCGGTGCAGGTGATGAACGGGTGGAGGTGTCGCCGGTCCTGTGGATCCCACAGCTCCTCCAGGCAGGCTGCGCACACGGCCATGTCCGGCGACACCGGGGTCACGGCCCCGGCGCCGGTCCGACTCGCCACGATGGTGAACCCCCGTCGACCGGTCACCGACGCCGTCGTGCACTCGATCGAGTCGATCACGGCCAGCGGCGGAGCCTGGGACCGCAACCGCACCGGGAAGTCCGCGACGGCCGAGGCCGGGCCCTCCACCTCGACGAACACACCGTGCACGTCGTTGCCCACGATGCCGTCCAGGCCGAGTTCGGTGGCGAGCCGATGGGCAAAGGGGCGGAATCCCACGCCCTGGACCACCCCGGTGACCCGGAGGTGCAGCGCCTCCCGGACGTGGGTGGTCATCCGAGGTCCCAGATCATGACCCGGTTGTCGCCCGAGTCGGCCACGGCCAGACGATCACCGTGCAGGCTGATCCCGAGCATCAGGCAGCTTCGTGAAGCACGGGCCCACCACACGACCAGCGACTTCGCGGTACCGGCTGATGACGGGTTCCCGTTGATCGACTGGGACCTCGACGGCGTGGAAGGTCTCAACTCGGCCCTTGCGGATGAGTTCGCCCTTACCGGCAGCACGGAGACTACGGACCCATTCGGACTCGCCATAGGGCGAAACCAGATATCGGCTCCCGTCCAGCTCAACGGGGATGACAGGCACCTTGCGGGGCTTACCTGTGCGACGGCCGACTGCAGTCAGAGCGGCGCCGCCTCGGCCATTCAGCCTCATGGCCAGTGGATTGGCCAGCCGCCGGGTGAAGGCTGGTGGCTTCAGATAGGCCATCGGTGGTCTCCCTTGTTGATCCCCGAGCATCCCGGGCGCTGCTGGATCGCATGGAGCCGGTCGCCCACTCCGCACCTTCTACGATGCCCCCACCTCCTCGCGCCGACCAGGGCCGAAGGTCTCCAAGGACATCGGTAGCACGCGGCATCGGACCTTCCGGCTCACGACAACAGACCGAGCGGCACTGCCAGTTACCGGGCGGGTCGTCTTGGCTGGAAACGTCTATCCCGAAGTCGCCGTCCATGGGCGGTTAGCGATCTGCACGCACCTGTCCCTTGAGAACTCGCCGCGAGCCGGTGTTGGGGGGCACCTTGGATGTCCGGGCATTGGATCTCAAGGTGGCCCCAGCAGTTTCAATGCTGAATGTCCAACCCATGCGTCCGGCGACCCCTGCAATGTCAGTCGTTGTGCGCTAGGTAGTGTGCAGCGATACGTCGCCTTTGTGCCTCAGTCCGTTGACCTAACGAAAGGTGGGGGGCCGGATGAGAACGTTCGACGAGTCCTTCAACCCCGCCGCAATCGTCCCAATTTCCTGCGTCTGGTGCTCGCGGTGGCGGTGATCTTTTCCCATGCCCTCACCCTCGGTGCTATCGGCAGCGAGAGCCTCATCCGCAAGACGACCTTGGGCACGATCGCCGTCTACGGGTTCTTCGGGATCAGCGGATTCCTGATTGCGGGCGCGGGCATCGTGATGTTGGTGGCTCGCCGGCCGCTCGTACCCGGTTAGCCGGCCGATGGGCCAGCTGGGACGTCCCCTCGACCATCTTCATCCGCTGGCGACACTTCCCCGCGATCAGGTCTGGAGGCAATCGCAACCGGATCTGCGGGTTTCCCTTCTGCTCCCGGATGCTGCCGTCAGTCGGGCGTCCTCGGTGAACGGGTGACGCTCCATCCCCGACTTCGTCGGATTTCATGTGGATCCGATGGGGGAAACGGTGCCAGATACAGCAAGAACGCCCCCTTGGGGCGCTCTCACCTGGACATTCTTCTGGCAGTCCCAACGGGGTTCGAACCCGTGTTCCCACCTTGAGAGGGTGGTGTCCTAGGCCGCTAGACGATGGGACCCTGTCGGGCCGCCGAACCCGGCGACCCACTGAGACGCCCCCGAGGGGGGCGGTGCTGCTCCGTCCCCGAAGGGGCGGTCTTCCACAACTCCCCCGAGAGGTCACTGTGTCTGCTCGGGGGGGAGGGATCGAACCTCCAACCTCCAGATTCAGAGTCTGGCGCTCTGCCGGTTGAGCTACCCCCGAATGGGCGAAGCGCCAATTTAGCCGACCTGGGCCACCC
>JADGOH010000005.1 GCA_017883025.1 Acidimicrobiales bacterium
CCGCGGTGGTCCTTCACGCCCCTGGCGCCCTTCGGCCAGGAGCCCGACCTCGGGTGCGACCGGCCAGCGGAGCCGGTCGCACCACCGGAAGACCCCGCACCACCGGAGCCCGTGCCCCGGGGGTGACGCTCAGTCCGCCTGATGCAACGGACACCACCACGAGGTCCTCCCACCGACCGTCGACCGGGTAAGTGGCGTCCCGTCCTTGGGGCACATGCCGCCAGGGTGCCGCTCCCCCATCAGATCACCCAGGTGCGAGCCGCCACGCGACGTCAGGTCGTCCAAGGTCCGTCCCAGGTGTCGATGGAGCCGCCGGACCTCGGCAGCCGAAAGTGCCCCGGCCGGGCGTAGGGGGGAAAGCCCTGACCGCCAGAGCACTTCATCGGCGATGAGATTGCCGACCCCGGCCAACCGGGACTGGTCGAGCAGTCGGGCCTTGAGCGGGGCCGCCGACCCGGCCAGTGCTGCTCCCAATCCCGCCGCCCCTATTGACGCTGCGTCCGGCCCCAGGGAGGACACGTCCGGATCCAGTGACACACCGCCCAACCGTCGGGGATCGTGCACCGCCATCCGGCCGCCGTCGGCGAACGTCACCGCCCAGCGGTCCCACGCGGGATGCGACCTCGTCGGCGCATACAGCAGTTGGCCCACCGCATCGTCCCCGTCGACCATCAGGGACCCGGTCATGCCGAACCGCACGCCGACCACGGGACCGTCAAGCACGTCGAGCAGCAGGAGCTTCCCGATCCGCCGGGCGCTGACGAACCGGTTGCCCACCAGCACGCCGTCGAGCAGCAGTGCCGAGGCAGCGCCCTTCAGGAACCAGTGATCGGGCGAGTCGACCGACACGATGGGACGGCCGAGGGCGCGCTCGGCAAGGACCCGGTAGCGCTCCACCTCCACAAGTTCGGGCACCCGACGAGGGTACCCAGCCCGCACCGGCGCCAGGTCCCGGACCACAACGGAGCCACGGGTAGGGTGTCCCCCATGCCGCCGGAAAAGCCGCACTGGTCCGAATTGCTCACCGAGGTGGTCACATCGGGACTGTGCACCGGATGCGCAGCCTGTGTGGTGGCCTGCCCCTACGACGTCCTCTCCTACGACGACACCGGCGGACGGTACAAGCCGTTCCACATCGACGCAGACGGCGGGCCGGACAGCTGCACCCACGGGGTGAAGGGCTGCACGATGTGCACCCGAGCCTGCCCCCGCTTCCGGCTGTGGGAGACCGAGATCGACACCCACCTCCACGGGCGCGAGCGCACCGTCGAAGAGGTGGCCGGCATCTCGCAGGACGTACTGCTCGTCCGGGCCGTCGACCCCGAGGTCCACACCGCCGGCCAGGACGGCGGGCTGGTCTCGGCCCTGCTCATCTGGGCGCTCGAGCACGACATCATCGACGCCGCACTCGTCTCGGACCTCGAGGGTGACGGATCGACCTGGAAGGCCAAGCCCACCGTGGCCACCAACCGGGCCGAGGTCCTGGCTGCCGCCGGTTCCCGCTACACGTACTCGGCCAACACCCTGGCCTACCCGCAGGCCATCGAGGCCGGCGCCGAACGCATCGCCCTGGTGGGCATGGGCTGTCAGGCGTCGGCGCCGCCGATGATGCAGTCCCGCAAGGCGGGCAAGATCGCCCGGCGCCTGTCGCTGACCATCGGACTGCTGTGCTCGAAGACGTTCGACGATGCCATCTTCCCCGAGCTCTTCGAGGCCAAGTACGGGATCGCCCGGGCCGACATCGCCAAGATGAACATCAAGGGCGTCTTCCAGGTGTGGACCAAGGACGGCGGGTTCCACGAGATCCCGTTGAAGGAGGCCCACGCCTGGACCCGCGAGGGCTGCACGACCTGCCCGGACTTCGCCGCCGAGCATGCCGACATCTCGACCGGGGGCATCGGCGCGTTCAACGACTGGACGCTGACCATCGTGCGCACCGACAAGGGGAGGAGCCTCCTCCAGGGCATGATCGACGCCGGCGCCGTGGAGACACGCCCCGGTGACGACGACCCCGGGGCGATCGCCCTGCTGCACCGGCTCGCCCGCGTCAGCCGCAAGCGCTGGCCGGAGACGGCCGTCCCGATGCCGCGCCGCATGCCCGCCGCGAACTGACCCCGGGCCCGACCCCGGCGTCCAGGGACCTTCGACCCCCGCGAATAGGTCCAATTACCCCCTTACCGGCGCACCTCCCCGGACGTAGGGTGGGCCCTTGCTGGACGATCGCCACTTCTTCGCTGCACTGGGCCGCCTCACGGTGCGGTTCCGCTGGCTGATCGTCGTCGCCTGGGCGATCGTCACGGTCGCCCTCGTGACGGGCCTGCCGTCCATCTCCAGCGTCGAGAAGAACAGCAACGCCCAGTTCCTGCCCGCATCGCAGCCGAGTGTGCGCGCCGCCACACTGGCCGCGCCCTTCCAGCCCACCGCCTCCTCACAGGCCATCCTCGTCGCTGCGTCGGCCCACGGATCGCTGACGTCGGCGGACACCGCCGCCATCGGTCGTGCCCTCGGCGCTGTCGCAGGCGTCCCGCACGTGACCGCGGTCGTCGACCGCGGGGTGTCAAGCGACGGGCGCGCCCACCGGGCCGTCATCGAGCTCGACGTCCCCGCATCGTCGTCCGACCCGGCGACCGTTCGGACCGTGGCCGGACTCCGGCACGCGGTCGCCTCGGCCGGCGCACCCCCGGGGCTCGCCGTCCACGTCACCGGGGCGGCCGCCCGAGCCGTGGACCAGCAGGCCCAGCAGTCCAAGACCCAGACACTGACCGAGCTGCTGTCGGTCCTGTTCATCATCCTGCTGCTGCTCCTGACCTTCCGGTCCCTGTTGGCGCCGATCGTGGCCCTGCTGCCGTCGGGCATCGCGCTCATCGCCGTCGAGCCCGTGATCGCCGCCTCAACCCACCTCGGCGTGCAGGTCTCCGACCTCACTCCGGTGCTCCTTGTCGTCGTACTCCTGGGCGCAGGAACGGACTACGGCCTCTTCCTCATCTTCCGCGTCCGCGAAGAGCTCCGCCGGGGCCTCGCCCCCTACGACGCCGTCGCCTTCTCCCTGGAGAAGGTCGGCGAGTCGATCGCCTTCTCGGGGCTCACGGTGATCGCCGCACTGTCGACCGTGGTCATCGCCACGTTCGGGCTCTACCAGGGCTTCGGCCCGGCGCTCGCCATCGGTATCGCCATGGCCCTGTTGGCCAACCTCACCCTGCTGCCCGCCCTGCTCGCCATCCTCGGCAAGTCGGTGTTCTGGCCCCGGGTGCCCACGCCGGGACCGGTGTCCCGCGGGTCCTGGAGCCGGATCGCGGCCAGGGTGGTCGGCCGTCCGGTCCTCACCCTGGTGATCGGCGTCGGCCTCCTCGTCGGGCTGTCGCTCTCCCTGCTCGCGTATGCACCGACCGGGTTCGACAGCCAGTCCGTCCCTGCGTCCTCGGACTCGGCCCGGGGCCAGGTCCTGCTCACGTCCCACTTCCCGGCGGCCGAGTCGGACCCGACCAATGTGCTGTTCCGGCTCCCCGAGTCGGTGTGGGTCGAGCCGTCGGTTCTGGCGACGGCCGGCCACGGGCTGAGGTCGTCAGGTCAGTTCTCCTCGGTCACCGGCGCACTCGACCCGAACGGCACGCCGGTGCCCCCCGCCGAACTGGCTGCGGCCCACGCCCAGCTGGCAGGCGACGGCCCACCCGGTGCGCTCCCGGCGACACCGCCAGCCTCGTTCACCGGGTCCCCGGCCGCCTACGAGGCGTACCGGGCGTCGGGGCAGTTCGTGAGCCCCGACGGTCGCACCGTCCTGTTCCAGACCGGACTGGCGGCAGGTCCGTCGTCCAGTACAGCGGCCGCGTCGGCCATGTCCGACGTTCGCGTCGCCGTCGACAGCGTGGCCAGCACCATCGGGGCCACGGCCTCCGGCGTCGACGGGTACGCGGCGGTGGCGGCCGACGTGGGTGGACTGTCCACCGGTGACCTGGTGCGCATCATCCCCATCGTCCTCCTGGTGCTCGGCCTGCTTCTGGCAATCGTGCTGCGGAGCCTGATCGCCCCGCTCTACCTCGTGGCGAGTGTCGGGCTCTCCTACCTGGCGTCGCTGGGCTTCACCGTGCTGATCTTCGTGATCATCGGTGGCCAGGACGGGATCAACTTCGTGCTGCCGTTCTTCATGTTCCTGTTCATCATGGCCCTGGGCCAGGACTACAACATCCTGGTCATGACCCGGATCCGCGAGGAGGCGCACCACGCCCCGATCCGGATCGCCGTGCGCACCGCCATCGGCGCCACCGGCACCACGGTCACGTCGGCCGGCCTGATCCTGGCCGGGACCTTCGGAGTGCTGACGGCCACGGGCGACACGCAGATCGTAGAGATCGGTGTCGGGCTGGCCGCGGGCATCCTCCTCGACACGTTCGTGGTCCGCACCCTGCTCGTCCCGTCGGCCGCCGTGCTGCTCGGCCGGTGGAACTGGTGGCCGTCCCGGCTGTCCCACGCCGACCGCGACCACGGGTCGACGATCCCGGACCCGGAGTGGCTGATCGGCCACCCCGCCGGCGGGTTCGGAGCGGTCGGGCCCCCACGCGAACCGAGTACGGTGAGCGGGCGTGGCCAGCCGACCCAAACCCTCTGAGCGACCCACCGTGGTCCTGCTGGTCCGCCACGGGCGAACGCCGACCACGGGGCAGGTGCTTCCCGGCCGTGCCCCCGGGCTGCTCCTCTCGGACGAGGGACGGGCGCAGGCGGAGGCCGTGGCCGAGCGTATCGGCCAGTTGGCCGACACGGCCGACGGGAAGGGCCGACGGGCCCCGGTCGCCGTCTATGCCTCACCGCTGGAGCGGACCCAGGAGACGGCGAAGCCCATCGCGAGGCGGCTCGGCGTCCGGGTGCGGTCGGATCGCGGGCTGCTCGAGTGCGACTTCGGGGAGTGGACCGGCGGCAAGCTCGCGGACCTGGCCAAGAAGCCCGAGTGGGCGACCGTGCAGCGCAATCCGAGCGGATTCCGGTTCCCGTCGGGCGAGTCGTTCCTCGAGATGCAGACCCGGATGGCGTCCGCACTGGCCCGTCTCGTCGAGCGCCACCCGGGCGAGACCGTCGTGGCCGTCTCCCACGCCGATCCGATCAAGGCGGCCGTCGCCCAGGCGGCGGGCACCCCGCTCGACCTGTTCCAGCGCCTGACCGTCGCCCCGTGCTCGGTGTCGGCGCTGGCCTACACGGGGCACGGCCCCTTCGTGTTGACCGTGAATTCGACCGACTCCCTGACCGCCCTGGCGATCGCATGAGGCGCCGCACGGACCTCACGGGGGCGCTCGCCCGGGCCGGGGGGGAGGACGGGACGTGACGGATGCCTTCGACCTGTCGGCGGACCGGCTGTGCGTGGGAACCGTGGGGCCGGTCGGAGGCCGCCTGTTCCTGATCCAGTGCCGACAGGGCGACACACTGCTCACGCTGAAAGTGGAGAAGCAGCAGGTGGGCGCCATGGGCGACCTCCTCGCCCGGGTGGTCAAGGACCAGTCGCGGCCCGGGCACCCGCCCGACGACCAGGCGCTCGAGGAGCCGACGGAACCGGCCTGGGCGGTCGGCACCATCGGGGTGTCCTTCGACCAGGCCGAGGACCGGGTGGTCCTGGTGATCGAGGAGCTCGTGCCGGAAGGCGAGGTGGGCGCCATCGCCCGGATCTCGGTCACCCGTGAGCAGGCCGCCGCCTTCACCATCCAGGCGACCAGGCTCATCGAGTCCGGACGACCCCCCTGCCCGCTGTGCGGCTCCCCACTGGACCCCTCCGGACACGAATGTCCTCGGACCAACGGCCACCGTCCACCAGCCGTGTGAGCGGCTGGCGGCCCGGCACCGGACCGTCCCTGGAAGCGGCCGCCGAGTTGCTCGCCACTCGTGAGCTGGTCATCGAGGGGCGACTCCCGTGGAGCTCCAATCTGACCTTCCTGGTCAGCCTGGAGGGCACCGAGGACACGGAGGACGGGCATGGAGGCACCGAACCGGCGTCGGACGCATCCGGCAACGGAGCCGACCACGAGACCGGACGTAGACGCTCCCCGTCGGGCCCCGTGCAGGCCGTCTACAAGCCGCACCGAGGCGAGCAGTCGCTCTGGGACTTCCCGGACGGCCTCTACCGGCGGGAGGTGGCGGCCCACCGTCTGTCCGAGGCGCTCGGCTGGGGGGTCGTGCCCCCCACCGTGGTCCGCGACGACGCACCGTTCGGGCCCGGCTCCGTGCAACTGTTCATCGAGTCCGACTACGAGCAGCACTACTTCACCCTGCTCGAGGAGGGTGGCCGCGAGGACGAGCTCCAGGTGTTCTGCGCGTTCGACGTCGTCGCCAACAACGCCGACCGGAAGAGCGGGCACGTCCTGCACGCATCCGACGGGCGCTTGTGGGGCATCGACCACGGGCTCTGCTTCCATGTGCAGCACAAGCTGCGCACAGTGATCTGGGACTTCGCGGACGAGGAGGTCCCGGCCCACGTCGTGGTCGACCTGCAGCGGCTCGTCGCCGACGGGCTGCCGGCCGATTTGGAGGAGGTCCTGTCGGCGGCGGAGGCCGATGCCGTGCTCGAGCGGGCCGCGCTCCTGGCTGCCTCGGGGGTCTTCCCCGAGCCGCTCGGCGACCGGCCGCCCTACCCCTGGCCCCTTGTCTGAACCCTCC
>JADGOH010000001.1 GCA_017883025.1 Acidimicrobiales bacterium
CCGGCTCGAGGGTCCTCCCGTCCCGGGAGGAGTTCAGCGGTCTGGTCATCAGCCTCGAGGCGGGCGAGGCCTACTGGGCCGCCTACAGCGGTGGGCGCGACCTGGACGACGACCCCTACGCCACCCCGCTCGCCGCCCTGTCACTGGCGGGGCTCCCGCCGGCACTGGTGATCCTGGGAGGGTGCGACATGCTGCGGGACGAGGGGCGCGACTATGCCGGCCGGCTGCGGGCCGACGGGGTCGACGTGGAGGAGGTCTGCTACCCGGGACAGCCCCACGGCTTCGTCAACTTCGGGTTCCCGGTGGCCGCCTCCGCCTTCGAGCGCACCGGCGAGTGGCTCCGGCGCACGCTCCGCCGGGCCCGGGCAGCGGACTGAGCCGCAGCTGCCGGACCGGGGCCGTCGATCAGGCCCCGTCGCGCTGGAGCAGGAGGACCCCCGACGGAGTCCCCCCGCCGGTGGTCACGACGGCGGTCGTGGCGCCGGCCACCTGGCGCCCCTCGGCCTCGTGCCGGAGTTGTCGGATCGCCTCGTAGATGAACCCGAAACCGTGGGTCCGGCCTTCGCTGAGCTGGCCGCCGTGGGTGTTGACCGGGAGCTCGCCGTCGAGGGCGATCCTCCGACCCCCGTCGAGCCAGTCCTGGGCCTCGCCCAAGGGACAGAACCCGAGTGCCTCGAGCCACGAGACGGCGTTGAACGTGAAGCCGTCGTAGACGAGGGCGAGGTCGACGTCGGCCGGCCGGAGGCCGGTCCGGGTCCAGAGGTGGGCGGCCTGGCCGAGCACCTGGGGCTCGTGGGTGATGGTCCCCTCGTCCCACGAGACGCGCTCGAGGATCTGGGTGCCCACGGCCTCGACCCGGATGGCCGTGCCGGGGAGGTCCCCGGCTACCGAGGCGTCGGACACCACGACGGCGATGGAGCAGTCGCAGGGGACGTCGCAGTCGTACAGGCCGAACGGGGAGGTGATGGGACGGGCCGCCATGTAGTCGTCCATCGTCATCGGCTCCCGGTAGATGGCCGCCGGGTTGCGCCCGGCGTTGGTCCGGCCGTTGACGGCGATGGTCCCGAGGAGCTCGCGGGTGGCGCCGTAGCGGTGCAGGTACTGGTTGGCGTTGACGGCGATCCAGTTGGCCGCCGACAGCGCCCCGAACGGTGAGCGCCACTGCTGGGCCCCCGAGGCGCGCCCGCCACCGGGCGGCCGGAGCCCGAGGGTGGCGAACGTCGACTCCCACACGGTGCGGAAGCACAGGACGTGCCGGCACAGCCCGCTCGACACGGCCAGCATGGCGGCGATCAAGGCGCCGCCGGGCCCGGGGAGGTCCATGCCGCCATTGATCCAGGTGGGATGCAGTCGCAGCGCCTCCTCGACGGCGGCCACACCGCCCTCGCTCATCCCCATGCCGGCGGCTCCCGGGTAGGTCGACAGCCCGTCGATGTCCGAGAGCTCCAGGCCGGCGTCGGCCACGGCGGCGAGGCAGGCATCGACGGTCAGGGAGAGCGGGTCGACGAGGAGCCGGCGTCCGAGCGCCGAGCGTCCCACGCCGGACAGCACGGCCTTGTGCTCGAAGCGGTCGTCCCCGAGCGGGGCCCGGGGCAGGGGGAGCCTCGGGGAGACGTCGGGCTCGGGCGTCGTGGTCGCCCCGGTCGGCTCGAACAGGGGGAGCCACACGTCCTCGTGCTGCTCGAAGCGCACCTGCACCTCGAGTCCGACCCGGACGTCACCGATGTCGCAGCCGGTGATGTTGGTGGTCAACCGGACGGCCGGGTCCTCGGCGAGGGCCACGACCGCGATGACGTAGGGCGGCAGGAGGTCCGGATGCCACTGGTGCTGGTTGACGGTGTACCCGACGATCGTCGCCCGGCCCGAGACCGCCGTCGGGGACCAGGACCGGCTCCGACACGCCGGGCAGACGGGGACGGGAGGGTGCACCAGGGTGCCGCAGTCGGTGCAGCCCTGGACGCGCAGCGTCCCGTCGGCGCCGGACGTCCAGAACCAGCCGGTCCACGGGGTCAGCTCGGGCAGGGGCCTCATCAGCGCGTCGTCACCGGTCGGGCCTCAGACGAACTCGGGTCGTGTCCCGGGGCGCTCGTCCCCGAGGGGGAGCTCCACCCCGTCCACCCGGATCGGGACGCCGTTGACCAGCACGTGGCGCAGGCCGGTGGGCTCCTCGCAGGTCAGACGCTCCCCGCCCGCCGGAAAGTCCCGCACCCGCTTCATCGGGCCGGGCGACACGGTGGCCGGGTCGAAGACGCAGACGTCGGCCCAGTAGCCCTCGCGCAGGTAGCCCCGGCGGTCGAAGCCGAAGATGTCCGCCGGCTCGCCGCTGAGCTTGCGCACGGCGTGCTCGACGGACAGGACCTGTCGGTCGCGCACCCACGTGCCCAGCAGGTCCGTCGGGAGCGGCGCGTCGCACAGTTGGCCGACGTGGGCGCCGGCGTCGGAGAGCCCGAGCACCATCTGCTCGTGGGCCAGCAGGCTGCCCACGCTGGCCGCATCGTCGTTGGCAATGTAGATGCGGAACCGGGTGCCGAGGTCCTCGTCCACGGCCAGCCGGCACACGACGTCGAACGGATCGCAGCCCCACTCCCGGGCGACGGCGTCGACCCGCCTGCCCTCCAGCTCGGGGTGGCGGTCCGACTCGGAGACCTCGCATGTCTCCCACCGCGGCCGCATGGGCTGCTCGGCCAGGTCGGCCGCGGCCCGGGCCCGCCACTCGGGATCGGCGTAGGCGGCGATCCGGGCGTCGCGGTCCTGGTCCATGAGCTCGGCGACCACCGGGCTCACGTTGAGGCTGAAGGGGCTGTCCATGGTGAACTGCATGGTGAGGGGCCGGGGGGTGACCTGGGGCCAGACCTGCAGGCCCTTGGCCACGGCCTCGTTCTGCATGTCGAGCTGGGGCTGGTTGCGCCCGTCGGCGAGGGCGAACATCGGGTAGGTGAAGGGCCTCCCGATCCTGGGCTGCAGCTCGTACATGTCGGCGTACGTGCACTGGTCGCCGGCCGTGGCCAGCACGACACCTTTGCCCGTGCTGCCCGCTGCCATGAAGAGCGCCTCCACCTCGTCGCGCTCGGCGAACCGGCTCGGCACGGGCAGGCCGTTCATCCCCCGGTGGGTGTAGGCGAAGCTGGTCGAGAACCCGGCAGCTCCGGCCTCGATGGCCTCCACCACGATGGCACACATCGAGGCGATCTCCTCCGGGGTGGCGGCCCGCTCGTAGGCGGCGTCGCCCATCACGTAGAGGCGCACCGAGCTGTGCCCGACGTAGCAGGCGAAGTTGAGCAGGGTGCCCCGCGAACGGACGAGCTCCAGGTACTCGGGGTACGTCTGGAAGTCCCACACGATGCCCTCGGTGAGCGAGGCGGCGTCCATGTCCTCGACGTTCTCGAGCGTCTGGACGATCACCTGGTGGTGCTCGGGCCGGGTGGGGGCGATGGTGAAGCCGCAGTTGCCGGCGACCACGGTCGTGACCCCCTGGTACGACGAGGGGCGCAGGGCCGGGTCCCAGAACACCTGGGCGTCGTAGTGGGTGTGGATGTCGATGAACCCCGGGGCGACGATGCAGCCCGCGGCGTCGAGCTCACGCATCCCGTGCAGGTCCGGCCCGATCTCCACGATCCGGCCGCCGGTGACGGCGACGTCGGCCCGACGGCCGGTCCCGCCGGTCCCGTCGACCATGGTCCCCCCTCGAATGACCAGTTCAGCCGGCATCTCCACCTCCCTCGCCCCGGGCCTGGGCCAGGAGCAGTTGTGTCTGGGCGAACGAGGGTCCAGCCGTCGTCCCCCCGTCCACCGGGAGTACGACCCCGGTGATCTGGGCCGAGCGGTCGCCGGCCAGGAACAGCACGGCGTCGGCCACGTCGGCGCCCGTGCCCTGGCGCTGCAGCGGCTGGCTCAGCCGGATGACCGGTTCGAGGTCGTAGTTTGTGATCCCGGTGCTGATGTGCCCCGGCGCCACGCAGTTCACCCGGATGCCGTACTCGGCCAGGTCGCACGCGGCCGAGCGGTTGAACT
The DNA here is from genome assembly GCA_017883025.1 of Acidimicrobiales bacterium. Lineage (GTDB taxonomy): Bacteria > Actinomycetota > Acidimicrobiia > Acidimicrobiales > RAAP-2 > Bog-756. Next base: position 4,012 of record JADGOH010000001.1, read on the forward strand.
GGATGACCGCCGCCTTCGACGTGCGGTAGACGATGGGGGAGGAGCCACCGGTCAGGGCCCCCATCGACGTGGTGTTGACGATCGAGCCGCCACCGTGGCCGGCCATGTGCAGCGCGGCGGACCGGCAGCCGTACATGACCCCGAAGAGGTTGACGCCCATCACCCGCTGTGCGTCCCGGAGATCGTTGTCCAGGAGGCGCCGGAAGGAGCTGGAGACCCCGGCGTTGTTGACCATGACATGGAGGCCCCCGCACCGGTCGACGGCGAAATCGACGAGCGCCTGGACGTCGTCGGGGTCGGCCACGTCGGTCCGCCGGAATGCGGCCGGGCCGCCCAGGGACGTCGCCAGCTCCTCGCCCCGCTCGGCGTCGACGTCGGCGATGACGACCGTCGCCCCCTGCTCGACGAAGCGCTCCACGATGGCGCGGCCGATCCCCCCCGAACCCCCGGTGACGATCGCCACCTTGCCAGCGAACTCCTGGTCCATCGACTCGTGCCTCCTGTCGGCCTGCGTGATCACCCGCCGCGCCCGACGGTGGTTGGGGGGTCCTCGACCCTGCGGTGCCGGTGGCGCCCTGTCCCCCCCGGTCGGCGGTAGCTGCAAACACTATTCTCTTCCGGCGGTCGGTGCAGCCGAATCGGACCCGCTCCGAAACCCGAGGCCAGCGCCGCGAATCCCGTGGTTTCCGGGTCGACGGGCATGGAAGCGCCTTCCCGAGGCGGGGCACCGACGATTGCACCGGATACGGCACTCTCCTACCATGCAAACCATGTCATCAACCACCCGAGGTCTGGAGCAGCCGTGACCGAGATCGACATCGACGCCATCGACTACTTCCGTACCAAGGACCTCTACGACGACCCGTTCCCCTACTTCGAGAAGGTCCGGGAGCGGTGTCCCGTCACGCAGGAGCC
>JADGOH010000080.1 GCA_017883025.1 Acidimicrobiales bacterium
ATCAGCACGTCGCCCGGGCCGCAGGTCGGGTCGGGCACGTCCTCGTAGCGGAACACCTCGGGCCCGCCCGTCTCGTAGTACACCGCTGCCTTCATGGTCCTCCCTCGGTCGGTTGCACGCCACCCTAGGCAGATCGGTGTGGACGGGCGGCGGTGACCGGGCGAGACTTCCCCCGGCGTCGTCCCGACGACCCGGAGGAGGGGCACCGATGAGCGGGCAGGCACGACGGACGGCGGTCGGTGCGTGGCGCAACGGGGCGCTCGCCGCGGTCGCCGCCGCCGTACTGGCCACGCCGGTCGTGATCGCCCGACCGGCGGCAGCTGCGCCGGCACCCGCCTCACTCGTCGTGGGTGGCGCCACCTTGATCCGGTGCGAGACCGCCCCGACGGCCTACTGCGGCCGCCTCGCCGTGCCCCTCGACCGTGCCAGGCGGGGGTCGCCGGACATCACGGTGACGTACCGGTGGTACCCGGCCACGGCGCCGAACGGCACCGGGTCCCGGGGTACCGTCCTGCCCGTGGAGGGCGGGCCCGGCTACCCGTCGACCGGGTCCGTGCACGGCGGGTTCGACGTGATGTACGGCCCGATCCTGTCGAAGTGGAACCTGTTGGCCGTGGACCTGCGTGGTACCGGTGGCTCCACGCCGCTCCGCTGCCCCGGCCTCCGGCAGTTCCCGGGGCAGTTGAGCGGGCCGGACTTCGCCACCGCCGCCGGGTCCTGCGCCGCGGCGCTCGACCGCCGGTGGCGGGACGCCTCGGGCGCGTGGGTCCACGCCTCCGATCTGTTCACGTCCACGCCGGCCGCGGCTGACGTGGCCGACGTCGTCCGGGTGCTCGGGCTCGGGCGGGTCGACCTCTACGGGGACTCGTACGGCTCGTGGTTCGCCCAGGTCCTTGCCGACCGGTACCCGTCGCTGTTCCGGTCGGTGGTCCTCGACTCGACCTACTCGACCGTCACCATCGACCCCTGGTACCGCAGCAGCCACGACTCGATGCCCGCGGCCTTCGACGCGGCCTGCACCCGCTCGCCGGCGTGCGCGGCGGCGGCACCGGGGTCGGCCTGGGAACGGGTGGCGGCGGTCGCCGCCAGGCTCCGCGCCTCGCCGGTGACCGGCGCCGTGCCCGATGCCACGGGGAAGGTGTCCCCGGTGACGATGGGAGTGGTCGGGCTGGTCGACCTGATCAGTGACGCCGCCGGCGACCCGCTGGTCTACCGGTCGCTCGACGCCGCCGGCCGGGCGCTGCTCGACGACGGCGACCCCGCCCCGCTCCTGCGCCTCTATGCCGAGCGACTCGCTTCGGACGAGAGCTACACGGGGATGCCGGCCCGGTCCTATTCGGGCGAGCTCTACCTGGCGGTGTCGTGCCTGGACTACCCGCAGCTGTTCTCGCTGGCGTCGCCGTCGGCGACGCGTGCGGACCAACTGGCGGCGGCCACTGCCGGGCTGGCGCCGACCACGTTCGCGCCGTTCACCACCGACGAGTGGCTCCGGCAGGACCAGAACACCGAGGCCTACACGGCGTGCACCGACTGGCCGACGCCCACGTCCGCCACGCCGCCGACGACCGGGGTGCTGCCGCTCCTCCCGGCCCGGCTGCCCGTCCTCGTGCTCGGCGGCGCGTTCGACACCTGGACCCCACCGGTCGACGCACCCGCGATCCTCGGGCAGCTCGGCGGCCACAGCCGGTTCGTCGGGTTCGCCAACGCCACCCACGTGGTGGGGCAGGGCGACCAGCCGTGTGCCTCGACCGTGATCCAGGCGTTCGTGCGTGCCCCGCAGCACCTCGACGCGATCGACGCATCGTGCGCCGCCACGGTGCCGCCGATCCGGGCCGTCGGACGGTTCGCTCCGTCGCTCGCCGGGGTGACCCCGCTCGCCCCGGCGCCGGCCAACGCAGCGTCGGCCGACGGGCTTCGCGCCGCGGCCGCGGCGGTGGCCGCGGCGGGCGATGCGGTGGCCCGGGCACAGGGGATCGGCTCCGTGGCCGACGCCGGGCTCCACGGAGGGACGGTGGTCCCGGGCCGGAGCACCGGTCGCCTCACGCTGGTGTCCGACCAGCTCGTGCCCGGTGTGGCCGTGTCGGGGACGGTCGCGGTGCGCGCCACCACGGTGGTGGCTTCCCTCACGGTGGCAGGTCCCGGCGTGCCACGCACGTCGGTCCGGGTGACGTGGCCGACCACCGGGGCGGGGGCGGTGGCGCGGGTGACCGGCACTGCCCGAGGAGTCGCCCTGGACGGATCCTGCCCCGCCCCCTGAGCCGTCCCGATCGGTCAGGCCCCCCGGCCCCATCGTGCGCCCCTGCACCTGAACGCGGTTCAAGTTGCATCCGGGCGGGGCCGATGGTGGACGAGATGAGTTCCCGCCCGCCACTCGATCGCATCATGGTGTCCGGTGCGGACGCGCCGGCCGCACCGGGAGACGAGCGCGTGGCGTTGGGCCTCGCCCTCCAGGCCCGGGCCGACGACATCGGAAACCAGGTGGCGGCGCGCTTCCCCGAGTTCCTCCGCAACGAGGCGTTCGCCTCGTCCCGGCTGGGGACCGAACTCATCGGCCGTTGGCTGTGCACCGATCGGGCGGCCACGCCCGACGAGGAGTTGGCCCTCTCCCGGCAGGGCCAGCAGGTGGTGCTCATGGAGGTCGACCTGGCCATGGCGGTCAAGGGCTACATGCACTGGCGCGACCTGTGCACCGAGGCGATCGTCGAGGTCTCGTCCCGCCTGGGGCTGGGCGCCCCGCTGGTCGACCTGGCGTGCACGGTGGTGCGCCTCAGCAGCGACGCCGGCCTGGTGCGCACCGTGCGAGCGTTCGACGAGACCCGGAGCGTCCTGCAGGACCGCCTCCGCAGGGAGCAGGCCAACCTCTCCCACCAGGCCCTCCACGACGACCTGACCGGGCTGCCCAACCGGACGCTGCTGGCCGACCGCCTCCGCCGTGCGGCCCGGGGTGCCGCACGCACGGGCACGGGGCCGATGCTCCTGTTCCTCGACCTCGACAACTTCAAGGCCATCAACGACCGGTTCGGACACTCGGCCGGAGACAGCCTCCTGGTGGCCGTCTCGGAGCGGCTCCTGACACTCGTTCGGGCAGCGGACACGGTGGCCCGCCTGGGCGGGGACGAGTTCGTGATCCTGGCCGAGGACCTCGACGAGCCGATGGCGGCGGCGCAGTCGCTGGCCGAGCGCATCCACCAGACGATGCGGGCGCCCGTGCAGGTGGGCGACCGGGAGCTGCACACGTCGGTGAGCATCGGCATCACCAATGTGTTGGCCGACGCCGACCCCGACGAGTGCCTCTCCCAGGCGGACGCCGCCATGTACCAGGCCAAGCGCAGCGGCCCTGCCCACTTCGAGGTCTACGACCGCGCCATCGGCGACGACTCCCGGCGGGAGAGCCAGCTGGCCGATGAGCTGCGGGTGGCGCACGCCAAGGGCGAGCTGACCCTTGACTACCAACCGATCTTCCAGATGTCTGGCGGACGCCCGTCCCGCATGGTCGGCATGGAGGCCCTCCTGCGCTGGGCCCACCCCGAGCTCGGCCCCATTCCACCGGCCGAGTTCGTGCCGCTCCTCGAGCAGAGCCGGCAGATCGTGCCCGTCGGCCGGTGGGTCCTCGAGGAGGCGACGTTCCAGTGCCACGACTGGCAGGTCCAGGGCTTCCCCGGACTCGCCATGTCGGTCAACGTGTCGGCTCGCCAGCTCCAGGACCCGGGGTTCTTCGATGACGTCCAGGACGCGCTGGCGGGTTCGGGGCTCGCCCCCGACCACCTGGTGCTCGAAGTGACCGAGTCGGTGCTGGTGGTCGACATCCTCCAGATCGGCGCCACGATGCAGCGCGTGCGCGAGCTCGGCGTCCATCTGGCCCTCGACGACTTCGGCACCGGCTACTCGTCGCTGCTCTACCTGCAGGGCCTTCCCATCGACCGGCTCAAGATCGACCGCAGCTTCGTGTCCGGGCTGGACGACGAGGACCACGACGGCAGGATCATCCAGACCGTCGTCGACCTGGCCCACTCGCTCGGGATCACGGTGGTGGCCGAGGGTGTCGAGACCCTGGCCGAGCTGCGGGCCGTCGGGTCGATGGGGTGCGACGAGGCGCAGGGGTTCCTGCTGGGCCGCCCCGCCGCCGCCCATCTGCACGCAATTGAGCGCTCGTCCACCGCGCCCAGTCCGTCCGTCCGACCCGGCGCCTGACGGCCCGGCCGGCCGCGCCGGGTCAGCCGGCCAGGCGCGCGAACGTCCGCTTCTGTGCGGAGTACAGCCGTGGGAACTCGGCCGCCAGCTCGTTGTAGACGAGGACGTCGTCGGGTCGGGGCTGGTGGGTCGCGGCCAGCGGTACCAGGCTCCGCACCTCGCCGGGGGTGACGGCCCCGAGTGACAGGGCGGCGATCAGCGCCGCCCCACGAAGGTTGGCCAGCACTGGGTCGGCGACCTGTTCCACCGGTCGGTCGAGCACACTGGCGTAGATCGAGCACCACAGCGACGACGAGGCGCCGCCGCCGATGGCCCGGACGGTGCCGAGCGGCTGGCCCACGAACCGCTCGACCGAGCGGGCCAGCCACCGCGAGTTGAGGGCGACGCCCTCGAGCACTGAACGGACCATGTCGGCCCGGGTCGATCGGAGCGACAGGTTGTGGAAGCCGCCTCTGGCCCGCCGGTCGTCGACGGGGGACCGCTCGCCGGCCAGCCACGGCGTGAACAGGAGCCGCCCGCTGCCCGGTGCGGCGGTGGCCGCCAGCGCGGTCAACTCGTCGAACGACGTCCGTCGGTCCGGGTCGTCGCCGTCGAGGCAGTCCCGTAGCCACTCGAGTGCCCTGCCGCCCGACTCCTGGTTGTTGGCGACCAGACGCAGTCCGGGAAGGATCCCCGGCACGGTGGCCATCTGGCGGACGGCATCGGTCTTCTTGCGGGGGAACGGGCAGCTGAACCAGCTCGTGGTGGAGATGGCCACGTGGGCCTGCAGGGGCAGGAGGGCGCCCGAGCCGACGCATGCCGAGTGGAGGTCGGGGGTCCCGGCCACCACGACGACACCGTCGGGCAGGCCGAGGTCGGCGGCCACGTCGGCCCGGACGGTGCCGACGAGGCCGGCGGTGGGACCGAGCGGCGGCAGCTTGGCCGCCGGCACCCCGGACGCCACCACCAGTGCGGGGTCGTAGGCGAGCGGGTCGGCGACCCGGTTGTCGGTCAGCCACGCCCCGGTCATCGAGGCGGCCGTGGCCGCCGCGGTCCCGGTGAAGCGCATCGAGAGGTAGTCGACGGGCTCGAGATACCAACGCGCCGCCCGGGCCACCTCCGGCTCGTCGTGCTCGAGATGGAGGATGTGGCCGATCGGGTCGGCCCCCGACGTCGAGGGGGCGCCGCCGCTGTGGCGGATCCACCGGAGGGCCGCGGCCGGGGCGTAGCCGGCGACGGGACCTCCGATCACCCGGCGGGCGTGGGGCGCCCCGCGGGTGTCCGACCACAGCTGGCACGGTCCCACGGGAAGGCCGGCGGCATCGACGGGGACGGTGCTCGCCCACTGGCCGGTGCACGACACGGCCACCACCGCGCCGGGGTCGACCACGCCCGAGGCGAGTGCCCGGCGGGCGGAATCGGTGACCAGGTCCCACCACAGCCCGGCGTCCTGGGTGGCCTCGCCGCCGGGCCCGAGCCGGGTCGGGACGGCCCGGTGCTCGTGCCAGGCGACGGCACCGGTCAGCGACACGAGGCCGACCTTCGGGCCCCCGGTGCCGAGGTCGACGGCAAGGACCCAGCGGTCGTCGCGCCCACCGGGGCCGGCGCGGCCGACCGCCTCAGGCATCGTCCGGGATCGACTGCTGCACGTCCATCATCTGGCCCATCATCATCCGGATGAATTCGTCCGCCTCGTCGGTCATGCCTCCGGCGACGCCGCCGTAGACCGCACCCGAGCGCGGCGCTCCCGTCTGCGCCACGGCGTAGGCCACCGCCTCGGCCAGGTCGGCGGCGAAGGCCTCGGTGACACCCGGCTGGGTCTGGGGCCGGGTGACCGCCATGTGGAGCGCGTTCGGATACTGCTGGCCGTTGAAGCGCCAGCCCTTCTCCCGCATGGCGTCGTTGACGTGGTAGATGTCGAATGTGTCCGAGGTGAAGCTGAACAGGAACGACGGGTCGCCCAGGATGCGCAGCTCGGGATGGCTGCGCACGGACGCCTGCATGGCGGCCGACGTGGCGAAGATCTGCTCGGCGTAGCGCCGGTAGCCCTCGCGGCCGAGCTGGACCATCGACGCCCAGGTGGCGGCCAGCAGGCCCCCCGACCTGGACCCGTCCATGCCCGGTGAGCAGTACTTGCCGCCGGTCCAGCCGGTGTTGAAGAAGTACTGGGCGTTGCGCAGCGCCTTGTCCCGGAACGAGAGGACCGAGGTGCCCTTCAGCGCGTAGCCGTACTTGTGGGTGTCGGCCGAGATCGACGTGACCCCGGGTACCCGGAAGTCGAACAGCGGGATGTCGTAGCCGAGCTCCTGGCCGAAGGGGAGGATCCACCCGCCGAGGCACCCGTCGACGTGCAGGCCGACCCCGTGCTCGAGGGCGATGTCGGACAGCGTCTCGATGGGGTCGACGGTGCCGTAGCCGTAGTTGCACGCCGACCCGACGAGGGCGATCGTCCCGTCGTCCACCGCTCCGGCGACCCAGTCGGTGTCGACCCGCGTGGTGACCGGGTCGACCGGGGCGACGCGCAGCTCGATGCCGAACAGGTGGCACGCCTTGTCGAAGGCGGGATGCGCCGTTTCGGGCTTGACGATGTTCGGACGGGTGACGCCGCGGGTCGCCGCGGCGTGGTCGCGGTAGGCCAGCATCGCGTGGCAGATGCTGCCCGTGCCGCCCGATGCCACCAGCCCGACGGCCTCGGAGCCGGTGACCGCCTCGGCATGCAGCAGGTCGAGGGTCATGGCGATGATCTCGGCCTCGAACCGGGTGGCGCTCGGGCACATGTCGCGCTGGAGCACGTTGACGTGGGAGAAGAGCGAGAACGCCTCGTTGAGGAAGTCGTAGTGGTCGTGGTCGCCGCAGTACATCGTGCCCGAGCACCGCCCGGACTCCCACGACGGGTCCTCCTCGGCGGCCATCGACCGCAGCACCTCGAGCACCTCGCCCCGGGGGGTGCCCAGGTCGGGCAGGGTGCGGTGGACCGGGACGCGGTCGGCGTAGGGGAAGGTGCTCATCGGGCGACTCCTCGTGCAGGCGGTGACGGCGGACGGGCCGACCCGGGCACGGTACCCCCTGTGGGCACCGCCGGGTGCGCAGGCTGCCCGTGCCCTGCGTCAGGCGCGTCACCAGGGAGAACGCCGGATGCGTGCGCCCGATGGGTTCAAGTTGGCGGGTGGAGGTGCCGATGCTCGCGTGTGGAATGGCTACCGGAGGCGGACCCCGGTCATGCGGAGGACGACGGGACGCTGAGCCGCGTCCTGTGCGGGCGGATCGCCGCGCTCGCCCTCGTCGTCTGCAGCATCCTCTTGATGGTGTCCGACCTGGTCATCCCCGGCGACCGCTCGGTGCCGGGGCTGCTCGTCAGCTGTGGAGCGTCGATCGCCGTCGGCGTCCTCGCCTGGTGGTTCCCGTGGGGCCGGTTCGGCAGGTGGACGGTGCTGGCCGTCATCCCGTTCGCCTTCGTGGCCGTGGGGCTGACCTGGGTCTACGCAGACCGCAACGGATTCAACTACTCGGTCACCTTCGTCGTGATCTTCGCCCTCGTCGGCCTCGCACTCCCACGGTGGACCGCGCTGCGCCTGGCGCCGTTCCTGGTGCTCGCCTACCTGGTCCCCCTGTTCGCGACCACGGGCCCGGTGGCCACGATCGGGCTGGGGTCGGCCGTATTCGTGGTCCCGATGTGCGTGGTGCTGGGCGAGGCGATCGCCTGGGCGATGCACCGGTTCGCCATCGCCGAGGGTGAGGTGGCCGAGGGCGCGGCCAGCATCCAGCAGCTGTTCGACGAGGCGCCGATCGGTATCTCAAAACTCGGGCTCGACGGACGCCTCCTCGAAGTGAACCGGGCCTACGCGGAGATCCACGGCTACCGGCGCGAGGACATGGTCGGCATGGCCATCCGGGACCTGACGCACCCGGACGACCGCGAGGAGAACCGGGTGAAGATCGAACGCCTGCTGGCCGGTGACCTGGACCGGTTCCACCTGGAGCGCCGCAGCCTCCGCTCCGACGGACGGATCGCCTGGGTGTCACTGAACGGCTCGGTCGTACGGGACGCCCAGAGCGAACCGGTGTTCATGATCGGGCAGATCGAGGACATCACCGAAAGGCACGCCCTGCGCGACCAGCTGGCGCGCAATGCGGTGACGGACCCCCTGACCGGGTTGGCGAACCGGAAGCTCTTCATGGAGCACCTCGACATGGCACTGGCGCAGGCTGAGACCAGGGGACGGCACGTGGCCCTGATGTTCCTCGACCTCGACCGGTTCAAGCTGGTGAACGACGGCATCGGGCACGACGCCGGCGACCGGTTGCTCCAGCGGGTGGGGCAGCGGTTGCAGCATGCGCTGCGGCCCGGTGACTTCCTGGCCCGGTTCGGCGGTGACGAGTTCACCGTCCTGTGTGAGGTGACGGGCGAGGAGGACGTGCCCGAGATCGTCAGCCGCCTGCGCACGTCGATGGCGACCCCGGTGTCCGAGGTCGACTTCGAGCAGTTCGTCACCCTCAGCATCGGCGTGGCGCTCTCCACCACCGCCACCATGCTCCCGTCGGCACTGCTCCGGAGTGCCGACATCGCCATGTACCAGGCCAAGCGCTCGGGGCCGGGCCGCTATGTCGTGTACTCGCCCGACGGCGACGACGACGCCGGGATGAGCCTGCGCACGTCGAACGAACTCCACCGTGCCATCCAGGAGTCGCAGCTCGTGCTCCACTACCAGCCGTTCGTCGACGTCGAGCGGCTCACGGTGATCGGGACCGAGGCGCTCGTGCGGTGGCAACACCCGACGCGTGGGCTGCTGCCGCCGGCGGAGTTCGTCGACCTGGCCGAGGAGTGCGGTCTCATGGTTGACCTGGGCTCCTGGGTCCTGCGCCAGGCGTGCCGGCAGGGTGCCGCCTGGGCTGCGGCGCAGTCCGCCACCGGAGCTCGCCACCGGGCGCCGTCCATGTCGGTGAACATCTCTCCTCAACAGCTCGCCGAACCCGGGTTCTGCGAGTTCGTCCTGTCGGTGCTCGAGGAGACGGGGTACCCGGCGGACCGGCTGTGGCTCGAGATCACCGAAGGTGCCCTGCTGCGAGACCCGACGGCGGCCATCGCCATCCTGCGTGCGCTCCGTACACTGGGGGTCCACCTCTCCATCGACGACTTCGGCACCGGCTACTCGTCGCTCAGCTACCTGAAGCGCCTGCCCGTCGAAGCCCTCAAGATCGACCGCAGCTTCGTCGAGCACCTGGAGACGGGCTCGGACGACCGGGCCATCGTCGAGGCGATCGTGGCACTGGGCCGCACGCTGGGGCTCCACGTGGTGGCCGAGGGCATCGAGCGGCCGGGCCAGGCCATCGAGCTCGCCGCCCGGGGCTGCCACGTCGCCCAGGGGTTCCTCTACGGCCGGCCGGTCGACCCGAGTGTCATCGGCCCGAGCCTGCCCGTGTCGATCTCCGACTGGCTGACCGGGAACCGCCTCACGGCCGTGTGAGCTCGGCGGCAAGCGGACCGGCCCGCAGGGTGCTCGTGCCCTCGTTGGTGGGCGTCTCCGCCACCGGCTGCCGTCGAGCCCGTCGCGGAGTGGGCCCGGGGACGACAAGGCCGACCCGGATGGTTGGTGGACCCTGGATCGGGTAGGGGCGAGTCACGCAGTCGCATCTCGCGACCTGCTCACACGAGCCGCGGTCAGCCGCCACTGGAGAACCAGCCGTGACCGACTCGACCGCGCTGTCCGTCCGCTCACCCGACCGGAGGCGGCGGGTGCGCGGCGTTCGCCCCGAGGAGATCCGGGGCCGCTCGGCAGGGGTGACCGTAGGCGCGGTGGCCGGCCTGGTCTGGGCGGCCTCGACCGAGCCGGCGCTCAGCACCGCTGTCTGGGCGCCCATGCTCGCAGTCGGCGCGACGATCTCCATGGTGCTGATCGTCGGTGCTGCCCGTCTGCGCCGTACCGCGATCGGATTGCCGGTGCCGGTGCCCGACAGCCCCGACCGGCCCGCGTGGCGCCTGCGCGTTGCCTTCGTGATCGCAGCTGAATGCGTCGCCATCATCGCCGCCGTCAACATCCTCGGCGCCACCGGCCACTCGCACTGGATGCCGGCCACGGTCTGCGCCGTGGTCGGACTGCACTTCGCCCCCCTGGGCCGACTGTTCCAGGTCCCGCTGTACTACGGCACGGCGGTCGCTCTGTGCTCGGTCGCTGCTACGACGGCCATCGTGGGAGAGGTGGGCACTTCCGCATCGACATGGACGTCGATACCTGGATTCGGCGCAGGGCTGACCTTGTGGGCTACCAGCGCCACCCTGCTGGTGGGTAGCACCGCGCTCGTCCACCAGGCGAGCGCACGCCCGGACGACTGACCGAACTCGGCAGTCGTTGCGATGAGGATGGCCTCCGTTCGGCGGCAACGGTGACGGCCGCTCCTGAACGCCAGACACCGCCACGCCGGCGGGTGGGGAGATCAGGCGTGCGCAGTCCCACCCGCGGACCGCTGTTCTCACCGTGCAGCCGAGCACACCTCCCTCTGACGGTACGACGCGGACGCGTCGCTGGACCTGCACCCGGGGGTGCCATCATGGGGTCGTGTGGGTCGCGACCCGCCCGGTTGCGACCGTGGTCGCGTGCCGGACGGGTGCGCCGTGTCCCGCCTCACGACGAGTCGAAGCGGAGTCGGATGCCCAGGTTGTTCCTCGCCCGGTGGTGAGCAGCCCATGACGACGAAGGACCCGGGCGCGCCCGGCGTGGCGCCGGCCACCCCCGGGATGCGCTCGCACGGTCGACGGCCCACCGGGCGGATCCTCGCCGCGCCGGTGGTCGTCCTCGCCCTGCTCCTCGTAGCGTCGGGCACGGCGGCGGCGCACGCCCGACTGGTCACCACCGACCCGGCGGCATCCGCGGTCCTGCTCGTGCCCCCGGGCCAGGTCGTGCTCCGCTTCGACGACGTGGTGACGGTGGACGCCGGGTCGCTGCGTGTGTTCGGCCCGGGCGGGAAGCGGGTGGACGACGGTGGAGCCCACCACCCGGGTGGGAACGACCATGCCGTGTCCGTGGGGCTGCCGGCCGACCTCGGCCGGGGGTCGTACGTCGTGGGGTGGCGGGTGATCTCCGACGACGGCCACCCGGTGCACGGCGCGTACGTGTTCTCGATCGGGTCCGACCGGGGGGCGGTGCAGGCCGCCGTGGTGGCGGGCGCACTGGCCACCGAATCAGGCAGTCCCGGCGTGGGGGCGGTCGCCGGACTCCTCCGGTGGGCGGGATACGCCGGTCTGCTGACCCTGGTCGGGTTGGCCCTGATGGTCAGCGTCGCCTGGCCCGAGGGCGGTCGGACGCGACGAGTCGGACGGATCCTCTGGTCGACGTGGACGGTGGTGCTCGTCGCCACCGTGGCCGGCATCGCCATCGAGGGCGTCTACGGTGCGTTGCTCCCGCTGAGGGACGTGTTGCGGCCGTCGCTCGCCGACGAGGTGCTCCATACCCGGTTCGGGCAGGCCGGGATCCTGCGGGCGGCCCTCGTCCTTGCGTTCGTGCCGGTGCTGCTCGGGATCGGTGGCCGCTTCGGCGACACGTCGCGGTCCCGGCGGTGGCTCCTACCGCTGACGGCGGCACTCGGGCTGGCGCTCCTCGTGGCCACCGGCCTGGCCGGGCACGCCTCGACGGGTACCAGTCCGGCGCTCGGCGTCGCGCTCGACGTGGTCCACCTGTCGGCCGGGTCGATCTGGGTGGGCGGCCTCGTCCTGCTCGCCGTGTCCCTTCTCGGCCGGGCGTCGACGGTCCCGCAGCCTGCGCATCCCGGCGCGGCCACCCGTACCGTCTCGGCCTGGATCCTGGCCGCTGTGGCGCTGGTCGTCGTCAGTGGCACTGCCCAGGCGGTACGGCAGGTGGGCAGCCGGTACGCCCTGTTCCACACCACGTACGGGTGGACGCTGGTGCTCAAGGTCCTGGTCGTCGGGGTACTCATCGGGCTCGGGGCGCTGAGCCGGCGCCTGGTGCGCGGGTCGTGGGGACTCCGGCATCGGATCCGCACCGAGGGGACGCACCCGGACGTGGAGGGAGTGCTGACCCGTCGGCGCGGCCTCGGGCGGACGGTCGTCGCCGAGCTCGCCGTCGTGCTCGTGGTCCTGGCCGTGACCGCGCTGCTGGTGAACGACGTCCCGGCCAAGCAGGCCGCCGGGCTGCCCTTCACCGCGTCGGTGACGACGGCCGGTGTCGAGGTCAATGCCATCGTCGACCCGGCCCGTGCCGGAATCGGCAACGAGATCCACGTCTACGTCCTGAGCGCGCTCGGCACGCCCGAGGCAGTCCTCGGGCTCGGCGGTGTGCTGCGGCTGCCGTCCCAACGTCTCGGTCCGCTGCCGGTGCCCCTGCACGTGAGCGGACCCGGCCACTACTACGCCACCGACGTGCGCATCCCGGTGGCAGGGACGTGGGTCCTCACGTTCACGGTCCGGACCGCCTCGGGCGCAGTCGGCTCGGTGTCCCTGCGGCTACCCGTCCACTGACCGCCCGCTCCCCGAGCCGGCGGGGTCAGGGTCGCCGGCCGTTGGGCATGACGTCGGTCATGCCCCACTGGCTGACTGCGTTCAGCTGCACGTGGTCGCCGGTCGACTCGACGATCCAGTTGCCACCCACGTAGAGGGCCGCGTGGTACACCGACGTCCAGTCGGAGGTGTTCGACCCCCAGAACACGAGGTCGCCCGCCTGGAGCTGGTTCAGGGCGACCGGCGTGCCGGCCGTGTGGAACTGGTCGTTCGCCACACGGGCGAAGCCGATGCCGGCGCCATGGGTCCACGAGGCCAGTGTCAGACCCGAGCAGTCGTAGCCGACCGGACCGTTGCCGCCCCAGATGTACGGCTTGCCCAGCTGCTGGAAGGCGAAGAGCACGGCCTTGTCGCCGGGGGTGATGCCTCGGAACATCAGGGTCTGCGAACGAGGGCTCGTGCCGACCGCGTCTCCGAATGCCTCGGCCGTGCCGTTCTGGGCCAGGATCCAGTAGCCCTTGCTGTCGCCGGTGGTGACCAGTCGCGCCGTCGGCTCCCCGGTGGTGCCGGCGCCCGACCCGTAGAAGCCGGCGTCGCCGAAGGCGAACACCCCGCCGTCGGCGGCGACCATCCAGTAGCCCTTCGCGTCGGCCGTGCTGGTCATCGAGACGATCGGCTGGTCGAGCGTCAGGTTTCCGGTCGACCCGTAGAACGCGGCGTCACCGAAGGAGAACACACCGCCGTCGGATGCCACCAGCCAGTAGCCCTTCCCGTCGGGGGTCCGGGCCATGGCCACGATCGGCTTGTTGAGGGCCAGGCTGCCGGTCGACCCGTAGAACGCGGCGTCACCGAAGGAGAACATGCCGCCGTCGGAGGCCACCATCCAGTAGCCCTGGCCGGAGACGGTGGGGCCCATGCCGACGATGGGACGGTTGAGGTGGATGTTGCCGGTCGACCCGTAGAACCTGGCGTCGCCGTAGTTGAAGACTCCACCGTCGCTGGCGACCAGCCAGTAGCCACCCCGGTCCGCCGTGGGCGAGGCCGCCACGAGGGGTTGGTTGAGCGGCCCGACCGGGGCACCGAACGAGGGCACGCCGTAGGGCTCGACGCCCCCGGTGGGGGTCACCAGCCAGTAGCCGTTCGCCACCGGCGAGGGGAGGCTGCCGTGGGGCACGACGGCGGCCCCTGCGGTTCCGGGCCGGGCGGTGCCCAGGGCGAGGCCGGTGGCCAGTCCGACGGCCAGTCCGGCCGCGATCAGTGCGGCGACCCCCCTGCCCCAGAAACGCCTTGCCTGCATGCCCCTACCTCCGACCGCGATGGTGACCATGGCGGTCACACCGAGAGTGGTTACACAGCCACTCAAGGTGGTGTATCGGCCGGGTCGGGCCCGATCTTGAGCGGGTGTTCCCGCGCGTCCCGGTCGTGCCTGTCCCGAAGGACCGGCCGGTCGAGCCGACCCGGTCAGCCGACGGTGGCGATGCCTCCGTCGACGGGGATGATGGCTCCCGTCAGGTAGGAGCCGGCCCGCGACGCCAGGAAGAGGGTGACACCTGCCATGTCGTCCGGTCGGCCGATGCGCTTGAGCGGCGCGGAGGCGGCGATCTGCTCGCCGAAGGCGTCGAGGGTGGCCGCCATCATCTTCGACTCGAAGGGGCCCGGCGCCACGGCGTTCACGGTGATCCCCGGGGCCAGGTGCCGGGCCAGGTGCCGGGTGAGCTGGTGGACGGCCGCCTTGGACGCCGAGTAGGAGTACGACTCGAGCACCGGTACGTGGATGCCGTCGATCGAGCCGATGTTGATCACCCGGGCGGGGTCCTCGGCGGTCGACGCCGCCTCCAGCATCGGCAGGAAGAACTTCGTGGTGTGGAACACGCCCTGGACGTTCAGGTCGAGGACCCGCTCCCACGAGGCGGTGTCGTGCTCGGCGAGCGGTGCCCCCCAGGTGGCACCGGCGTTGTTGACCAGGACGTGGACCCGGTCGTGGTCGGCTGCCACCGCCTCGGCGAAGATCCGGGCTCCTTCCTCGGTCGACAGGTCGGCAGCCAGCCCCGAGCACGTGCCGAAGGCGGACAGCTCGGCCACGGCGGCATCGACGGCGGCGGCCTTGCGGGAGGCGATGACCACCTCGGCGCCGGCGGCCACGAAGCCCCCGGCGATCATGCGGCCGATGCCCCGGGAACCGCCGGTGACCACGACGGTCTTGCCGGCGACGTCGAAGAGCACGTGCGGGGGGGTGGGGGTGGTGGGCTCGCTCATGGCAGGCGACGGTACCCCACTGCGGCCACGTTGGTAACGTCCCGGGCCATGGGAGACCCGACGTGCACCTGGCGCTGACCGACGAGCAGCTCGACCTGCAGGCCGAGCTGCGGAGCTACTTCGCCGGGCTGGCGGCATCGGGGCAGGACGGCGGCCGACCGGACTACGTCGACACGATCCGGCGGATGGGGCACGACGGCTGGCTCGGGATCGGCTGGCCCGTCGAGTTCGGCGGGCACGGCCGGGGACCGATCGACCAGATGATCTTCGTCGAGGAGTCCCACTGGGCCGGCGTGCCGCTGCCCCTCCTGACCCTCAACAGCGTGGGGCCCGCCATCATGCAGCTCGGGACAGACGAGCAGAAGGAGCGGTTCCTGCCGGCCATCCTGCGTGGCGAGGTCCATTTCTCCATCGGCTACACGGAGCCGACGGCGGGTACCGACCTGGCGTCGCTGCGGACCCGTGCTGTCCGCGACGGCGACGAGTACGTGATCAACGGCGAGAAGCTGTACACCAGCGCCATCCAGTACGCCGACTACGTGTGGCTGGCCGCCCGCACCGACCCCGACGTCCCCAAGCACAAGGGACTGTCGGTGTTCATCGTCCCGACGGACGCCCCCGGGTTCAGCTGGACCCCGCTCGCCACCGTGGCCGGCGAGTTCACCAGCTCCACGTTCTACGAGGATGTCCGGGTGCCGGCCGCCAATCTGGTCGGCCAGGAGAACGGCGGGTGGACCTTGATCACCAACCAGCTCAACTTCGAGCGGGTCGCCATCTGCCCCGTGTCGGGCATCCTCCGCGACCTCGCCGACGTGCGTGCCTGGGCCCAGGAGGCGTGCCTGGCCGACGGTCGGCGGGTGATCGACCAGGAGTGGGTGCAGGTGCAGCTGGCACGGTTGTGGGCCCGGGCCGAGTACCTCAAGCTGATCAACTGGAAGGTGGCGTGGGCGGCCGACAAGGGCCTCAACCCGGCCGACGCCTCGGCCACCAAGGTCTACGGGAGCGAGTTCGCCCTCGAGGCCTACCGAGTCCTCGGCGAGATCGTGGGCCAGGCCGGCTACCTGGCGGAGGGCTCGCCGCGGGCCGTGCTGGGCGGCCGGCTGGAGCACCGGGCGCGGAGCCAGACCATCTTCACATTCGGCGGCGGCACCAACGAGATCCAACGCGACATCATCTCGTGGCTGGGCCTCGGCATGCCCCGGGCGCCGCGCTAGGAGCCGCCGACCGGGGGATCGATGCCGGTCCGACCGCTCCTATCCTCGGGAGGAGCCCGACACCGGAAGGAGTCCCATGGCCGACGAGGACCTGATCGCCCGCATCAACGCCCTGACTGCCGAGGAGCACCGGCTCGAGGAGGCGCACGTCGGGGAGCAGCTTTCCGACAGGGAGCACAGCCGTCTGCGGGAGGTGGAGCGGACCCTCGACCAGCTGTGGGACCTCATGCGCCAGCGCCGTGCCCTGCGCGACGCCGGAAAGGACCCGACGCTGGCGACCGAGCGCCCGGTGGGCACCGTCGAGGGGTACCAGCAGTAGCGCCGTCACGCACCGGCAGCGACCCGAGGCGCGCCCGGGCGCGCCCGGCCTACACTCCGCCCGACGGTCGATCGGTTCCGCTCGGCCCGGCGCGGGGGAGGACGGAATGGCGACGGCTGCGGTGGACGGGGCGACGATCGCGTACGACGACACCGGGGGCGACGGCCCGCCGGTGATCCTGGCCCACGGGTTCCTGATGGACCGCACGATGTTCGGGGCCCAGGTGGCCGCCCTCCGCCACCGGTACCGGGTGATCACGTGGGACGGGCGGGGCTTCGGTGACACCGTCTACGGCGGCGGGCCCTTCACCTACTGGGACTCGGCCGCCGACTGCCTGGCCCTCATGGACCACCTGGGGATCGACCGGGCCGTGGTCGGCGGGATGTCCCAGGGCGGATTCGTGAGCCTGCGGGTGGCGCTGCTGGCGCCCGACCGGGTCCGCGGCCTGATCCTGCTCGACACCCAGGCCGGCACGGAGGACCCCGAGGCGATCCCGCTCTACCGGGGGATGATCGACGACTGGGTGGCGAACGGGCCCTCCGATGCTGTGGCCGAACTGACGGCGTCGCTCATCATCGGCGACCCCGACCTCAGTGCCACCTGGATCGCCACGTGGCAGTCCCGTCCGCAGGAGGCGCTGGCCAGCCCGGGCCGCGCCCTGCTCGAGCGCGACAGCGTCGCCGGCCGACTGGGGGAGATCACCGCGCCGGCACTGGTCGTCCACGGGACGGCGGACGTCTCGATCACCATGGACAAGGCCGAGGCCCTGGCCGCCGACCTGGTCGGCTGCCCCGGGGTGGTGGTCGTCGAGGACGGCACCCACGCAACCAACATGACCCACCCGGGGCCGACCAACGAGGCGGTCCTGTCCTTCCTCGAGGGCCTGGCGGACTGAGGCGGGCCACGGACGGGTCCGGGCGACTCACCCCACGGGCGTCAGGGTGGCGGCCACCGGCAGGGCCACGTGGACGGCCGAGAAGCTGACCGACCCGCCGAGCTGGGGTGTGGCGTAGGCCACGGTCGTGGCCACCAGCTGCAGTTCCAGGTGGCTCGACGGGGTCGCCGAGTAGGCCACGATCTCCAGCGGGACGGTCACCGTGTGGGCGTGCCCGTCGAGCGTCACGGCGATGGGGGTGATCTGGTTCCCGAGCACGATCCCGGTGCCGGTGTCGACCAACTGGGCGAACACCCGGGTGGGCCGGGTGTGGGCGGGGACCGTGCCCGAGTAGCCGAACGTGAGCCGCGGCGCGCCGACGACCACGCCCGCCTTCGGGACGGCGATCGGGACGTTCACCGCGTTGGCGGCCGGGGCCGGCGTGATGGGCGCGGCCAGGGAGCCGAGCTGCTGGTCGGCCGGGATCGAGGTCACCGGACCCGCCCCGCCGGTCGACACCAGTGCGAGCGTCCCCGACCCGGTCCCGGCGAACGGCAGGGTCTCGGCCACCGGGTAGCCGGGCGCCGAGTAGGTGGTGCCGTTCTGGTCGATGAACGAGAACGCCGGTCCGGTGTCGACCGAGGTGTCGCGCTGGACGTAGCGCCGCAGCCACGCCAGCGACGCCTGCTCCGGCGCCGCGGTGTTCCCGGGGTTCGTGAGGCACACGCCGTGGCCGCCGCAGAACCACTGCATCGTGGTCGGGACGCCCGAACCACGCAGGACCTCGTAGTTGTCCACTCCCTCCTGCAGGGTGAAGAGCGTGTCGACGGTGCCCTGGACGATGAGGGTCGGCACGGTGATCCGGTGGACCAGGGGTGCGGGGCCCCTGGCGAGGAACCAAGCCGCCTGGGCCGGGGTGATGGCGCCCGTGGTGCGGCCCGACGCCGCCGACGCCGTCACCACCGGGTCGACGTGGTCGGCGCCCGACAGGTTGCTCAGGATGCCCGACCAGCCGGACTTCACGGTGTCCGCCTTGTAGAGGCTGGTGCCGAGCGAGTGCCAGGCGATCGTCGGGACGATGGCGTCCACCCGGCAGTCGGTGGCCGCCGTCACCAGCTGGATGCCGCCGCCGTAGGAGCCGCCCACCATGCCCATGCGTGGGTTGCCGGGGGCGTCGAGCTGCACCCCCGGCAGGGTGGCCACCCAACTGGTCAGGGAGCTCACGTCCCGGGCCTCGTAGGTCGGGCTGTCGACCTCGGCCCGCCCACCCGACCGGCCGAAGCCCCGGGGGTCCCAGGTCAGCACGTTGTAGCCGGCGTCCAGGAGGTCCTTGAGCGGGGCGCCGCCGAGGATGCCCTGACCGCTGGTGTTGGTGTCGCCGGAGAGGCTCCAGCCCGGACCCATCAGCACCGTCGGGTGCGGCCCCGGCCCGTTCTGGGGTCGGTACGTGGAGAGCGGGAACCAGTGGGCGCGGACGACGGTGCCGTCGAAGGAGGTCACGCTCCAGTCGGTCGGGACGCCCGTGACGGGGACGGCGTGGACCGCCACCGTCGGGCGGTTGCAGGAGGTGACCGCCGCCCTCGAGCCGGCGGCACTCGTGGCGGTGGATGTCGAGGAGGCCGAGGAGCACCCGGCCAGGGCGCCGGCCAGTGCAACGATGGCGACGGTTCCCCGCAGAACGGGACGGCGGGCGTGTCGGGCCGGTCGTGCCGGTCGGAGCTTCGGGTCGTGCATCAGCGGAGTGTTGCACCGGGCCCGCGGTGCGGCAAGGGACCGGCGTATCCGTCGTGCGCCGACGTGCGGTTCGGAGCCGGCCCGTAGGATGGATCCATGGCCTCCACCGCCCCTCCGGTGACTGCTGACGCGCCCCGGTCGAGTCGCATGCGGTGGTGGGCGCTCGTCGTCGTGTGCCTGGCCATGTTCATGAACGCGCTCGACTCGTCCATCGTCAACGTGGCACTGCCGGACATCCAGCAGCAGCTGCACTTCACCGCGTCGGGCCTGACCTGGGTGGTCACCGCCTTCCTGATCAGCTTCGGCAGCTTCCTG
The DNA here is from genome assembly GCA_017883025.1 of Acidimicrobiales bacterium. Lineage (GTDB taxonomy): Bacteria > Actinomycetota > Acidimicrobiia > Acidimicrobiales > RAAP-2 > Bog-756. The sequence goes on from JADGOH010000080.1 coordinate 19,332, forward strand.
CTCATGGCCGGACGTCTCGGTGACCTGGTCGGCCGCCGCAAGGTCTTCCTTTCCGGCATCGTGCTGTTCACTGTCTCGTCGATCGTCTGCGGCGTGGCCCAGAGCCAGACCATGCTCGTCGTGGGACGGTTCTTCCAGGGGATCGGCGGCGCCTTCTCGGCGTCGGTCATCATCGCCATCATCGTCACCGAGTTCCCCGAGCCGGCCGACAGGGCGAAGGCCATGAGCGCCTACATCTTCGTGGCCGTCGGCGGCGGTTCGATCGGCCTGCTGGTCGGGGGCATCCTCACCCAGGCGCTGAGCTGGCACTGGATCTTCTTCATCAACGTGCCCATCGGCCTGCTCACCTTCGTCTTCGGCCGGGTCCTGATCCGTGAGAACGTCGGCCTGGGCATCCGCACCGGCGTCGACGTCACCGGGTCGATCCTGGTGACGCTCTCCCTCATGGTGGGGATCTACGCCATCTCGACGGCCACCGAGTACCACTGGCGCTCGGCACACACCCTGGGGTTCGGCGCAGCCTCCGTCCTGCTGCTCGTGGCCTTCTTCGCCCTCGAGTCCCACGTGGCCAACCCGATCATGCCGTTGCGGATCCTGCGGATCCCCACCCTGACCCGTTCGAGTGTCATCCGGGGCATGCTGGCCACGGGCATGTTCACGACGTACTTCCTGGGCGCCCTCTACCTGGAGGGCGTGCTCGGGTACACCCCGGTCCAGACGGGGCTCGCCTTCCTCCCGATGTCGGTCACCATGGGCATCCTGTCGGCCGGGATCACCGCCCGGCTGGTCACCCGGTTCGGTGACAAGCGGGTCCTCATCCCCGGCATGGTGTGCGGGACGGTCGGGCTCCTCCTGCTGACCACGCTCGGCACCGACTCCGGCTACGTGTCGGTGATGCTCCCGGCGTTCCTCCTCATCGGGCTCGGAGCCGGCACGGCCTTCGCCCCGCTGCTGTCGATCGCCATGGCCGACGTGCCGGTGGCCGACGCGGGGCTCGGCTCGGGCATCGTCAACGTGTCGATGCAGATGGCCTCGGCACTGGGTCTCGCCGTCCTGAGCGCCATCGCCACCGGCCGCACCCATGCGCTCGAGGCGGCCGGCCACGCCACCGACTCGGCCCTGACGGACGGCTACCGGCTGGCCTTCCTGATCGGCGGCCTGCTGGTCGCGGCCGGAACGCTCGTGGCCGCGGTCGCACTCGAGAAGTCGACGCCCCGCGCGGGGGGGACGCCCCAGGAGGTCCACCTCGCCGAGGAGGAGCTGTCGGCCGCGTCCGAGCCGTTCCCGCACTGACGACCGCGCCGGGTGGCCTGCCAGAGCTCGCGGCTACAGGCTGTCGACCAGCTGTACGGCGTACGCCTGGACCTGGGCCGGGGTGCCCGGGCCGTTCACCTGGACCTCGTTCGAGCCCTTCAGCACGGCGAACGTGTTGGTCGTGAAGCCACCGCCCGAGATCGAGAGCGAGTAGGCGGCGTCGCCCACGCCCGGCACGGGCGTGGGGGTCTCGCCGTGGGCGGCCGACTGGGCCTCCTCGGCCCGGAAGGTAGCCGCACTCGAGCCGGTGTCGACCCGGGCGATCACCGTCTGGATCGGGCTGGTCGAGTTGTAGGTGCACACGGTCACGGGCCCGTTGGTCTGGGACGTCGGCGCGCCGACCGAGGTCCCCAGGGCGGTGTTGACGGCGGAGGCCGGGGCCTTGGCGCACGTGAACGATGCTGTCGAGACCGGGCTCGTGGTGGTCACGGTCCCCCCCGGCACGTCGGTGGTCGCCGTGGAGGTCGACGAACTCGAACAGGCGGCCAGGGCCACCGGGGTGGCGACCGCCAGGGCGGCCAGCACGAGGGGCCGGGAAGGGGAGAGGATCCGCATGCCCGAACGCTAGCCCCGCGGGACCATCGGGCGACGGGTCCGTGGGTCGGGGCGGTGACCTGTCAGTACAGCCCGACGATCTGTCCGTCGGCGTCGAGGTCGATGTCGAATGCGGCCGGGTGTGACCCGAGCCCGGGCATGGTCCGCATGTCGCCGCAGATGGCGTACGCGAAGCCCGCGCCGGCGGCCAGCCGGACCTCGCGGACGGGCAGGCGCCAACCGGTCGGCGCGCCCTTCAGCGCCGGGTCCGACGAGATCGACAGATGGGTCTTGGCGATGCAGACGGACAGGTCGCCGAAGCCGAGCGCCCCGAGTCGGTCGAGGGTCTGCGCCGCCGTCGGCGCGTAGTCCACCCCGTCGGCGCCGTACACCCGGGTGGCGATGGCTTCGATCTTGTCGCGCAGCGGGGCCCCGGATGGATAGAGGAACCGGAAGTCGCCCGGTTCCTCTGCCGCCTCGGCGACCGCCTCGGCCAGCTCGGTCGCACCGGCCCCGCCGTCGGCGAAGTGGGTGGTGACCGCGCAGCGGACCCCCAGCGACGCGGCCAGCTCGCGGATGGCCTCGTACTCGCTCTCGAAGTCGTCGGGAAAGGCGTTGATGGCGATCACCGGTGTCACCCCGTGGAGCCGTACGTTCTCGATCTGCTTGACCAGGTTGGCGGCCCCGGCCAGGACGTCGTCGGGGCTCTCGGCGAGGAGCGCGGGCGGTAGCGGCCGGCCGGCCACGATGCGGTGGGTGCCGGAGTGTGCCTTCAGCGCCCGCACGGTCGTCACGACCACTGCGGCATCGGGCACGAGCCCGGACACACGGCACTTGATGTTGAAGAACCGCTCGGCGCCCATGTCGGCCCCGAACCCGGCCTCGGTGATCAGGTAGTCGCCCGTGTGGATCCCGATCAGGTCGGCGACGACCGAGGAGTTGCCGTGGGCGATGTTGCCGAAGGGCCCGGCGTGGACGAGGACCGGAGTCCGCTCGAGGGTCTGGAGCAGGTTGGGCTGCAGCGCGTCCCGAAGGATCACGGCCATGGCGCCCGCTCCCCGGACGTCCTCGGCCGTCACCGGCTGCCCCGAGGTGTCGAAGCCGACCACGATCGCACCCAGGCGCTGCCGCATGTCGGCCAGCGACGTGGACAGGGCCAGTACCGCCATGACCTCGGAGGCCGCGGTGATGTCGAAGCCGGTCTGGCGGGGCACCCCGTCCTGGCCGGTCCCGAGTCCGATGACGATGTTGCGGAGTGACCGGTCGTTGACGTCGAGGACACGGCGCCACGAGATCTCGTGCAGGTCGAGGTGGCGTTCGTTTCCGTGGTGGAGGTGGTTGTCCACGATGGCGGACAGCGTGTTGTGGGCGGCGGTGACGGCGTGCATGTCGCCGGTCAGGTGGAGATTGAACGCCTCGAACGGGGCCGCCTGGCTGTACCCGCCGCCGGCCGCCCCGCCCTTGATCCCGAACGTCGGGCCCATGGAGGACTGGCGGATCGCCGCCGTCGCCCGCCTCCCGATGTGCGACATGCCCTGGGCCAGCCCGATGGTCGTCGTCGTCTTTCCCTCGCCCAGCGGGGTGGGGGTCACGGCGGTCACCACGACGTAGCGGGCCCGGGGGCGGTCGGCCAGCGCCCCGACGGCGTCGAGCGAGACCTTGGCGACGAAGCGGCCGTAGGGCTGGAGGAGGTCGTCGCCGATCCCCATCTCCGCGGCCACGTCCACGATGGGTCGGAGCGTCGCCTTGCGGGCGATCTCGAGTGCCGTCAGCTGCGGGGTCGGGGTCGGGGTCATCGCGTCCTTGTGTCGGTCGTGGCCAGGCGCCGCATGCGGCCGTGCGGGACTGTAGTGCGGACCGCTCCGCCCCGGCCCGCCCGGGATCGGGCGGGGTGCGGCACCGGCGGTCCGGCGCTACGGTGTGCCCGTGACTCGTGACACCGGAACTGACAGAAGATGGTCGCGGCGGGCCGCCGCCGCGGTGACGCTCCTGGCGCTGGCCGGCGCCGCGTGCGGGAGTTCGTCGGCGTCGAGCACGACGTCGTCGACGACCACACAGGTGGCCGCCGGTCTCGTGGGCAAGCGGTACTGCGAGGTGCTGCTCGTCCGCCTCACGGCTGCGGGCCTGGTCGCAACCGTATGGAACACCTACCCGCTCAACGACTGCCCACCGGACCAGTGGGCGGCCATGGACGCCAAGGCGATCGCCTCGGCCAACGGCGTACCCGATGCCGTGCTCAACGGTCCCCGCTACTGGCTCATGGACTCGATCGCCAAGGAGCGGATCGGCGCCCAGGTGGTCAAGACGTTCGGCGGCATGGCCATGATCGAGGAGGCGACCGTCTCCATCGGCACCAGCGTGGCCGCCGCCCGGGTGCCGTTCACCCCGCACTCCGTGAGCCGCCAGGCGTCGTTCACCTTCGATGCCGGTCGCCAGGTCTACGAGCTGGTCGACCCGGGCGGCGCCATCTGGGTCATGCAGACCTACTGTCAGATCACCGACCCGATGCTGGCCCGGGCCGACCTGCCCGGGCTCGCCTCGAAGCTGACGCTGCCGCCGGGCTGGACCTACCGGGTGCGGACGCTGACCGCCCCGCTGGTGGTGGCGACGGCCGCCCACGCGGCCCAGGTGTTGCAGGACAACCTCGAGAACAGCTATTCCGAGGAGACCTCGGGGTGAGCGGCACCACCGGTGGGGGCCCGGTCCGCCCGCTACGGATGGCCGGGGCCCTCGGGTCGCCCTACTCGCTGAAGATGCGGGCCGTGCTCCGGTACCGGAGAATCCCCTTCGAGTGGGTGCTGCGCGGCTCGCGCTGGGACGACCTGCCGCCGGCCCCGGTGGCGCTGATCCCGGCCATCAGCATTCCCGACGCCGACGGCCGGTACCCGGACGCGATGATCGACTCCAGCCCGCAGATCGTGCGGCTCGAGGCCGAGTTCGCCGGCCGGAGCCTCGTCCCGGTCGACCCGGTCGTGGCCTTCTGCGACCTGCTGCTCGAGGACTACGGCGACGAATGGGTGACCAAGGCGATGTACCACTACCGCTGGTGGTACCCCGACGCGGTGGCCAAGGCCGGACGGCAGCTCCCACTCGACATCGACGAGCAGATGCCGGCCGCCACGCTCGAGCGGTCGCGGCAGTTCATCACCGACCGCCAGCAGGGGCGGATGGCGCTGGTCGGTTCCACCGAGGGCAACCGGCCGGTGATCGAGCGCTCCTACGAGCGCCTGCTCGACCTGCTGGACGCCCACCTGGCCGGGCAGCCCTACCTCCTGGGTGACCGTCCCGGCCGGGGCGACTTCGGGATCTTCGGACAGCTGAGCCAGCTCGTCGGGTGGGACCCGGAGTCCGCTCGGGTGGCGGTCGAGCGGGCGCCCCGCGTGGTGCACTGGGTGAACCTCACCGACGACCTGAGCTGGCTCCCGGTCGACGGCGACGAGGGGTGGGACGACGGGTGGGTGGATGCCGGATCCGTGCCCGACACCATCGGTGCCCTGCTCCACGAGGTCGGCCGGACCTACGCCCCGTTCCTCGTCGCCAACGCGGCAGCCCTGGCGTCCGGGGCCGACGAGGTGGTGTGCGCCATCGACGGGACCGAGTACCGGCAGGGGCCGTTCGCGTACCAGGGAAAATGCCTGACATGGCTGCGCGCGGCGCACGACGCCCTGGCCCCGCAGGTGCGGTCCGCCGTCGACCGGGTGCTCGACGGCACGGGCTGCGAGCAGCTCTTCGCATGACGACACCGGACACCCCGCCGCCGGTCACCCTGTTCGGGCACTGGATCTGCCCCTACTCGGTGCGGGTGTCCTTCGCCCTGGCCGAGCGCCGGATCGCGCACGAAGTGGTCGTGGTCCCTCCGACGGCCGTGCGGCCGCCGGGGTTCGTCGTGCCGCCCGAGTTCGTCGAGCACTCGCCCAGGGGCGAGATCCCGATGCTCCGGGTCGGCGACGCCTACCGGGCAGACTCGCTGCCGATCCTCGACTGGCTGGAGGAGCAGTTCGACGAGCGGCCGCTGCTGCCGGCGGACGCCGCCGGCCGGTCCCGGGTGCGCGAGCGGACGGCGTGGATCGACTCCCACGTGTTCACCCCGATGATCGGCGTCTACTACGGGACGGACGTGGAGCGCATCGCCCGGGCCTCGGACGCCCTGGCCGCCGCCCTCGGCGAGATGGGTGCGTGGGTGGAGGACGACCCCTGGCTGGCGGGCGGGGCGCCGTCCCTCGCCGAGGCTGCGGCGGTGCCCGTCTACGTGCGCCTCGGGGCCCTGGCCCGACTGGGGTTCACCGGCGCCCTCGACCGGCGGGTGGCGGGCCACCTCGACCGGTGCCGGGGGCTCGAGGGATGGGCGCACGTGGCGTGGACGGACGACCAGAACGACGAGTTGGTGGGCCGGTTCCGGCGCTACCGGGCGGACGTGCGCGCCGCGGCAGGGGACTGACGCACCGGTGGACCTCCTGGTCGTGATGGACCCGCTGGAAAGGTGCGACCCCGACGACGACACGTCGGTGGGACTCATGGCCGCCGCCCTCGAACGGGGCCACCGGGTGGAGTGCTGCACGGCGGCCGACGTCTCGCTCGTCGACGGACGCGTGGTGGCGCGGGTGCGCCCGGTGGCGGCGTCGGGTCCGGCGGTGACGGCGGGACCGCGGGGCGCACGTCCCGTCGGGCTCGACGGGGTCGACGCCGTGCTGGTGCGGACCGACCCGCCGGTCGACGCCGGCTACCTGGCCCTGACGCTGCTGCTCGAGTTCGCCCGGGGGACCACGCTGCTGGTGAACGACCCACGGGGCCTGCGCGAGGCGAACGAGAAACTCTACGCGTGCCGGTTCCCCGACCTGATGCCCCCGACGGTCGTGACCGCGGACGGCCCGACCCTCGTCGCGTTCGCCGACGGGCACGGCGGCGCCGTGGTGAAGCCGCTGGACGGCCACGGGGGTCGGGGGGTGGTGCGCCTGGCGGCGGGCGACCCTGGAGGGCCTGGCCTGGTGGAGGCGGCCACCGCCGGCGGGACCCGCCCGGTCATGGCCCAGCAGTTCCTGCCCGGCGTCGGAGACGGCGACCGTCGCATCCTGCTGCTCGACGGTGCGCCGCTCGGTGTGCTGAACCGTCGGCCCGCGCCCGGCGAGTTCCGGGCCAACATCGGGCTGGGGGCCACCGTGGAGGTCGTGGAACTCGACGCCCGGGACCGCCGCATCGTGGACGTCCTGGCCCCGGCGCTGCGCGCCGACGGGCTGTGGTTCGTCGGGATCGACGTGATCGACGGACGCCTGTCGGAGGTGAACGTGACCAGCCCGACGGGCCTGCGCCAGCTCACCCGCCTGTCGGGCGGACGCCCGGACCTCGCCGTCGTCGACTGGATTGCCGCCCGGGCCGGTGGCGGCGTCGGCTGACCGGGCGCCGACCGGATGACGGCGCCACCGGTGCGACCACGGCGAGGGGGCCGCTCAGGACGGGAGCACCGGGTCCTGCAGCGGGCCCCACACCTCGTGGTTGTCGGCCCGCTCCACCCATCGACGGGGCCGGATGTCGAGGAGCGGGTCGAGCCCGGCCTCGGTGAACACCGCCCGGACGGCGGGCTCGGCGTCCGGGCCCGCCCCGGCCACCGCGTCCTGCAGCCGCTTGATCAGGTAGAGCCGGTACGGGACGACCGCGACCGTCATCGGGCGGCCCCGCCACTCGAACGTGGTGGTCCCGCTGAACCGCCGGTTGGGCTTGCCGAGTACGACGTCACCCTCGGCCGCGTCCGGGTGCTCGGCCAGCCAGCCGTCGACGGCGGCGACCTGCGCCACCGCCTCGTCCAGGTACTCCTCGCCGATGTAGGCGAGCAGGGCACGCAGGGAGTCGGGCACCCCGTCGTCGGCAAACAGGTCCTCGGAGACGTCGCCGTACTCGCCGGCGTCGAGAACGGGCGCGTTCATGCGCTCGACCCACCGCCACACCCGCTGCGCCCGGCGCTTCATCAGCACCGACGGGTGGGGGTCGCGGGCGAGGTGGGCGAACAGCGGGCCCATGAAACCGAAGTCGCCGATGGTCGGTCGTCCACCGAGGAGGTAGGGGGAGCCGGCGAGATGGGCGTCGAACAGGTCGAGGAATTGCTCGTAGGACCGCTCGATCTCGGGCATGAGGTCCTCACTGACCCCGAAGGCCGTGGTGGCCGAGCGCATCCGATCGCTCGAGAAGGCGAACACGCCGTCGCGGGTCTCGTCGTCGCCCCCGAGCACCAGGCTGGCCGAGAAGTCCTTGGACAGGAACGCCACGTTGGTGTCGTCGAAGTCCCACCGGTAGTGCATGGCCGGTCGGAGCAGCCCTTCGCCGCCGAACAGTTCGAGCAGGTGGGCGACTGCCCGGTGGACGGGCGTGGCCGGATAGGCGGACCTGTCAGTAGCGACCTGCCCGTCGAGGTGGTCGATGATGTCCACCGTGTCCTGGACGAGCGTGCCGTCCGGGGCCTCCAGGACCGGGATGATCCACCGACCGATCGCCGGGACGACCGCGTCGGTGTACCGGGGGTCGCCCGGCACCCGCTCGACGTACTCGATCCGTTGCTTGCGGAGGTACGACCGGGCCTTGCCCGAGTAGAGCGAGCCGGGCATGGCGTAGAGGATGTAGGGGTCCATCAGCGGATCTCCTGTTCGACGTGGTCATGGGACTGTAGATCGGAGGCGGCCGGTGCCCACCCGGGCACGCGGCGGGCCCCCGTGCCGGCTCGGACGGACGGAGCGCGCGGGCGACGTGGTTGGCGACGTCGCCGGCGGTCAGGGTGGGGGAGGTGGTCGGCAAGGGTCGCTTGCCAGCGTATCTTCTGTCAGCTACCTTGACAGATGTCAGCGCACATGACATGACCCGGACCCCTCGGGACGCCGATCGGCGGCGCCGCGACGGCATCGGTGCGGCGCTGTCTTTCGAGGCGAGGGAGACGGTCGAATGGACATCGAGGTCGCACGCACGGAGCTGACCGAGTGGCGCGTGGTGGACCCGGGCGTCCGGGCGCTTGCCGACGGTGAGGCCCGGCTGCGGGTCGACCGGTTCGGGTTCTCGTCGAACAACGTCTCCTACGCGGTGATCGGCGAGATGCTCCGGTACTGGGAGGCCTTCCCGGCGTCCCCGGCCGACGCCGACGACGCCACGGCGTGGGGCCGGGTGCCGGCCTGGGGGTTCGTCGAGGTCGTCGAAACGAGGTCGCACGACGTCGCGATCGGCGAGCGGCTCTTCGGGTTCGTCCCCATGTCGACCGAGCTGGTCATCCAGCCGGGCCGGGCCACCGCTGCCGACGTGACCGACCTGGCACCGCACCGGTCCCAGCTCGCCGGGCCGTACAACACGTATCGGCGGTGCGCGACCGACCCGGCCTACCGCCCTGACGCCGAGGAGCTCCAGATGCTCCTCTATCCGCTGTTCTTCACCTCCTTCGTCATCGACGACTTCGTGGCCGACCACGACGACTTCGGCGCCGCCCAGGTCGTCGTCTCGAGTGCGTCGGCCAAGACGGCGCTGGGCGCCGCCTACCTGCTGCGCTCCCGGGGCGTGCGCACGGTGGGGCTGACGTCGCCCGGAAACGCCGAATTCTGCCGGTCACTCGGCGTGTTCGACGACGTCGTGACCTACGACGCCGTGGACTCCCTGGACCAGGTCCCGTCGGTCTTCATCGACGTCTCCGGGGACCAGCGTGTGGTGTCGGCCGTCCACCACCGGTTGGGCGACGCCCTCGCCCACTCCATGATCGTGGGCGACACCCACTGGGACAGTCCGCCCGCCACCGACGACGTCCCGCGGCCCGGCCCCGCCCCGGCGTTCCTCTTCGCCCCGAGTCAGATCTCCAAGCGGAGCCGCGACTGGGGCGCCGACGTGCTGGCCGCCACCATGGCCGAGGCGTGGGTCCGTTACGCCGACTGGGTGACCGGATGGCTCACGCTCGAGCACGTCACCGGCCCCGAGGCCGTCATCGAGGTGTTCCGCACGTACCTGTCCGGCAGGGTCGACCCCCGGATCGGGACGATCTGCACGCTCCAGACCCAGGAGGTCCCCGCATGAAGTTCGGCATCGTCTTCGCCAACACCGGGCCGTTCTGCGACCCGGTGTTGGCCGTGGGATTCGCACGGGCGGCCGAGTCCGCGGGATTCGAGTCGCTGTGGACGGTCGAGCACACCGTGGTGCCCGTCGGCTACGAGTCGACATACCCCTACGACAAGTCGGGTCGGATGCCCGGCGCTGATGACGCGCCCATCCCGGACCCGCTCGTGTGGCTGTCCTTCGTGGCCTCGGCCACCACGACGATCAACCTCGGCACGGGCATCCTGATCCAGCCCCAGCGCAATCCCGTGGTGCTGGCCAAGGAGGTCGCCACCCTCGACCACCTGTCGGGCGGGCGGATGCAGCTGGGTGTGGGCGTCGGCTGGCTCGCAGAGGAGTTCGACGCCATCGGGGTGCCCTTCGACGAGCGGGGTCGGCGCACCGATGACGGGATCGCCGCCATGCGCGCCCTGTGGAGCGAGGACCGGGCGACCTACGTCGGCGAGTTCACGTCGTTCACCGACTGCATCTGCCGCCCCCAGCCGGTGTCGGGATCGGTACCCGTCCACGTCGGCGGCCACAGCGGAGTCGCGGCACGCCGCGCCGGCCGGATCGGCGACGGGTTCTTCCCGGCCAAGGGGAGCCACCGGCGGTTGGGCGAGCTCTTCGACCTCGTGCGCTCGACGGCCGCCGAGGCCGGGCGGGATCCGTCGGCCATCGAGCTCACGTGCGGCGGAAACGGGGTGTTCGGCCCGACCGCGCTCGAGGAGGCGGCGGCCTTGGCCGACCTTGGCGTGGACCGCGTCGTGGTCCCGGCGTTCCTCTTCTACCAGGACACGGCCGACGCGCTCGCCCGCTACGGCGACGAGGTGATCGCCCGGGCATGACCTGGGGCCGGGGGCGCGCGGCGCAGAACGCGACCGGCTCGACCGGCCCGATGGACTCGACACGACAAGGAGGACACAGCGATGGAGTTGGACGGACGTACGGCAGTGGTGACGGGGGCGGCATCGGGCATCGGGCTCGCGCTCACCGAGCGCTTCCTGGACGAGGGCATGCGGGTGGTCATGGCCGACATCGAGCAGCCCGTGCTGGAACGGCAGTCGGCCCGCATCGCCGCCGCAGGCGGGGCGGTGACCCCGGTGGTGTGCGACGTGTCCGACGCCGACCAGGTCGCCGGCCTGCGTGACGCGGCGCTGGCGGCCTACGGCTCGGTCCAGCTGCTCTGCAACAACGCCGGCGTGGCATCGGGCCGACCGAACCACAAGACCAAGCCGGCCGTCTGGGACTGGGTGGTCGGCGTCAACCTCCTCGGCCCCGCCTACGGAGTCAGCACCTTCGTCCCCCTGATGCTCGATCAGGGCGAGGGCCACGTGGTGAACACGGCGTCCGAGGCCGGTCTGACGTCGTCGCCGATGCTCGGGTCGTACCACGCCACCAAGTACGCAGTCGTCGGGCTGTCGGAGTCGCTGGCGATGGAGCTCGAGGGGACGCCGGTCGGCGTGTCGTGCCTGTGCCCCGAGCTGGTGGACACCAAGATCTTCGAGGCCACCCGCAACGCCCCCGCCACGCTCGGGATGCCGGCACCTCCGGCCATCCCGATCGACCAGATCGCCGAGGCCATGGGAACCGTGGCACTGCCCCCGGCCGACCTGGCCGCCGACGTCGTGTATGCCGTGCGGGCGGACCAGTTCTGGATCCTCACCCATCAGTCGACCCGCGCCCGGGTGCACGCACGCAACAGCCGGCTCGAGCAGGGCAAGCATCCGAAATTCGGGCCGGGGGCCTGACGGCGGTGTCGGCGCAGCAGGTGTCGGACCTCGAGCCGCCCGTGCCCTCGACGGTGGACGGGCGCTCGGCCATCCGCGACCGGAACCGCGATGCCGTCCTCGACGCCGTCCTCGACCTGTTCTCGGAGGACAATCTCCGCCCCGGTCCCGAGGAGGTCGCCCTGCGGGTCGGGCTCTCGGTGCGGTCCGTGTACCGGTACTTCGACGACCACGACAGCCTGACGCGGGCCGCCATCGCCCGGAACATCGAGCGGCGGGCCCCGCTGTTCCGCATCCCCGCCATCGGCGAGGGCGGGACGGGTGTCCGGATCGACCGCTTCGTGGACAGCCGGCTCCGTCTGCAGGCCGAGGTGGGCGCCACCGTGCGTGCCGCACGACTCCGGGCGACGTTCGACGGACTCGTCCGCGAGGACATGGAGGCGGCGCGCACGTTCCTGCGCGAGCAGATCGGGCGCCACTTCGCCCCCGAGCTGTCCACCGGAGACGCGGCGCGGGCCCGGGCCCGCCTGGCCGCGGTCGACGCCCTCTTCGCCTTCGAAGCCCTCGACCACTACCTGGTCCACCAACGCCTGGCCCCGACCGAGGCCCGACCACTCCTGGTCGATGCGCTCGGCGCCCTGCTCCGCCCCTGACCGACCACCCACCGGCCCCGCAGGCCCACACGAAAGGAAGCACCCTGATGGCGAACCCGCTCGAGTACCCGTTCGGCACGATCAACACCGAGACCGCCGGCCGCTGGCTCCATCTGTCGCCCGAGGAGGACCGGGAGGTGTGGATGCTCAACCTGATGAAGTACAAGCCCGTGGCCGACTACGGCGACGGCTCCGCATCGACCATTTCGGGCCGGGAGGCCGATGACATCTACGCGCCGACCGCGGTCCTCGCCGACCTGGGGGCCACCGTGCCGCTCTTCGGCGACGTCACCCACCAGGTGGCCGACCACGTGGCGTGGGAGCGGATCGGGATCGTCCGGTACCCGAGCCGAGCCTCGTTCTTCGCCATGCAGAACCGGGACGACTTCCAGAAGCAGTACGTGCACAAGGAGGCCGGCATGGAGACGACGATCGTCATGGGCTGCGTGCCCGTGAGCGCCGGCGACCCCGGCGACGCCGGCAGCGGCCCGGTCGTGATGCGGGTCCGCCGGTTCGCGGAGGGCGCGGTCCCGGGCGACGACCCCGAGGGCGTCGTTCCGGTGGCGCACTTCAGCGTCGACGGTGTGATCCTGGGTGACGGGCGGACGTGGGACGACGTCCGGTTCGACCGGGTGGACGAGGCGACCCTGCCGCTGCTGGCCGGGACCGACGGCGTGGCCGAGCAGGTCGTGGTCGTCGTCGACCCGTTGCTCGAGGACCTCATCGGTTCGATCGTGACCGCAGGGGCCTGAGCCGGACATGGACGTCCTCCGCACCCCCGACGAGCGGTTCACAGGGCTGCCCGACTTCGACTTCACCCCCCACTACCGGGAGGTGACCGCGGACGACGGCACCGCCCTGCGCATGCACTTCCTCGACGAAGGGCCCCGGGATGCGGACCCGGTCCTGCTGCTCCACGGCAACCCGTCGTGGTGCTACCTCTACCGCCACATGGTCCCGGGCCTCGTGGCCCGGGGCCACCGGGTACTGGCCCCCGACCTGATGGGAATGGGCCGTTCCGACAAGCCGGCCGACCAGGACGACTACACCCTGGCCGCCCACGTCGACTGGCTCAGTCAGTGGCTGGTGGGGGAGGGGCTCGACCGGATCACGCTGTTCTGCCAGGACTGGGGCGGCACGGCCGGGCTCAACCTCCTACCGCTCCACGGCGAGCGGTTCGAGCGCGTGGTCGCCGCCAATACCGGCCTGCCCGAGGGCAAGGGGATGAACAAGTTCCTGGAGGACTGGCTCGCGTTCAGCCAGTCGGTCGACGAGCTGCCCATCGGTGCACTGATCCAGGGCGGCACCACCCGCGAGCTCTCGGAGGGTGAGGTGGCTGCCTACGTGGCGCCGTTCCCCGACGGCTCGTACCAGGCATCGCCCAAGCGGTTCCCCCTGCTGATCCCCGTCCAGCCCGACAACCCGGGCGTACCCATGATGCGTGCGACCTGGGCGTACCTCGAGGCGTGGGAGAAGCCGTTCCTGACGGTGTTCGGCGACCGGGACCCGGTCGCCTTCGGCGCCGGTGCCCACCTCCAGTTCCAGAGGCGGGTCCCCGGGGCGCAAGGTCAACCCCACCTGGTGCTCGAGGGCCCGAACCACTTCATCCAGGAGGATGCGCCCGACGAACTCGTGGCCCTCCTGGACGCCCTGATCCGGGCCTGAGTCCACCGTGGCGAGCCCCGGTCGCACGCCCGTGTGGCCGACGCGCCGAGGCTGAGCCGGCCCGAATCCCCACCGTCTACGTAGGGGGGCCACGCGCCGTGGCGGCGCGTTCACCCAGCTCAGCGTGGGTGAAATTGTTCCGGGGAATTCTTGACAAGGCTGGTCGGGCTGCATATCCTGCCAATTCCACTAGGAAATGTCGGGTATGGGTAGGGGCCTTGTGGGGGTCGACCGTCCGACGCCGAACAAGGAGCCTGCATTGCGTTCACTCATCCGTCTCCGAAGCCTCCGTGTGGCCACGGCAGTCGCCGTGGTCTCCGGCACCGCCGGACTGGCCACGCTGACCGCGCTGACCACTTCGGCCCAGGCCGACCCGTCCTTCGTCTCCGCCTACGCGGGAGTCGGGGCCGACGTGACCCAGGACGTCTACGCCGGGGTCTCGGGCGCCTCGCCCGCCCCGCCGGCGAGCACCTCCAACTTCTACCTCCCGATCCACTCCTCGGGCGCCACCAACAACAAGACGATCGACTCGTTCGACGCCGCCCCGGCCGGCGGCACCACCCTCAACCCGGGGTGCGTGACCACCAAGCTCGGTGGCCCGTCGTTCGACCGGCCGAACTCGACCACGGCCGGCATCGCCGCGCTGCTCGCCGCCGTCAGCGGCACCGGGTGGCAGAACACGTCGGCGTCGTGCACCAACGCCCTGGTCAACGTGACCGGGCAGATCGACTTCGCCCGGGCCGCCCGGGGCCCGAAGTCGTCGGGGGCCACGCTGACGTTCGTGCCCTTCGCCCGTGACGCACTCGGCGTCATCAAGTTCGACCACGGCACCGGCCACCTGGGCACGCTGACGACAGCACAGCTGACCGCCCTCTACTCGTCGTCGACGGGCACCTCGACCATCAACGGCGACACCGTCTTCGCCTGCCTGACCATCTCGGGCTCGACCCCCCGGTCGAACCTCGAGGCGGCCATCGGCGTGTCGGACGCGACGGCCAACACGGCGGCCAACGCCGCCGGCTGCAACAACATCCAGCAGAACAGCGGCGACAACTTCTACACGTTCGCCTCGGCCCTGCCCGCAGGCTCGGACGCGGTCATCCCGATCTCGTCGGGCAGCTGGATCTCCCAGGCCAACGGGGTCGCCGTCGACCGCTCGTCGGCCGCCCGGACCGGCGGCGCCGACCTGGCCGCCATCGACGCCCTGGGCAAGCCCTACACCGGTTCGGCCCCCGAGGTGCCCAGCACCACGTACTACCAGTCGACCCAGTACGGCTACAACGTCTACACGGTCCTCCCGACCTCGAAGATCACCGGGTTCACCAAGGACGCCGCCCTGGTCAGCCTGTTCGTCGGGAACACGTCGTCGTTGTGCGCGGCCGGCGAGCAGAGCCTGGTCAACACCTTCGGGTTCGACAGCCTCACCGTCTCGGAGGGCACCTGCGGCTCGACGACCACCACCGGGAACAGCTGATCCGCACGGACCGGCCCACCCGACACCGCTGACCATCCGAGTTCGCACACACCCAAGGAACGACATCCATGCACAGCAACCGCAGTGACATCCACGGCCACCTGGGGGCCCGGTCCGCACGGACCGGCGCCCCGAGGGCCACGGCACGGGCAGGGCTGACCGCCCTGCTGGCCGCCCTGACCACCTTCGGCACCCTGGTGCTGGCCGACGCCACGCCGGCGTCGGCCAGCACGCTCAACGGGATCGCCACGATTTCGTCGCCCGGCGGAACAACCCCGCTCACCTCCGGCAGCTCCACCGCCGCGTTCACCGTGGCGCTCCCGGCCCAGGCCGCGTGCGACGCCGACACCGCGGCCCACGGCTACCACGTGTACAGCTACCTGGTGCACAAGGGCACCACCCTGTCCGGCGTCACGTTCATCGGCTTCCCCTCGGCCGGCTTCGGCCTGGTGGACAACACGGGCACCTACTACGGAGCGGTCAACACGGCGACCACCACCGGTCAGATCGTGTCGGTCCCGAACAACTTCGAGTGGGGACCGCTCGTGTCCGGTGGCGGCGTCACCTTGTCCCAGCTCCTCTACACGGGCTCGGGGACCTCGGCCAGCGGCATCTGGGAGGCGGGGCTGGCGTGTGCCAACTCGTCGGGCATCCTGGC
Source organism: Acidimicrobiales bacterium (assembly GCA_017883025.1). Classification (GTDB taxonomy): domain Bacteria; phylum Actinomycetota; class Acidimicrobiia; order Acidimicrobiales; family RAAP-2; genus Bog-756. Next base: position 35,409 of record JADGOH010000080.1, read on the forward strand.
CGACAACTGGAACACCGAGGTGATCTTCAACGCCAAGGCCGGCGCCCCCAACGGCTTCACCTGGACGGCCGTCCCGGGACCGAGCGGCAGCGCACCGGCCGCCTTCACCTCGGCGAACTCCACCACGTTCACCCTCAACGCGGCGAGCACCTTCACCCCCACCGCCTCGGGCACGCCGGCACCGACCATCACCGAGGCCGGCGCCCTGCCGACCGGAGTCACCTTCACGGGCGGGGTGCTCAAGGGCACCCCGACGGCGACGGGCACGTTCCCGATCTCGTTCACCGCCCACAACGGGATCCTCGGTGACGCCACGCAGAGCTTCACCCTCACGGTGAGCACCGGCGTGTCCGGGTTCCACATCGTGACCACGTCGCTCAGCCCGGGCACGGCCAAGATCGGCACGCCGTATGCGAGCGCCGCGCTGGTCGCGACCGGCGGGACGACGCCCTACAAGTGGAAGGTCACCACCGGCAAACTGCCCAAGGGACTGAAGCTGAACGCCAAGACCGGGGTCGTCAGCGGGACCGTCAAGGTGTCCAAGAAGGCGCCGGCACCCGGGCCGTATCCGTTCACGGTGACCGTGACCGATCACACCAAGGGCACGAAGAAGACCGCCACGGCGAGCTTCGTCCTCGCACTGTCCGCCTAGCGGCAGCGGTGGGCGCGGGTCGGGCACGGCTCGCGGTCAGCACACGACGTCCAGGGACGGTGCTGCGCACCGTCCCTGGACGTCCCCGGGGTCAGACGGGGAGTGCGACCTCCTGGCCGGACGTGCCGGGCACCGCCCCGAGCGGTGCCTTCCGGAATCCTCGATGTACGTCGACACGGTGCGCACGAGGTATTACAATACCCATAGAGTTACTAGGGATACTAGGAAATCGACGGGAAGTTGGCGAGATGTTGCCCGTTTCCCGAACGCCACTACGAAGGATCGGGTCCATGCCGCAATCCACAGTTGAGGGGACTTCGTCCCCGGCACCTCGTCAGCTCCGAGCCGGACGCTCCGCCAGCGGCCTCCGGACCGTCCTCACGGCGCTTCTTGTCGCCATCGTCGCCATGGGTGCGCTCGTCCTGGCCGGGGCGAAGCCCGCCTCGGCCTCGGCCCCGACCGTCGACGGGATCGCCACCATCGCCTCCCCCGGGGTGACCACGCCGCTGACCTCCGGCGGGTCCACTGCACCGTTCACCGTGGTCCTCCCGGCCCAGGCCGCGTGCGGCGGCGACACGGCCACCAACGGCTACCACGTCTACAGCTACCTGGTGCAGAAGGGCACCACCCTGTCCGGCGTCACCTTCATCGGCTTCCCCTCGACCGGCTACGGACTCGTGGACAACACCGGCACCTACTACGGAGCGGTCAACACGGCCATCGGAACCGGCCAGATCATCTCCATCCCCAACAACTTCCAATGGGGGCCGCTCGTGTCCGCCGGCGGCGCAACCCTGGCCCAGCTCCTCTACACGGGCTCCGGTGCCACGGCCAGCGGCATCTGGGAGTCCGGCCTGGCCTGCGCGAATTCGTCCGGCGCCCTGACCGACAATTGGAACACCGAGGTCACCTTCCACGCCAATGCCGGCGACGCCAACGGGTTCAACTGGACGGCCGTCCCCGGCCCCAGCGGCAGCACCCCGGCGGCCTTCACCTCGGCGACCTCGACCACCTTCGCCCAGGGAGCGCCCGGCACGTTCACGCCGACGGCATCGGGCAGCCCCGTCCCGACCATCACCGAGCAGGGAGGCCTGCCGACCGGGGTCTCGTTCACCGGCGGGGCCCTTACCGGCACGCCGTCCGTGAGCGGCACGTTCCCCATCACGTTCACCGCCCACAACGGGATCCTGGCCGACGCGGTCCAGGACTTCACGCTCACCGTGGGCGGCGCACCAGCGGTGACCTCGATCACCCCGACCACCGGTCCGACGGCCGGTGGGACGGTCGTCACCGTCACCGGCACCGGCTTCACCGGTGCAACCGCGGTGCACTTCGGCGCCGCTGCGGCCACGGGCGTGACGGTCAACTCGGCCACGTCGATCAGCGCCACGTCGCCCGCCGGGTCGGCCGGCGCCGTCGACGTGACGGTGACCACGCCCGGGGGTACCTCGGCGACCGGCGCCGGTGACACGTTCACCTACGGCCTTGCTCCGACAGTGAGCGCGGTCGTGCCCACCTCCGGCACCACGGCCGGCGGTACAACCGTGACCATCACCGGCACCAACCTGACCGGCGCCACCGCCGTGCACTTCGGCCCGACGGCCGGAACCGGGGTGACGGTCAGTTCGGCGACCTCGCTCACCGTCACGGCTCCCGCTGGTGCGGCCGGCACCGTGGATGTCACCGTCACCGCCCCGGGGGGCACCTCGGCCACCGGCGCCGGTGACCACTACACGTACGTGGTCGCCCCGGCCGTGTCGTCGCTCAGTCCGTCGACCGGCCCCACCGTCGGTGGCACCAGCGTGACGATCACCGGGACCGACCTGACCGGCGCCACCGCCGTGCACTTCGGTTCGGCGGCCGCGGCCTCGTTCACCGTCAACTCGGCGACCTCGATCAGTGCCACGTCGCCTGCCGGCTCGGCCGGCACGGTCGACGTCACTGTCACCACCCCCGGCGGCCCGTCGGCCACCGGAGCGGGTGACCACTACACCTTCGTGGTGGCGCCGGTCGTGGCCTCGGTGAGCCCCAACGCCGGCCCGACGGCCGGCGGCACGGTCGTGGCCATCATCGGCAGCGGCTTCACCGGGGCGACCGCGGTGAAGTTCGGCTCCACCAATGCCGCGACGTTCACCCTCAACTCGGCCACCTCGATCAGCGCCACCTCGCCCGCCGGCTCGGCC
>JADGOH010000006.1 GCA_017883025.1 Acidimicrobiales bacterium
CGCCCGAGGCGAGGACGAACTCGATGACGGCGTCGAGGTCCTCCCGGTCCACGGAGGCCCGCATCAGTTCGACGCCGAAGAGCCGGTCGACCCCGGTGCCGGAGCGGCGGGTGCACCACTCGGGGCCGAACTCGCGTCGGGCGACCTCGCCGGTCTCGGGGTCAGCGGCGTCGATGACCAATACGGCCTTCGGGAGCGCCAGCTCGGGACGGCCGGTGTCGAGCGCCTTCAGATCGGCGGACAGCTGGGCACCGAGCACGAACCCCGGGATCTCGGTGGACCCGTCGTCGGCCGCCGAGCCGTCACCGAGTGCATACATCCGGCGCAGCGCCCGCTGGTAGCGCAGGAACTGGCTGCCCTTGGTCCACGGGTACCAGAGCGTGAGGGAGTCGACATGACCGTCCTCGGACGCGGCCCGGGCGGCCAGGGTGGCGCCGAGGCGGGTGCCGACCAGGTGCAGGGACGTGACGCCCGCCTCCCGCAGGTAGTCCAGGCAGGCGCCGGCGTCGGCCATCCACTCGTCGACCCGGTCAGGGTCGGCCAGGGAGCCGGTCGAGTCGCCGGTGCCGTGGTAGTCGAAGCGCAGCACGGCGCAGCCGGCGTCGGCAAGTGACCGGGCCAGGGACCGGTAGGCGAGCTGACTGGCCTCGCCCTCGAGGCCGATCGACGGGCACAGGACGACGCCGTGGCCGCTCGGGTGCGCGGGCAGGTGGACCCAGCCGAACAGTGGTCGGTCCTCGGGCCCGAACCAGGTCGGGAACGCCGTCGAGTCCGACGACGGGATCCCCTGCACGTCAGCGCCCGTCCCGGGCGACGGTGACCGCGTCATCGCGTCGCCCGGCGGAGCTTGGTGCGCACCGCGGCCCGGACGTCGGGCTCGAGCTTCAGCGTCATCCCGACCATGACCGCCCAGGCGGCCAGTACGACGGCCGCCGCGCTGACCAGGGCGCGGACACCCCCACGGAACGTGGAGAGCCCGGAGTGGGCCGGGAGGAGCCAGAGGATCGCGAGCGCCACCGCTCCGGCCATGGCGACCGCCGGCAGTACCGGCAGCAGCGCGTCCTTGACGTAGCGGCCGAACGGCACCCCGAGGTAGCGGCACACGATGATCGGGAGGATGGTGAAGTCGATCACCAGCACCGCCGGGAGCGACCCGACGGCCGGGCCGATGGGCCCGAGCAGGAACGTGAAGGCGATGCTGCCGGCCAGGTTGACCGTGGCCCCCAGGACGGCCATCCGCATCATGAGCTGGTTGCGGCCGATCCCCGTCAGGAAGATGAAGCACTGGTGGCCGGGCAGTTCGAGGGCGGTGACGAACCCGAGGGCGATCATGATCGAGTAGGTCTTGGCCGGAACGTTGCCGAGCCACAGCGTCAGGATGGGGTCGCCGAAGGCCGCCAGGGCCACCAGGACCGGCAACGAGATGGCCAGCGTCGCCATGACGGTCCGGGAGAACAAGCGGGCCTGGCGCTCCGGGTCCTGCATCGACTCGAAGTGCGTGTACGTCGGCAGCAGGAGGTCGCCACCGTAGGTCGTGAGGTTGCGGGTCAGGTTGGCCGTCGACAGCGCGATGTCATACGGGGCCACCTGGGCCACCGGCAGGATGATGCCGATGATCAGCGCATCGAGGCTGAACGAGACCATGCCGCTGATGGTGATGATCGTGTTCCGCCCGCCGAACCTGAGCAGGTCGACCATGATCGACCGTTCGAAGCGCCCGGAGCGCACCGTGTGCCCGGTGATGCGCCGGACCACGAAGCTGGTCATCACGAAGGTCACGAAGGTGCCGACCACGGTGACCACGCCGAGCCACACGAGGCCGCCGCCGAGCACGACCACGACCACCTGGGCACCCTGGGTGACCAGGGTGCTGCCCAAGGTGATGACCGACGAGCGGTCGCTGCGGCCGACACCGAACAGCACGGCGTTGGGCACGCCGGTCACGAACCGGACGGCGAGCATCACCCCGAGGAGGACCAGCGTGACACCGGCCACCTCTGCGCTGGTCGGGCCGAGATGGAGGATCCGGTCGAGGAACGGCGCCAGCACCATGGTGATGGCCACGGCGATGCCGCCCGACACCGAGAAGAAGACCGACGCGGTGCGGATGACGTCGGCCAGACCCTGGTTGTCGCCGATGGCGGTCATGCGGGCGACCCGCTGGACTGCCGCCGTCGACACGCCGACGTCGAGCACGCCCAGGTAGCCGACGATCGACAGGAGCACGATCCACAGGCCGTAGGTGCTGGCGCCGAGGTCGCGCAGCAGCACCCGGGTGAGCACCAGGCTCAGGATGACCCCGAGGACCAGGTTGGCGTAGGAGGCGGCCGCGTTACGCAGGAACTGACGGGGGCTCGCGTTCGCGAAGGGTGCGTCCGCTGCCGTCACAGCAGCCGCTGATCCGAGGGACTCATCTGACACGAAGCGTACCCGACCTGCCTGTGCGCCCCGGGCGACCGGGAAGACCCGCGACCCTCGCGGGTCTTAGGTATCGGGTGCCTAGTCGTCGAGCTTGAGAGCGGAGACGAAGGCTTCCTGGGGGACCTCGACGCGACCGATGTTCTTCATCTTCTTCTTCCCCTCCTTCTGCTTCTCCAACAGCTTGCGCTTGCGGGTGATGTCGCCGCCGTAGCACTTCGCCAGCACGTCCTTGCGGCGGGCCTTGACCGTCTCGCGGGCCAGCACCCGGCCGCCGATGGCGGCCTGGATGGGGACCTCGAACATCTGCCGGGGGATGAGCTCCTTGAGCTTCTCCGTCATGCGCCGGCCGTAGTAGTCGGCCTGTGACTTGTGGACGATGGTCGAGAAGGCATCGACCGGCACCCGGTTGATCAGCAGGTCGACCTTCACGAGGTCCGATGTGGCGTATCCGCCGGGCTCGTAGTCGAGGCTGGCGTACCCCTTGGTCCGGCTCTTCAGCTGGTCGAAGAAGTTGACCACTACCTCGGCCAGGGGGATGACGTACACGAACTCGACCCGCTCGGGCGAGAGATAGTCCATCTTGATCATCTCCGCCCGCTTGGCCTGGCACAGCTCCATGATCGTGCCGGTGTACTCGGCCGGGGTGAGGATGGTGGCCCGCAACATCGGCTCGTCGACGTGGTCGAGCGCCGTCGGCTCGGGCAGCTCACTCGGATTGTCGACATCCACCTCGGTGCCGTCGTTCAGGAATGCCCGGTAGGCGACCGAAGGGGCGGTGGCGATCAGCGACAGGTCGAACTCGCGCTCGAGCCGCTCGCGGACGATCTCCATGTGCAGCAGTCCGAGGAAGCCGCACCGGAACCCGAACCCGAGTGCGCGGGACGACTCGGGCTCGTAGGTGAAGCTTGCGTCGTTGAGGCGCAGCTTCTCCAGGGCGTCACGCAGGTCGGGCAGCTCGTCGCCGTCGATGGGGAACAGCCCGCAGAACACCATGGGCTTCGGGTCGCGGTAGCCGTCGAGCGCGGTTTCGGCCGGATGGGTGGCAGTGGTCACGGTCTCACCGGAACGCGCACCGCCGACATCCTTGATGCCGGCGATGAGATAGCCGACCTCGCCTGGGCCGAGCTCGTCCACCGGCACGGTGACCGGCGTGCGGACACCGATCTCCTCGATCTCGTGATTGGCGCCTGCCTGCATGAACCGGAGGCGGTCCGAGCCGGTCAACGTCCCGTCCATCACCCGGATCGAACTGACCACTCCGCGGTACTGGTCGTAGGCGGAGTCGAAGATGAGTGCCCGCAGCGGGGCCGTCGGGTCGCCGGTCGGCGCAGGAATGCGGGCCACGATGGCATCGAGCAGTGCGGGCACCCCCTCACCGGTCTTGGCCGAGATGTGCATGATCTCGTCGGCCGGCAGCCCGAGGACGTTCTCGATCTCGGCGGCGCAGCGCTCGGGGTCGGCGGCGGGAAGGTCGATCTTGTTCAGGACGGCGACGATCTCGAGGTCGTTCTCCAGGGCCTGGTAGCAATTGGCCAGCGTCTGGGCCTGGATCCCCTGTGAGGCGTCGACCAGGAGGACGGCCCCCTCGCAGGCGGCCAGCGAGCGGCTGACCTCGTAGCCGAAGTCGACGTGCCCCGGGGTGTCGATGAGGTGCAACGTGTGGTCGTGCCACGGGACCCGCACGTTCTGGGCCTTGATGGTGATGCCCCGCTCCCGCTCGATGTCCATCGAGTCCAGGTACTGCTCGCGCATCTGACGGGGGTCGACGGCCCCGGTCAGCTCGAGGATGCGGTCGGACAGCGTCGACTTCCCGTGGTCGACGTGGCTGATGATGGAGAAGTTGCGGATACGGTCGATGGGGAGCACGGGGTCACCAGCGTACCCAAGCCGGACCGGCGCCCAGCCCGGGCGGCGGCGGTCGGGCCCGGTGGGCCGGACGGGGCCCGAACTGCTATCCTTCACTGTCTCCGGTAGGCGATCCCAGGACGGGATCCCGGGGACCCGACGCAGCCCGTGGCGGTGACGCACGTGCGCCGCCCGGACCCGAGGCACCAAGGACGACGAGGACAAGCAGTGGCAAACATCCGTAGCCAGATCAAGCGCAACCGCCAGGCCGTCAAGCGCCAGGCCCGCAACAAGGCCGTCCGGTCCGAGCTGCGCACCCGGACCAAGAAGGCGAACGCCGCCATCGCCGACGACGTGACGACCGCCGAGGAGGCGATCCAGCTGGCCGTCAAGCGGATCGACAAGGCCGCCGCCAAGGGCGTCATCCACAAGAACCAGGCGGCCAACCGCAAGTCCAAGCTCATGAAGCGTGCCGCCAAGGCGACCGCTGACGCCTGAGTCCCATCGGTGGCCCGACCTGGTCGCCGTCATCTGAACCCCGCCGGGTCCGTCCGGTGCACGCAGTGCCCCGCCCCAGGCGGGGCACTCGTCGTTGGCGGGCGTCAGCGGGTGTGGTCGACCGGGTCCGGGACCTAGGAATCCTGAGCTGGCGCACCCCGTCGGAGTGGGCTGCCGTCGAGCCGACCGCCAGGGACCGTCCGGCCGCACATCGCCAGCGCCAGGTCCTCGGCGGCCCCCCGCAAGACCTCGCCGGAACCATACGTCCAGTCGAGGTCGTCGGCCTCGAACGCCCGCCCGTCGATGTCGATGCCGAAGTGGTCGTGGACCCTGCCCCCGGTGAGGTCGTCGAGGACCACCTGGATCGACCCGTCGGTGGCGATGCGATGCGCACCCAGGGGCACCGTCACGTCGAGACCATGGATGACCGCGTGGTTGAGGGCTCCGTGGACGCCACCTGCAGGTGGTGTCCAGTGGTGCAGCACGTCCGAACGGAGGTCGGCCACGAGTTGGGCAGACGGTGCCTCTGCATCCCTGATCGCGAGCTCGTTCGACAGCCGGGTGAAGTCGAACCCGAATCGCTCGAGCTGTGCCATGAACTCGCCTTGCGAATAGCGGGCCGGCATGGTCATGTGGGCGACCACTTCGCGAACCCGCCAACCCTCACAGAGCGAACCGGTGTCCCATCCGGCATCTGAGGTGGTCGAGAGCAAGTCGGCGAGGCCTCCGAACGCAGCAGCGACCAGCGGTTGCACATCGGCGTTATCAGTCACTGTTCGGCCCCCCAGGTTGCTCGGTTCCTGCTGAGGCCCTACCCCGATCGGCGTGCCGGACACCTTTCCTCGACCCGTGGGAGCGGAAGGTGATGAGAGCCCGCCTGTCGGCGCGCGCTCCACGCATCATCACTCCACGTTCCCGATGAACGTCGATCGGACAGGAACGGCATGGTGACGCCGCCGACCCGGCACACTCAGCCCTCGACGGCGGCCTCGATCAGCTCCGGTCCGTCGTTGCGGACGTTCCCCACCTCACGCCCGACGGCACGGTGCACCAGCGTGCCTCCCGGTGACGGCACGAGCAGCGACTCGAGCTCGGGCTTGTCCTTGTTGGCCGGGTCGAGCCACTCCTCGAGCACCTCGCGCTCCAGCACCACCGGCATGCGGTGGTGGATGTCGCCCATGTCGGACCCGGCTTCGGTGGTGATCACCGTGCAGGTGCGCAGCGCCGGTCGCTCGCCATCGTCCGAGTCGGCAGCACCGGGGCCGCCCCACCACTGCTCCCACAGCCCCGCCAGTGCCAGCGGCTGCCCGTCGGCCCGGGTGAAGTAGTAGGGCTGCTTCGTCTTGCCCTCCCCTGGCTTCCACTCGTAGAAGCCATCGGCCACCACGGCCAGCCGACGTGCGGTGAACGCCGCCCGGAACGACGGCTTGGACGCCACCGTCTCCGCCCGGGCGTTGAAGGTGCGGTTGCCCATCGACGGATCCTTGGACCACGACGGGACCAGTCCCCACTTGTAGCGTCCGAGCTCACGGTGCACGGGCCCGCCGGGCGCACCCCCGTCGTCGGGCACCTCGGCAACGGCGACGACCGAGCGCATCGGGCCGATGTTCCAACTGGGGCGTCCGTCGGGCGCGACGTCGAGCGCCAGCTGGGCGTCGAACACCCGCGCCAGGAAGTCGGGCTCTGAGTAGAGGGCGATCCGTCCGCACATGGTGCACGCAGCCTACGGCCGCGCCGACGTTCCCGTCCCGGCTACTTCCTCGGCGGGTAGTAGTAGTACGGGGCGTCGCACCGGTAGCCGTGTGACGGTCCGCTGACCGGCGGGTCGTCGACTCGCTGGAACTTGCCCTGGACGATCTGGGAGATCACGTAGCAGTTGGCCGGCACCTTGCCCGCCGGATTCGACGTGGCGATGAGGTAGTTGCCGTTGAACGACGTGATCTTGCCGAGCTGCTGGAGCACCGAGCCCCGGGTGGGGTTGGCGCCCGCCGCGGTCAGTCCCTGGACGAACAGCTGGGCCGACAGCCACCCGAACACGGTGTAGAGGTCGGGCTTGAACCCGGGCGACGCCTTCTGGACCCAGGTCAGGAACGTGTTGACCGCCGGGATCGTGCTGGCGTCCTCGCCCAGGAACAGCGAGGTGAGCCCCTCCATGTAGGCGCCATCGATGGCCGCCGCGCCACCCGCGTCCGGCACCAGCGACTCCGAGTAGGTGGACACGCCGAAGACGATCTGGGGGTGGAAGTTCTGCTGGTTCAGCGCCTTGACCACGGCGGCCGCGTAGTTTGCCGGCATCTGCTCCAGGAAGAGGATCTTCACTCCGGCCTGGCGCATGGCGACCACATTCTGGTTGAAGTCGGTCTGGGTGATGTTGAAGGTCGGGTCGTACACCACCTTGTAGCCGATGGACTGCATGGCGGCCTTCTCGCCGCCCCACTTGGTGATGGCCGACGGCTGGTCGGCGATCAGGGCACCGGCGCCCTTCACGTCACTCGGGTACCGGTGCTTGAAATACTCGAGCGGGCCGAGCTGCCAGCCGATGGCGCCCGGGTCGGGGCTGAACAGGTTGGGCAGGTCGGACAGGCCCTGATCGAGCGGCACGGTGACGTCGGGAAGGCCCGGGTTGGCGGCCACCACCGTCTCGCCGTAGCTGTCCTGCAGTGAGAACCCGCCGACCGCTGCGAAGTCCTTCTGCGTGATCTGCTGGTGGCCCTGCTTGTTGGGTGCGCCCTGGTAGCCGTCGTCGTAGGAGTCGACGAGCAGCTTGCGCCCGTTGACCCCACCCTGGCTGTTCACGTAGGCGGCATAGGCCTGGGTCCCGACGAGGGCACCCTTGAACAGGCCGGCGTACAGCGTCGACACGTTGCCGACCGTGATCGTCGACGAGGTGATGCCCGTGGTGTCGCTGAACGCCGACGACGGGATCTTGGACGAGCCGCTCGAGCCTCCCGACGCCGTCGTCGCGGTGGACTGGGCGTTGGTCGAGGAGCAGGCGCCCAACGTCGCCGCCAGCACCAGCCCTGCCGCCACCAGTGCGCCGGCGCGCCGCCTGCGTCCGGTCCTCGGATCGCTCGTAGCTCGAATCATGGTCGTCTCCCCCTTGTCATGGATGCACCAGCAGGTCGTGGAACTGTCCCCCCGACATGATGCGACGAGGGGAACTGTAGAGAATCGCTGCGTCCACCGCGTGACACCCGGCTCAGTCCGTCACGTCGTGCCGCGTCCGCATACGGTGCAGGGCGGCAATCTTGTCCCGGTCGATGTTGACGAACTCCCCGACGGCCTCGACCGTCACCTTCCCGTTCTGGAGGAGAGCCCCCCTGCTGTAGGTCCGGCGGTCGGTGACTTCGGTCACCTGGGACTCGAAGAGCGACTCCACGCCGATCAACGTCGGTCGCTTGTACCGGATCGTCAGCTCGACGGTGGGCCCGGCGGCGTCGGCCAACACGTTGGCCGCGGTCAGGATGATGTCGAATGCGGCGGCCAGGGCCGCTCCGTGCACCCACCCCGGCGCCCCCTCGTAGGTCGGCGAGAAGACGGCACGCCCGCGGGCCAGCGGCGGGTCGAACCAGAGCTCGATGGGCGGGGCCAGCGGGTTGCACGGTCCGGCCACCATGTCGAAGGGCATGGAGTCGACGAGGCTGGAACGCTCCTCGACCGCCACGTCGTACCCCGAGAAGCGCGGCACCGGCTCCGAGTCGTCGGGGACGGCGAACTCGAGCGAGTCGGACAGCGCCTCGACGCCCGCAGCCACCTCGGCCAGCACCCCGGGTGGTGGCGCGGACGTGACGGTCAGCTCCATGAGCCGACGCACGGCGGCGGCCAGCACCTCGCGTCCGCCGCCGCTCCACGGCCGTCCGGGCGGGCCGGTGCGACGCGCCCGCTCGTCCGGTCCCGTCTCGACTGGTGCCGTCCCGTCAGCCATGTGTGCCTCCGAGCCGCTCGACGAAGCCGGCGTGCGCATCGAGGACGGCCAGCACTTCGGACCGGCTGCCCCCGGGCACCCGAAGGACGACCTCGTCGACCCCCAGGCCGGCGAAGTGCTCGAGCTTGGCGTCGCCCGGGATCGTCCCGAACGGCACCACCCGGGCGTCCGCCGGGTCACGGCCGGCATCCTCGAAGGCGCGGCGCAGCTCGGGGATCGCCTCGCCCAGCCCCGACCCGCCAATGGGCATCCACCCGTCCCCGTACTCGGCGATGGCGGCGAAGTTGGCCGGGGTCGCGGCGCCGCCCAGCAGCACGGGCACCCGGCCATGGACCGGCTTGGGCCAGCTGTAGCAGGGGTCGAGGTCGACGAACTCGCCGTGGTACTCGGCCTGCTCGTCACGCCAGAGGGCCCGCATGCACAGCACGTGCTCGCGGGCCACCCGTCGGCGGGCCGCGAAGTCGACCCCGTGGTCGGCGGCCTCCTCGCGGTTCCACCCGAAGCCGATACCGAGGACGGCCCGGCCGCCGCTCAGGTGGTCGAGCGTGGCCACCTGCTTGGCCAGGACGATGGGGTCGTGTTGGGCGGCCAGCACCACGCCGGTCCCGAGCTGCAGCTGCATGGTGAGCGGCACGGCCGTAGCCAGGGCCACGAACGGGTCGAGGCTCCGCTTGTAGTCGTCGGCCCGCACGCCCTCGACCAGCGCGGGCGGGGTGTCGGCCCGCACCGGAAGGTGCGTGTGCTCGGGCAGGTACAGCGACGTGAAGCCACGCTCCTCGGCGGCGGTGGCCAACTCGGCCGGGGCCAGGTCGCGATCGGTCAGGAAGCAGGTGACTCCGAGGCGCATGGCGACTCAGTCCCCGAGCCCGGCGGCGAGTTGCGTCCCCGGGTTGACCGACGGGTCGGCGAACAGCGCGGCGAAGGCAGCCTCCTCGCGCCTGCGGGCGTCGGCCACGGCCGAGCCCCGCCCGGCCAGCATCAGCCGTTTGATCTGGCGGGTGGCATGGGTCGGGAACGAGGCGATGCTGCGGGCCAGTTCGAGGGTCTCGGCCAAGACCGTGCCGTCCGGGCAGGTGCGCAGGGCGAGACCGGACGACACCGCCACCTCCGCGGTGATCCACTCCGAGGCGAGCAGCGCGGCCGATGCCTGCTGCCACCCCATCCGGGCGGGCAGCAGCACGCTGGACCCGGCCTCGGGCGGCACACCCATTTCGGCGAAGGGGACCCGCAGCCGGGCGCTCTCGTCCAGCAGCACCAGGTCGACGTGGCCGAGGATCGAGCAGCCGAGCCCCATGCCCACGCCGTGGACGGCGGCCAGCAGCGGCTTGTCGAACCGCTGGAGCAGGTCGAGCAGGTCGGTGAACCCGAGCCCGGTGCCGGTCACGCTGTCACCGGTGGCGATGGCGACCATCTCTCGCAGGTCCTGGCCCGACGTGAACGCCTTGCCCCGCCCGGTCAGCACCACGGCGTGGACCTCGTCGTCCTCCAGCGCGCCGGACAGGGCACCGGCCACGGCACGGTACATGGCCGTGTCGAAGGCATTGCGGGCCTCGGGTCGGTCGAAGGCGATGACCAGGACCTCGTCGAGGAATTCCAACTCGATGCGGTGGTCGTGGGGCGTGCTCACGACGGAACCGCCGTCGGGCCCGTCACGGGCGCACGATCTGGCCGCCGTCGACGTTGAAGACGTGCCCGGTGATCCACGAGGCCTCGTCGGACAGCAGGAACAGGCACATCCCCACCAGGTCCGAGGTCTGCCCCATCCGCTTGAGGGCGAGGCCGGCCAGGATCGGCTGCATGAATGCGTCCGGCACCACGGTGCGCGACGCCTCGGTGTCGATCGGGCCCGGGGCGATGGCGTTGGTGCGGATGTTGTTGCCGCCGAGCTCATGGGCAAGCTGCTGGGTGATCGAGTTCACGCCGGCCTTGGCCAGCCCGTAGAACCCGGCGTACAGGTAGGCGGCCGTCGAGGACTGGTTGACGATGGCCCCGCCGCCCCGCGCCTTCATGGCCGGGTAGCAGGCGCGGACGCAGTTGAGGGCACCGAGCATGTTCACCGACAAGAACCGGTTGAGGTACTCCCAGTCCACCGTGAGCAGCAGGTCCAGCTTCATGCCGCCGAAGATGGCGGCGTTGTTGACCAGGTAGTCGATGCCCCCGAACCCGTCCACGGCCGAGGCGGCCATGGCCTCGGCCGAGGCGGGGTCGGCCACGTCCACGGCCACGCCGATGGCCGAGCCGCCCGACGACCGGATCCCCTCGGCGACCGCGGCGGCCTTGTCGGCGTCGATGTCGGCGACGACCACGGCGGCCCCGGCGGCGGCCAGTGCCTCGGCGTAGGCCTGGCCGATGCCCCCGGCCGAGCCGGTGACGATGGCCACCTTGCCGGCGAAGTCGAAGGTGGTGGTCGGTGCGGTATCGGTCATGGTCCGGACTCCTCGGTCGGGGCGTCGGCGGCCGCTGCCGCCTTGGCCCGCTGGGCGATGATCTTCTCGGCGGCGGCGTTGACCCCGGTCGACAGGGGCCAGCCGATGTAGTGGGCCAGGTGCAGGACGATCTCGCGCACCTGCTCCTCGGACAGCTCGCCCCGGTCGAGGGCGGACCGGAACTGGATCTCGAGCAACGGCGACTGGCCGAGGGCGGCCAGTACCCCGATGGTCAGCATCCGCCGGTCCCGGATGTCGAGCGCCTCCCGGGTCCAGATCGCGCCGAACAGGTGGTCGACGGTGACGTCGACGTAGGGGCCCTCGATGGTGTCGGGGTCGACGCTGAACCCGTAGACCTCGTCCATCTTCGCCCGCCCCGCGGCGCGTGCGTCGCCGGTCGATCCGCTCATGTCGCCACCGCTCCCTCGGTCGGTCCCCGTCGGCCGGAGCCGGTCACGCCGGCTCGGCCAGGGACTTGGTCTCCAGATACTCCTCGAACCCGGCCACGCCGGACTCGCGTCCCACGCCGGACTGTCTATACCCGCCGAAGGGCATGTCAGGACTGAACCACAGGCCGCCGTTGACGCCGACGGTGCCGGTGCGGATCCGGTTGGCCACACCGACGGCCCGATCCCGGTCGCCGCCCCACACCGAGCCCGACAGCCCGTAGGCCGAGTCGTTGGCCAGAGCCACGGCATCGTCGTCGCCGTCGTGGGGGATGACGACGAGCACCGGCCCGAAGATCTCCTCCTGGGCCACCCGGGACGAGTTGGGCAGACCCACGATCAGCGTTGGCTCCACGAAGAACCCGGCGTCGAGTCCCTCGGGGCGGCCGCCGCCGAGCACGAACGAGCCGCCTTCCTCGGTGGCGAGGCGCAGATACCCCTCGACCCGGTCGCGTTGGCGGCTGCTGATCAGCGGGCCGCACATGGTGCCGGGGTCGGTCGGGTCGGCGGCCGGCAACATGGCCATCACCTTGGACGTGGACTCGACGGCCTCGTCGAACTGCGCCCGGGGCACGATGAGCCGCGTGGTGATGGCGCACCCCTGCCCGGCGTGGGTGCAGACGGTGAAGGCGGCCGTGGCGCACGCCCCACGCAGGTCGGCGTCGTCCAGGATCACGAAGGCCGACTTGCCGCCGAGCTCCAGGAAGACCTTCTTGATGGTCTCGGCGGCCGACGCCATCACCTTGCGGCCGGTGGCCGTCGAGCCCGTGAAGCTGACCTGGTCGACCCGGGGGTCGGTGGAGAGGATGGCCCCCAGCGTGTGGTCCGCCGACGCCACGACATTGACCACGCCGGGTGGGATGTCGGTCTCCTCGGCGATGAGCCGGCCGAGGACGGTGGCGCACCACGGGGTGTCGGGCGCAGGCTTGAGGACGACCGTGTTGCCGGCGGCGAGGGCGGGGCCGAGCTTGGCCAGGTTGATCTGGTGGGGCACGTTCCACGGGGTGATGGCGCCGACCACGCCGGTCGCCTCGCGACGGACCCAGCGGTGGGACGGGATCCCGAGCGGCTCGGCGTTGCCGAGGTCGGTCTCCCACTGGTACGACTCCGCCAGGTCGGCCACCCAGCCGAGCGAACCGACAGGAGCGTCGAGCTGGGCGGAGTAGGTGAACGAGAGGGGCGAGCCCGTTTCCGCCACCGTCATGGCCCGGATGGCGTCGGCGTTGCGCTCGAAGGCCTGCTGCAGCTGACGCAGGCCGGCGACCCGCCGGGCCACGTTGGTCGACCAGTCGGTCGTGTCGAAGGCCCGGCGGGCCGCCCCGATGGCGTCGTCCATGTCGGTGGCGTCGCCGTCGGCGGCCACCCCCAGCACCTCGGCGGTCGCCGGGTTGACCGTCTCGAAGACCCGGCCGGACCGGGCGGGCCGCAGCTCGCCGTCGATCAGCAGGCGCTCCTCGCCGACCACCGTTGCGCTGTCCGTCGTGCTCATCGTCCGTCCTCCTCGATCCCGGCCACGCCGAAGATGTCGTCACAGTGCGATTCGGTCATGGCCGCCATCGGCAGGTCCACGTCCAAGTCAGCGGCCAGGGCCAGGACCGCCTGCAGGTCCTTGTGGGCCAGTGCGGCGCCGGTCTGCATGGCATGCACCAACCCCGGGTGGTCGTCCTCGGTGAACGGCGCCACCGTGGGGCGGAACATCAGGGTCGAGGCCCCGCCGATCAGGGCGTCGCTGGCCTTGATGACCTGGGCCAGCTTGGACAGTTCGATCCCGGCCGCCTCGGCCAGGACCTGGCCCTCGTAGGCGGCCAGCCACCCGCCGTACTGCACCAGGTTGCGGGCCAGCTTGGCGGCCAGTCCGGCGCCGAACGGGCCCATGGTGACGGTGAGCGAGCCGATGGCGTCGAACAGCGGCGCCAGACGGGCGATGACCTCGGGGTCTCCCCCGGCCATGCACACCAGCTTGCCGGTGGCAGCGGCCGACGGCCCCCCGCTCACCCCGCAGTCGACGATCGGGACGCCGAGTGCCGCCGCCTCGGCGCCCACGGCGGCCACGCACGCGGTGGTGATCGTGCTGACCACCACGAAGGTCGTGGCCGGGCCCCCGGCGGCCAACGCCCCGTCCGGTCCGGACAGGACGGCGTGGACCTGCTCGTCGTTGACCACGGCCACGACCACCACGTCGGACGTCCGGGCCAGGTCCGCGGACGAGGTGACCACGGCGGCGTGGTCCGCGTGGCGGTCGGTGGCCTCGGTGCGCACGTCGCACACGACGAGCGGGAGCCCGACGGCGCGGACGCTGGTGGCGACACCGTCGCCGATGGCGCCGAGCCCGATCACGCCGATCGTCGGGCCTGCGCCGTCCCCCGACGCCCCCGAGGGCGTGTGCTCTGCTGCGGACACTGGATCTCCCCCGTTGCTGGACAAGTGTCTGGACTATAGTATGGACACATGACCGATTCCAACGCCGGGGCGCCGGGACCGCGCTCGTGACCTCCCAGGCCGCGGTGCCCGACGAGGACCTCGCGGTCGTCGACGTCGAGGCCACCCGCCGACGGCTGACGGCCCGGCAGGCCGAGGTCGTGGCCAACCTGGTGCGGGCGGCCGAGGAGGAGACCGAGGCGGTCGGCTACGCCGGGCTGACCGTGCGTGGCGTGGCCCGACGGGCCGGCGTGGCTCCAGCCACCGCCTATACCTACTTCAGCTCGAAGGACCACCTCCTGGCCGAGGTGCTCTGGCGGCGCATGGAGGCACTCCCCGCGGTGGCGACCGACGAGTCGGTGCCGATGGGCGAGCGGGTCGAGCGCACCATCTCGGACATGATCCCCTTCGCCGGCCAGGGCACCGCACTGATCGACGCCTGCACCGTGGCCCTCATCAGCCCCAGCCCCGACGTGGCCCACCTGCGCGACCGGATCGGCGCCCTCACCCACCACCGCCTGGTCGCCGCCGTCGGGGCCGACGTCGACCCACGGGTGGTCCGGGTGCTCGAGACGTCCTACTCGGGCGCCCTGCTGGCCGCCGGCACCGGGCATCGATCCTTCCTCGACATCCCCGAGTTCGTCGCAGGCGCCGCCGAGCTCCTCGTCACCGGTGCGCGTGCATCGGCCGCGGGCACGAAGAAGGGTGCACGCCGATGAGCACGACCGGGGTGCACGGCCCCGTCACCTACAACCCCTACGCCTACGACATGCACGAGGACCCCTACCCGACCTATGCCCGCATGCGGGCCGAGGCGCCGGTCTACCGGAGCGAGGAGTTCGACTTCTGGGCGCTCTCCCGCCACGAGGACGTGCTCGGCGCCTTCCGCAACGTGGACACGTACTCCAACGCATGGGGTGTGTCCCTCGACCCGGCCGCGTTCAGCCCCGAGGCCCACCGGACGATGTCGTTCCTCGCCCTCGACCCGCCCAAGCACACCCGGATGCGCTCGCTGGTGGGCAAGGGATTCACCCCGTCGAAGGTCAACGCCATGGCCGACCGGATCCGCGAGATCACCCTCGAGCATCTCCAGCCGGCCCTCGACCGGGGCAGCTTCGACTTCGTCGAGGACTTCGCCGGCAAAGTGCCCATGGACGTGATCTCGGAACTGGTGGGCGTGCCGGTGGCCGACCGGGCCGAGCTGCGCCGTCTGGCCGACCTCGTCCTCCACCGCGATGACGGCGTGTTCGACGTACCGGCCGAGGGCATGGCCGCCGCGCTCGACCTGGTCGTCTACTACCAGGCGATGGTCGACGAGCGTCGCACGTCCCGCCGGGACGACCTGACCTCTGCGCTGATCGACGCCGAGATCGACGGCGACCGCCTCACCGACGAGGAGATCGTCGCCTTCCTGTTCCTCATGGTGGTGGCCGGCAACGAAACGACCACCAAGCTCCTGGCCAACGCTTGGTACTGGGGGTGGCGCAACCCGGACGAGCGGGCCAAGCCGTTCGCCGACCCCTCCCGGGTGGCCGACTGGGCCGAGGAGACACTCCGCTTCGACACCTCGAGCCAGATGCTCCTGCGGGTGACCCGCCAGTCCGTGGAGCTGCACGGCACGACGATCGCCGAGGGCGAACGCGTCCTGCTGCTGGCCGGCTCGGCCAACCGGGACGACTCGGTCTTCGCCGACCCTGACCACTACGACCTCGACCGGGACACGTCGAAACTGGTGAGCTTCGGCAGCGGCCGTCACTTCTGCATGGGCGCGCCGCTGGCCCGGCTCGAGGCCCGCATCGCCCTGCACGAGCTCGTCACCCGCGTCGCCGAGTACGACGTCGACCCCGACGGCATCCAGCGTGTCCATTCGATCAACGTCCGGGGACTCGCAGCCCTGCCGACCACGGTGGTGCTGCGCTGATGCCCAGGTTTCCCGACAACCCCGACGTCCGGCCCGCTGTGGTCACCGGCGCCTCGTCCGGGATCGGCCGGGCCACGGCCGGCGCGCTGGCCGCGCTCGGCCACCCCGTCGTCCTGGGTGCCCGGCGGGTGTCCGAGTGCGAGGACGCCGCTGCCGAGATCCGGTCCGCGGGCGGTGAGGCCGTCGCCATCCACCTCGACCTGGCCGACGACGCATCCGTCGAGCGGTTCGCAGCGGCCGCCGCCGACACGCTCGGCTCCGTCGAGATCGTCGTGTCGAACGCCGGCCAGAACATGGCCGGTGCCGTGCTCGACACCGACGCCGCGGCACTCGAGGGCGTGCTGTCCGTCAACATCACCGGCACCCACCGCCTGGTGCGGGCGCTGTTGCCCGACATGGTCGCACGGCGGCGGGGCGACGTCGTCTTCGTCACCTCCGACGTGGCCGAGCGGCCGCGTCCGACCATGGCCGCCTACGTCACGTCGAAGTGGGGGCTCGAGGGCTACGTGCGCTCGCTGCAGATGGAGCTCGAGGGCTCCGGCGTGCGGGCGACGATCCTGCGGCCGGGGCCGACGCTGACCGGCATGGGGATGGACTGGGATCCGGACGTGACCGCCGAGGTCATCGACCAGTGGGCGTCCTGGGGCTTCGCCCGCCACTCCAACTTCATGCGGCCGGCCGGCGTGGCCGCCGCCGTCTGCGCCGTCGTCGGGCTCCCCCGCGGCGTGCACACCACTGTGATCGAACTGCAGCCGGAAGCGCCCATCGCGCCGCCGGCCGACTGAGGAGAAGGAGCGCACCATGACCGTCGACACCGGACAACGCCAGCCGACCCGCGTCTCGGGGGGCGAAGGCGAGACCGGACATCTCGAGGAGCTGCGGACCGATCCGATCGGGTTGATGAACCGGGTGCGAACCGAGTGCGGTGATGTGGGCGTCTTCCGCCTGGTCGACCGGGACGTGGTCCTCCTCAGCGGGGCCGAGGCCAACGAGCTGTTCTTCCGCTCGCCCGAGGAGGTACTCGACCAGGCCGAGGCCTACCCGTTCATGACCCCGGTGTTCGGCGAGGGCGTGGTGTTCGACGCCTCGCCCGAGCGCCGGCGCGAGATGCTCCACAACCAGGCGCTGCGCGACAAGTTCATGCGCGGGCATGCCGCCACCATCGCCGCCGAGGTCGAGGAGATGGTCGCCGCCTGGGACGACGAGGGCGAGATCGACCTGCTCGACTGGTTCGCCGAGCTGACCATCTACACCTCGTCGGCCTGCCTCATCGGCCCCCGGTTCCGACGCGAACTCGACAATCGGTTCGGCCGGCTCTACCACGACCTCGAGAAGGGGACCGACGCCATCGCCTACGTCGACCCGTACGCCGACATCGAGAGCTTCCACAAACGCGATGCCGCCCGGGTGGGCCTGGTGGAGCTGGTCCAGGGGATCATGGACCGCCGTGCCGAGGAGCCGCCACCGGCCGACGACGACCGGGACCTGCTCGACGTGCTCATGTCGATCAAGAACCCCGACGGCACCGACCGCTTCGTGGCCGACGAGGTCACCGGCATGTTCATCTCCATGATGTTCGCCGGCCACCACACCACGTCGGGCACGGCGGCGTGGACCCTGATCGAGCTGTTGCGCAACGACGGCGAGATGGCCCTGGTCGACGACGAGCTGGCCGAGCTGTACGCGGGTGGCGTCGAAGTCAGCTACCAGGCCCTCCGCGAGATGCCCCACGTCGAGGCGGCCATCAAGGAGGCACTGCGCCTCCACCCGCCGCTCATCCTCCTGCTCCGGGTGGCCAAGGAGGACCTCGAGTGCGAGGGCTACACCATTTCGGCCGGGCAGATGGTCGGCGCCAGCCCGTCCGTGTCCAACCGGATACCCGAGGACTTCCCTGAACCTGACGCCTTCCGGCCCGCGCGCTACCTCGAGCCCCGCGAGGAGGACCGCTCCAACCCGTGGACGTGGATCCCCTTCGGCGCGGGGCGCCACCGCTGCGTCGGCCAGGCCTTCGCCATGATGCAGCTGAAGGCCATTTTCAGTGTGCTGCTGCTCGACTGGGAGTTCGAGCTGACCCAGCCGGCCGACTCGTACCGCAACGACCACTCCAAGATGGTCGTGCAGCTCGCCCAGCCCTGTGTCGTGCGCTACCGCCGGCGGGCCGTTGCCCGCAGCCACCAGGGGGCGGCCGGCTGATGCGGGTCGTGGTCGACACCGACCTGTGCCAGGGCCACGGCGTGTGCGAGGCCGAGGCACCCGGCGTGTTCGCCGTCGGGCGCGACCACCTGGTCGAGGTGCTCAACCCGTCGCCATCGGACGATCTGCGGTCGGCCGTCGAGGCAGCGGTGCGCTTCTGCCCCACCCACGCCCTCTCGATCGAGGACGACTGAGTCGTCGGACCCGACCTGACCAGTACCACCTGAACCACCGACAAGGAGTTGCCCCGTGCCGTCGTACCCACGCAGTGAGCTCGAATCGACCATGCAGCGCTGGCTGGACCTCAACAAGCAGTGTGAGGAGCGGCTGGACTGGCTGCCGCTCGCCGACATGTTCACCGAGGACGCCACGTACGGCTGGAACGTCGGACCGAACGACGAGTTCATGGCCGTCGGTCGTGACCAGATCCGCGAGTATGCCGTCGGCCTGGAGATGGAGGGCCTCGGCGGATGGACCTACCCGTACATGCGGATCCTCATCGACGAGGTCCAGGGCGAGATCCTCGGCCTGTGGAAGCAGATCGCCGATGCCACCCGGCCCGACGGCAGTCACTACGAGATCGCCGGGCTCGGCGGCAGCTGGTTCCGGTACGGGGGCAACCACCAGTGGAGCTGGCAGCGCGACTTCTTCGACGTCGGCAACGCCACCGCCGCCTACATCGAGATGATCCAGGCCGATGCCCTCAGCCCGGGCATGACGGCGCGCATCGAGAAGATGTCGTCCGGGCGCCAGCCCGGCCACTACCCGGTGGGCAAGGCCCCGGTCGGGCTGTGGGACGGCGTCGAGCCGACGGTCCTCGGGGGCAACTGACCGGGCCCGGCCAGGCCGTCGGCGGAGCACGACCTCGGCCGCGACCGGTACCGTCCTGCGATGACCTCCGTCCCGATGGACCGTCCGGTGCGGGCCGCCATCGCCGGCCTCGGCCGCATCTACGACCTCAACGTGCTCGCCTACCGGGACAACCCCGACGTCGAGGTCGTGGCCCTGGTAGACCCGAGTGACGAGCGACGGCGCATGCGCCAGGCCGACTGGCCGGACGCACGGCTGTTCACCTCGGTGGACGAGTTGGCCGCCAGCGGGCTCCCGGTCGACGCCGTCGAGGCGCTGCTACCCATCCCGCTGCACTGCGACGAGGTGGTCGCCATGCTCGGCCACGGGTGGCACGTCAACCTGCAGAAGCCGATCGCCAACGATCTGGCCGAGGCGGCCCGCATGCGGGACGCCGCCGACGCCGCCGATCGGACCCTGCGGGTGATGGAGAACTACCTGTTCTACGAGCCGCTGCAGCGGCTCAAGGACGTCATCGACTCCGGCGAGCTCGGCGCGGTGAGCGGCTACCACCTCAAGATGGTGGCGAGCGGGCTCGGCGGGTGGGACGTCCCCGGTGACACCTACCGGTGGCAGTTCGAGCAGGCCGGCCGGGGTCGGGGCACGCTCCTGTTCGACGACGGGTGGCACAAGCTGTCGACCGCCCTGTGGCTGTTCGGCCCGGTGCGCGAGGTGCGGGCCTGGGTGGGGTCGACCGAGGTGATGCCCGGGATCGCCGTGGACGCGCCGACCACCGTCGTGTGGGAGCACGCCAACGGTGTGCGCGGCGTGTGGGACATCACGCTGGCCGTCGACCTCTACCTGCGCTCGGACTACTACACCAACGACGAGCGGTGGGAGGTCACGGGACGCCGTGGCTTCGCCCGGGTCAACCGGTGCACGGCCCGGGGGATCCAGGAGCCGAGCCTCGAGGTCTACCGGGACGGCGAGTTGCACTCCCACCACGCGCTCGACGACGACTGGGCGAGCAGCTTCGACGCGTCGGGGCGTCACTGGCTGCGGTGGCTGCGGACCGGCGAGGGTCCCCTGTGGTGGGGTGCCGACGAGGCCACCGAGGTACTGCGGCTGGCCCTGGCCGCCTACGCCAGCAGCGCCGCCGGCGGGCTCGGGATCGACCCGGCGGGACTGGACGCGGCCACGCCCGCCGGGGCAGCCGGGTAGACCTGGCCCATGGCGACGGATGCTGCGTGGAACCCGACATGACGACGGGCGCATTCGCGGAGGCGACTGCGGTGGCCCCGACGGGTGACGGCACCTGGCAGGGGGAGATCCGTCCGGGTTGGGACATTGCCGGCAACACCAACGGCGGCTACCTGCTGGCCATGGGCGCCCGGGCCCTCCTGGCCGCCACCGGGCGGCCCGACCCGGTGTCGGTGACCGGTCACTTCCTGGCCCCGGGCCGGGCCGGGCCGGTGACCGTCACCACCCGGATCCTCAAGGAGGGACGGCGCTTCGCCACGGCGTCGGCCACCCTCGAGGCTGACGGCAGGCCGCTCCTGTCGGTGCTGGGCACCTGCGGCGACCTGAGCGGCGAGTCGGACTCCCTCCTCGTCGACGGCACGCCCCCCGGCCTGCCACCCGTCGACGAGTGCGTGCCCATCGTGGCCACCGGAACCTATCCGCCCCCGTTCATGGACAAGGTCGAGGTCCGACTCCACCCGGACGACGCCCGGTTGGGCACCGACGAGCGAAGCGGAGTCGCCCGGATCCGGGGCTGGCTCCGGCTCCCCCACGGGGAGCCGGTCGACTCCGTCAGCCTCGTCTGCGCGTTGGACGCCTTCCCGCCGACCATCTTCAACACCGACCTGCCCGTCGGCTGGGTACCGACCCTCGAGCTGACCACGCACGTCCGGCACCGTCCGGCACCCGGTTGGGTGCGCTGCAGCTACCGCACCCGCTTCGTGACCGGTGGATTCCTCGAGGTGGACGCCGACATCTGGGACGCACGGGGCCGGCTCGTCGCCCAGGGTCGCCAGCTCGCCCTCGTACCCCTGGCGGAGGCCCGCCCGATCGACGGGACGCCCAGCCCCGGCATGCTGGGCGGATGAGCCTCTTCCGCCGCCCCGACCCGCGTGACGTCGAACGGGTCCCGGGCAAGGAGTCCGTCTGGGACTACCCCCGTCCCCCGCGCCTCGAGCCCGTGGTCGACCGCATCCACATCGTGTTCGACGGCGCCACCGTGGCCGACACCACGGCGGCCTACCGGGTCCTCGAGACGAGCCACCCGCCCAACTACTACCTCCCCCCGGGTGCCTTCGTCGACGGCGCACTCGTACACACCCGACGCGGCTCGTTCTGTGAATGGAAGGGCGAGGCCCACTACTACGACGTCGTCGTCGGCGACCGGACCGCCCCCGATGCGGCCTGGGCCTACGACCGCCCGACCCCGGGGTTCGCACCGATTGCCGGATACGTGGCGGTGTACGCCGGCCCCATGGACGCCTGTTTCGTGGGCGACGAGCGGGTGACACCCCAGCCCGGTGGCTTCTACGGCGGCTGGGTGACCGACGACCTCACCGGGCCGTTCAAGGGCGGGCCCGGCACCAACGGCTGGTGACGGGCACCGTGTCCGTGGTCGGCGCCGGCGACGACGCGTAGGTTGTCGGGCATGGCGACTCATCCGGCAGCCCCCTCCCAGGACCTGGAACGGGTGAGCGAGGCCGAGTCGCGCCTGTTCGCCACGGTCCGGGCCCTCGACGACGCCGCCATGCGTGCGCCGTCGCTCCTGGCCGGCTGGACCGTCGGCCACCTGCTGACCCACCTGGCCCGCAACGCCGACAGCCACGCCCGACGCACGGTGGCCGCCATCGAGGGCATCGTCGTCGACCAGTACCCCGGCGGCCTGTCCGAGCGCGCTGGCGAGATCGAAGCCGGTGCCGGACGCCGGGCCGCCACCATCGTCGAGGACGTGGCCATGTCGTCGGCCCGGATGCTCGAGGGCTGGGTCGACGTACCCGACCACGCCTGGGCCGGCATCACCCGTGACGCCAGCGGCCTCGAGCGACCGCTGGCCGAGCTGCCCGGGCGCCGGTGGCTGGAGGTCGAGGTCCACCTGGTCGACCTCGGCACCGGGTCGACCCATCGCGACTGGTCCGACGCATTCGTAGCCGCCCGGCTGCCGCAGATGCGCGCCGGCCTGACCGTCCGGCTGCCCAGCGGGCTCGCACCTCCGACGGCGGGCACGCTCGACGAGCGCGACGAGCTCGCCTGGCTGTACGGACGCCTCGCCCGCGCCGACCTGCCCGCCCTCGGCCCCTGGACGTGACCGTGCCGCACCCCGGCCCCCCTGCGCCCGGGGGCCGCCGGTGACCATCGCCGAGATCCTCGGGCTGCTCATCGCCGTCGTCCTGGTCGCCACCGTGGCCGACCGGCTGCGGATCGCCTACCCGATCCTGCTGGTCATCGCCGGCCTGGTCGTCGCCGTCCTGCCGTTCGCCCACCGGGTCACGCTCGAGCCGGACCTGATCCTGCTGGTGTTCCTCCCACCGCTGATCTACGACGCGTCGCTCGACACGTCGGCACGGGAGCTGCGCACCCACTGGCGGCCGATCCTGCTGCTCGCCGTCGGCCTGGTGCTCGCCACGATGACCCTGGTGGCCGCCGTCTTCCACTTGCTGGTGCCTCAGTCCACCTGGGGCGAAGCGTTCGCACTCGGGGCCATCGTGTCGCCACCCGACTCGGTGGCCGCCACCCAGATCGCCGGCAAACTGGGGCTCCCCCGGCGCCTGGTCCCCATCCTCGGCGGCGCGGGTCTGATGAACGACGCCACCGCCCTGACCGCCTACCAGGGGGCCGTGGCATCGGTGGCCACCACCCTCACCGTGGGCGACGTGGCCGCCCGGTTCGTCTTCGCCGTACTGGCAGGAGTCGGCATCGGCCTCGCCGTCGGCTGGGCCGGCACCCGTCTCCTGCGGTTCACCGAGACTCCCGTCATCGAGAACACCATGCTCCTCATCCTGCCGTTCGCCGCCTATCTGCCGGCCGACAAACTGGATGCCTCGGGCGTCCTCGCCGTCGTCGCCTGCGGCCTGTACTTCGGCCGCTTCGGCTCACGATCGCTCACCGCCGGGGCCCGACTCCAGCAGCGCCAGATCTGGGAGCTCATCGTCTTCCTACTGACCGGCCTGTCGTTCCTGCTGGTCGGGCTCGAGCTCCGCCCGATCCTCGAGACCCTGACGGCGCGCACCTCGGGCTCCCTCGTGCTCGAGTCGCTGGCCGTGGTGGGCGCCGTCGTCGTCCTGCGCCTGGCCTGGATGTTCGGGGTGACGTCGTTGCCGCGGGGCAACCGGCTGCTCAGCACCAGCCAGGGGACACCGGCGACGTGGCGGGAGACGACGGTCGTCGGATGGGCCGGCATGCGCGGCGCCATCAGCCTGGCCGCCGCCCTCGCCCTGCCCACGACCTTTGCCGAGCGGGATCTGGTGCTCTTCCTCACGTTCGCCGTCATCGTGGCCACGCTCGTCGGCCAGGGCCTGACCCTGCCGCCGCTCATCCGCCGGCTGGGCCTGATCAGCCGCGACGAGCAGGACCTCGTGCTGACAGCCGAGGCCCGGCGACGGCTCATCGTGCTCGCGCTGACCCGGATGGACGACCTGGCCGCCGAGGGCAGGACGCCCGACGACGTGGCGAGGCGGCTCCGGACCGGCTACGAGGCACTGCTCGACCACGTCGACCGGCGGCTCGACAGCCTCAGCTCCGACGGCGGCGGCGGCGACGCCACGTCGTCCGATGGCCAGGACGACGAGGAGTCGCACGCCGACTACGAGGCCGAGATGGAGCTGCGCCGGAAGGTCATCGCCGTCGAGCGTGACGAGCTCGACCGCCTGGTCGCGAAGCGGAAGGTCAGCCGTCAGGTGGCCGTCGAGGTCCGCGCCGCCCTCGACGTCGACGAAACGACGATGCGCCCCTGATCGCACCCGCCGGCACGCTTCCCCGGGCGCGCCGAAGGGCGCCTCCGGAGAGGCGCCCTTCGGGTACAGGTTGCTGCGTTGAACACCGGGAGGCCCGTGAGGCGCCGGATGGGACCACGGTCCGGCTAGGTCGCCCGGTGGGTGTCTGGCTGGGATTCGCCAGGTGGTACAGCGAGCCGCCTCAGCGGCCAGCCACCTCCAGGGTC
>JADGOH010000081.1 GCA_017883025.1 Acidimicrobiales bacterium
TCCATGGAGGTGATGAGGGCCTCGACCGTCAGGTCCTCCATGCCGACGCGCTCCTGTTCGAGGTACGCGCGGAGATGCGCTTCCCCCTCGAGCGACGCGCCGATCTCGGTGACGTTGTCTTCGCCCATCCCGGCGCGGAACTCCAGCCCTTCGGCGTCGTAGGGCGCCACGCCGGCGACCACCAGGACGGCTGCGGCCCCGGTCAGACGGGCGGCACAGGCGAGCGCGTGGGGCCCGCCCCCGGACCACCCGGCCACGACGCACCGGTCAGACCCCACGTGTCCGAGCACGGCCCGGGTGTCCTCCACGACGTCCACGACCTTGCGGCCGGGATGCGGGGTCGACGTCCCGTACCCGGGTCGGGACGCCGACACGAAGCGCAGGCCGCGCTCGTGGGCCGCACGCTCGATCAGCCGATCCGGGACCGCGGAGCCGGGCGTGCCGTGGTGGATGACCAGGGGCAGGCCGTCGGTCGGTCCGCTGACGTACACCTCGAGCGTGCGTCCGTCGGGGAGACTCACGGTGTCGAAGTCGGTCATGCCGGCAGTCTCCCAGACACCGCACGGTCCGCACCGCGCCCGGTGCCGGGCGAACGATCCGGGGCATCGTGACGCGAGTGCGGCCCGGGCCGTGAGGCCCGGGCCGCCCCGGTCGTGCTGAAGCCGTCGAGTGTCAGCTGCAGCCGCTGGTCGTCCCGCAGCTCGCGCACACGTAGCAGGAGCCGGCCCGCTGCATGGCATTGCCGCACTGGTAGCAGTAGGGGGCGTCCCGCTGCTCGGCCCGGGCCAGCGGCCCGGCCGACGGTGCACCAGCGGCCTGGGCGGCCGACGGTGCCTGTGCCGGGGTGGACGGCACGCTGCCGTCGATCACCGTGGCGGTCACCGGGTCCACCACCTCGACGATGCCGGACGACGGCGTGGACGTCTCCTCCACGCCTGGCAGGGTCGGCTGCATCCGCTCCGCGGTGGAGAGGATGCCGAGCTCGGCCCGCTCCTCGAGCGGCAGGTAGTCCACGGCGAGCCGGCGGAAGATGTAGTCGACCAGGCTGGTGGCGATCCGGAGGTCCGGGTCGTCGGTGATGCCGGCCGGCTCGAACCGCATGTTGGCGTACTTGCGGACGTAGGTCGACAGCGGCACGCCGTGCTGGAGCCCGAGGCTCACCGAGATCGAGAAGGCGTCCATGATGCCGGCCAGGGTGGACCCCTGCTTCGACACCTTCATGAAGACCTCACCCGGACGGCCGTCCTCGTACTCGCCCACGGTGACGTAGCCCTCGCAGTCGGCCACCCGGAAGGAGAAGGTCGACGACTTGCGCCGACGCGGCAGGCGCTCCCGCACCGCGCCGACCAGCAGGGTCTCCTGGGTGCGGGACTGCTCATGGACCAGGGCGGCCTCGAGCTCGGCGATCTTGGCGCTGAGCTCACGGGCGTGGGCCTCGGCCTCGGAGCCGGCGGCCGGCTCCTCGGCGAGGTCGGCCGTGGCGCCGTCCTTCTTGGTCGTCGACAGCGGCTGGGCGACCTTGCAGTTGTCGCGGTAGACGGCGACGGCCTTGATGCCGAGATTCCACGCGTCGATGTGCAACTGCTCCACGTCCTCCACCGACACGTCCTCGGGCAGGTTCACCGTCTTGGAGATGGCGCCCGAGATGAACGGCTGGACCGCACCCATCATGCGGACGTGACCGAGGTAGTGGATGGTGTTGTCGCCCATGGAGCAGGCGAACACGGCCATGTGTTCGGGAGCGAGGTAGGGGGCGCCGACGATGGACTTGTGCTCGTCGATGTAGGCGATGATCTCGTCCACCTGGTCGGGCGAGTAGCCGAGCCGGGTGAGTGCACGGGGCACCGTCTGGTTGACGATCGACATGGTGCCGCCACCTACCAGCTTCTTGGTCTTGACCAGGCCGAGGTCGGGCTCGACGCCGGTGGTGTCGCAGTCCATGAGGAGGCCGATGGTCCCGGTCGGGGCCAGCACCGAGGCCTGCGAATTGCGCACGCCGTACTGCTCGCCGAGCTCGACGGCGAGGTCCCACGCCTCCTGGGCGGCGCACAGCAGCTCGGTCGGGACCTGCTCCTCGTCGATGTCGGCCACCGCGTCACGATGCATCTTGAGCACGTTGGTCATCGGTTCGACGTTCTCGTGGAACCCGGCGAACGGGCCCATGCGGGCGGCCGTGCGGGCGGAGGTGGCGTAGGCGTGCCCGGTCATGAGGGCGGTGATGGCACCGGCCCACGCCCGGCCCTCGTCCGAGTCGTACGGCAGGCCCTGGGCCATCAGGAGCGCCCCGATGTTGGCGTAGCCGATGCCCAGCTCCCGGAAGCGCCGCGAGTTCTCGGCGATCTTGTCGGTCGGGTAGTCGGCGTTGCCCACGATGATCTCCTGGGCGGTGAAGATGACCTCGACCGACGCCCGGAAACCCTCGACGTCGAACGACGAGTCGTCGCGGAGGAACTTCATCAGGTTGAGGCTCGCCAGGTTGCACGCCGAGTCGTCGAGGTGCATGTACTCCGAACACGGGTTCGAGCCGTTGATCCGGCCGGTGTTGGAGGCGGTGTGCCACTTGTTGATCGTGGTGTCGAACTGCATGCCGGGGTCGGCGCACTCCCACGCGGCCCGGGCGAATTGGCGGAACAGCTCGCGGGCGGGCACGGTGCGGATGGCGGCACCGTCGGCGCGGGACGTCAGATCCCAGTCACCGCCGTCGACGACGGCCTGCATGAACTCGTCGGTCACCCGGACCGAGTTGTTGGCATTCTGGTACTGGAGGCTGATCGAGTCCTTGCCGTCGAGGTCCATGTCGAAGCCGGCGTCGCGCAGCACGCGCGCCTTGCGCTCCTCGATGGCCTTGCACCAGATGAAGTCCTCGATGTCCGGATGGTCTGCGTCGAGGATGACCATCTTGGCGGCACGCCGGGTCTTGCCGCCCGACTTGATGGTGCCGGCGGACGAGTCGGCGCCCCGCATGAAGCTGACCGGGCCCGAGGCCGTACCCCCGCCCTTCAGGAACTCGTGGGACGAGCGGATCCGCGACAGGTTGACGCCGGCGCCAGAGCCGCCCTTGAAGATCACGCCCTCCTCGGTGTACCAGTTGAGGATCGAGTCCATCGTGTCGTCGACGGACAGGATGAAGCAGGCCGAACCCTGCTGGGGCACGCCGGCCACGCCGATGTTGAACCACACCGGCGAGTTGAAGGCGGCCATCTGATGGACGATCAGGTGCTTGAGTTCGGCGGAGAACGCCTCGGCCTCCTCGTCGTCGACGAAGTAGCCGTCCTTGATGCCCCA
>JADGOH010000082.1 GCA_017883025.1 Acidimicrobiales bacterium
CCCTGGACTACGACTCCGGTACGGGCAGCTCCCCCTGCCCTGAAGACCTTTGAACCGGTATCGGTACAGTAACGAGGGAACCCCCCGTTTACAAGCAGCCCCGGCGCCAATTCCTAGGCCGCCCGGGAAGATCGTCAAAATTGGTGAGTGAGGGGAACGGGCGGGCCCGGACGGTACGCCCGGCCGTCAGTGGCCGCGAACTGGGGCGACGCGTCATGCCGGTTCGGGAAGCTCGCCGGTCGCCAGGAATTCGTCGAACCCGTCCCCGGGGACGACAGGAACACCCAGGCGTTCGGCCTTGGTCACCTTGGACACCCCGGCGGCCCGGCCGGCCACCACGGCGTAGGTCTTGGCCGACACCGTCCCCGGCGACTTGCCGCCCCGCGCCAGCACCGCTCCTTCTGCCGTTTCGCGCGTGTAGCCCTCCAGCGTCCCGGTGACCACCACCGACCGGCCCTCGAGCGTCTGGGGCAGTCCGGGTGGGCCGACCACCGGGCCGCCCGGCTCCTCGAGGTGGAGACCGGCCGCCCGCAGCCGCTCCACGACCGACCGGTTCACCGCCGAGGTGAACCAGGCCACCACGCTCGACGCGATGACCGGGCCCACGCCGTCGATGGCCGCAAGGGTCTCCTCGTCGGCGGCGAGGATGCCGTCGAGGTCACGACGGGCCCGGGCGAGCGCCACCGAGCCGACCTGTCCGAGATGGCGGATGCCGAGGCCGATCAGCACACGGCTGAGTGGTCGCGACCGCGACTCGTCGATGGCGGCGAGCAGGTTCGCCGTCGACACGGCGGCGAACCCCTCGAGCCCGGCGAAGGTCTCCGCGGTGAAGGAATAGAGGTCGGCCACGTCGACCAGCAGTCCGTGGTCGACGAGCAGCTGGACCCGCTGCTCCCCCAGGCCTTCGATGTCCATTGCCGAGCGCGAGCCGAAATGGGCGATGCGCTGGACACGCTGGCCGGGGCAGTCCAGGTTGGTGCAGAACGTGTCGCTCTCCCCGTCGAGGCGCACCAGTGGCCCGGCGCACTCGGGGCAGACGGTCGGGAACTTCCACGCCGGCTTGCGGCGCCTGCCCTTCACGCGCAGTGGCCCGACGACTTCGGGGATGACGTCCCCGGCCTTGCGGACGATGACCGTGTCGCCCGGTCGGACGTCCTTCAGCCCGACCTGGTCCTCGTTGTGCAGCGTGGCGAGCCCTACCGTCGAGCCACCCACGAAGACCGGCTCGAGCACGGCGAAGGGCGTCACCTTGCCGGTCCGGCCGACCGAGACCTCGATGTCCAGCAGTGTGGTCGAGCGTTCCTCGGGCGGGAACTTGTAGGCGATGGCCCACCGGGGGGCGCGCGACGTCGACCCGAGCGACCGCTGCAGGTCCAGGTCGTCCACCTTGACGACCACCCCATCGATCTCGTAGTCGAGCTCGTGGCGGTGCTCCTCCCACCGGGCGCAGAAGGCCAGCACCTCGTCGAGCCCGTTCACCAGGTGGACCTCGGGGTTGACCGGGAACCCGGCCCGGCCCAGCCAGTCGAGGGTGGCGGACTGGCTGGCGGCCAGCGCCGCCAGGCGCTCGGTACCCCCGGCCGTCGGGGCGGGAACGATCTCGCCGACCTGATAGGCCCAGAAGGAGAGGGCGCGGCCGGCCGTGACCGACGGGTCCTTCTGGCGGAGCGACCCGGCCGCCGAGTTGCGCGGGTTGACGAAGAGCCTCTCGCCCGCCTCGGCCTGGCGCCGGTTCAGGTCTTCGAAGGCCCGGATCGGCATGTAGACCTCGCCGCGCACCTCGAGCACCTCGGGCGGCGGTCCGGCCGCGGGGTCGAGCCCGTGGGGGATGGCACCGATGGTGGCGATGTTCGCGGTCACGTCCTCCCCGGTCGTCCCGTCACCCCGGGTGGCGGCCTGCACGAAGCGGCCGTCACGGTAGAGGAGGGAGATGGCGAGCCCGTCGATCTTGAGTTCGCATCCGAACCGGGTGTCCTCGGGTACCTGCTTGGCCAACCGGTCGGCCCAGGCCTGCAGCTCGTCCGGGCTGAAGGCGTTGTCCAGGCTCATCATCGGCACGTGGTGGGCGACCGGGGCGAACAGCGACGACGGGGCGGCGCCGATGCGGGTCGTGGGCGAGTCGGGCACCGCCAGGTCCGGGTGCTCGGCCTCGATGGCCCGCAGCTCCCGCACCAGGGCGTCGTACTCGGCGTCGGTGACCTCGGGATCGTCGAGCACGTGGTACCGCTCGTTGTGGTGGGCGACCTCGGCCCGCAGTTCGCCGGCGCGGGCGACCGGGTCGAGGGTCCCGCCGCCGGACGCCGCTGCCGCGGCCGACCGGGCCGGGCTCACTGCACGATCCCCGAGCCGAGCACGCTGTCGGGCCGAGCCGGGTCGTAGAGGGCGATCGTCTGACCCGGCGCCACCCGGCGCTGGGCCTCGGCGAACGTCACCGACAGCCCGTCGCCGAACGGTCGCACCGTCGCCGCCGCCGGTCGACCGTGGGCGCTGCACTGGGCCAGGACGGGCCACGCCCCGTCGGCACCGAGGGCGGGTGGGCCGTCGACCCACGCCACCGTGTGGAGGCGGTGCTCGATGGCGAGCGACGCCTCGGGCGGGCCGACGGTGACCCGTCGTGCCGGCACGTCGACGGCGGTCACGAAACGCCGGCGCCCGTCGGTCCCGTGGCCCATGCCGCGGCGTTGGCCGACGGTGACCAGCTCCACCGCGTCGACGGCGCCCAGGTCGTCGCCGGTGGCATGGTCGACCAACCGGCCGGCATGGAGCGGCACCCGGTCGCCCAGGAAGCCGGCCCGGCCGACGTCGGAGCGGATGAAGCACACGTCCTGGCTGTCGGGTTTGTCCGCCGTGCGCAGGCCGAGCCGGGTCGCCTCGGCTCGGACATCGTCCTTCGTCCGGTCCCCCACCGGGAACACGCACCGGGCGAGCGCATCCTGGCCCAGCATGGCCAGCACGTAGGACTGGTCCTTGGCATCGTCTGCGCCGCGCAGCAGCCGGCAGGTGCCGTCGTCGTCGTGCCCGACCCGGGCGTGGTGGCCGGTGGCCACGGCGTCGAACCCGAGTGCGGCGGCCCGCTCGAGCAGGCGGTCGAACTTCAGGTGCCGGTTGCACTCGATGCACGGGTTGGGAGTGCGACCCTCGGCGTGCCCGGCCACGTACGGGTCGACCACGTGGGCCTCGAAATCGGCCGCGAAGTTGAACACGTGGTGGACGATGCCCAGCTGGTCGGCCACCCGGCGGGCGTCGTCCACGTCGGCCACCGAGCAGCACCCCGAGTCGGAGTCGCCGCCCCAGAGTTTCAGGGTGGCCCCCACGACGTGGTCGGGGCCCAGGGACTCGACGAGCAGCGCGGCGGCCACCGACGAGTCGACTCCACCGGACATGGCAACGAGGACGCGCACGGCCCTAGTTTCGCAGGCGCTCGACGACGCACGGGACCCGGTCGAGTGCATGGTCCACATCCTGGTCGGTGGTTGTGACGCCGAGGGAGAACCGGACCCCGGACGACGACGCGGCCGGGTCGAGTCCGAGCGACGCCAGCACGTGGCTCGGCTCGACGGCCCCACTCGAGCAGGCCGCGCCCGCCGACACGGCGATCCCGGCCTCGTCGAGCAGCACGACGAGGGACTCGGACTCGATGCCGTCGAGGCGCAGGTGGAGGATGCCTGCCACGCGGTCCTGCCGTCGGCCCGACTCCACCAGTCCGGGGATCCGGACCGCCAGACCGTCGCCCAGTCGGTCCCGCAGCGCTGCGACCCGGGAGGCCTCGGCCGGCCGGCAGGTCACGGTGGCGTCGAGCGCGGCGGCCATGCCCACGGCGCCGGCCACGTTCGGCGTGCCGCTTCGGCGGCCCCGCTCCTGGCCGCCGCCGCCGATGCGGGCCCGCACCACGGCGCCCCGGCGCAGCACCAGCGCACCGCTCCCCTTTGGCCCACCGAATTTGTGGGCGCTGACCGACACCAGGTCGGCCGGGCCGGTGACGGCGGCCGCGTCCAGCCACGGCACGGCCTGGACGGCGTCGGTGTGGAGGACCGCTCCGGGGGACCGCTCCCCCACCACCCGAGCCACGGCCGCGATGGGCTGGACGGTCCCGAGCTCATTGTTGACGGTCATCACCGTCACGAGGCGCACCTCGGGCGTGCAGGCCACGGCGAGCGCGTCGAGGTCGACCAGGCCCGACGGGTCGCTTCGGACCAGTCGGAGATCGGCCCCGGTGCGCCGGGACAGGGCGCGGCACGCCTCGAGGACGGCATGGTGCTCCATGGCCAAGCAGACGACGGCAGCCGGCCCGTCGTCTCCACCGGGCGCACCGTCCCACCCGCCCTGGACGGCCAGGTCGTCCGCCTCGGTGCCACCCGAGGTGAGGACCACGTCCCCGGGACCCGCACCCAGCAGTTCGGCGATGCGGTCACGCGCGTCGTCGAGGGCCACCCGGGCCCGCCGCGACTCGGTGTGGGCGCCGGACGGGTTGGCGAAGGACTCCGTCAGGAACGGGAGCATGGCCTCGAGCGCCTCGGGCCGCAGGGGCGTGGCCGCGGCGTGGTCGAAGTAGGAGCGGGGCGCCGCCTCCGGGTGGACTGCGGTCATGGTGCAGCCCGGTGCGCCATCAGGCGATCCACACCGACTTCACGTTGCAGAACTCGTGGAGCCCGTACGAGCCGAGCTCGCGGCCGATGCCCGAGGCCTTGATGCCGCCGAAAGGAAGCTGCGGCATCGACACGGTCATCCCGTTCACGAACACCTGGCCGGCGGCCAGGCCCGCGACGAAGCGCTGCTGCTCGTCGGGATCGGTCGTCCACACGCTCGATCCGAGCCCGAATTCGGTGTCGTTGGCCAGCGCCAGCGCCTCGTCGGCGTCGGCCACCGCGTAGAGGAGGGCGACCGGCCCGAAGACCTCCTCGGTGGCCACCCGCATGCCGGGGCGGATGCCGGTGATGACCGTGGGTGCATAGAAGCACCCGGGTTGGTCGGGGCCGGCAAAGCCCACGACGCGCTCGCCCCCGCACAGGATGGTGGCGCCCTTGGCCCGGGCATCCTCCACCTGGGCCTCGATGGTGTCGACGGCGGCAGCATTGATGAGCGGGCCGACCTCGGTCGCCGGGTCGAGGGGATCGCCGACCGACAGGGCCGCCATGGCCCCGACGAACCGCTCGGTGAACTCCGCGGCCACGTCGGCATGGACGATGAAGCGCTTGGCCGCGATGCACGACTGGCCGCCGTTCTGCACCCGGGCCTGCACGGCCACGGGGACGGCCCGATCGAGGTCGGCCGAGGGCAGGACGATGAACGGGTCGCTGCCCCCCAGCTCGAGCACCACCTTCTTGCCCGCCGCTCCGGCCTGGGCCGCCACCGCCCGACCGGCCCCGACGCTGCCCGTCAGGGTCACCGCGGCCACGCGGTCGTCGGCAATGATCGCCGGCACCTGGTCGGTCCCGATGAGGAGGGTCTGGAGGAGGCCGTCGGGGGCGCCCGCCCGGCGGAACAGGTCCTCGAGGAGCAGCGCGGTGCGGGGGACGCTGGGGGCGTGCTTGAGCAGGCCGACATTGCCGACCATGACCGCCGGCGCCAGGAAGCGGGCCACCTGCCACAGCGGGAAGTTCCACGGCATGATGGCGAGGACGGCGCCGATCGGCTGATAGGTCACGAGCCCCAACGACGCGTCGACCGTGACCTCCTTGTCCTGCAGCATCGCCTCGGCGTGCTCGGCGAACCAGCGGAAGCCGGCGGCGCACTTGGACACCTCGCCCTTGGCCTGTGCGAACGGCTTGCCCATCTCCGTCGTGACGACGTGGGCGATGTCGGGGACCTCGCCCTCGAGGAGTTCGGCGGCCGTGACCAGCAGGCGCGAGCGCTCGGCGAACGTACTGTGCGCCCACTCGGCGGCGCAGGAGGCGGCGGCGGCCAGGCAGGCCTCGACCCGGGCATCGTCATAGGGCTCGAACGACTCGAGGAGCTCCCCGGTGGCGGGGTTCACGGTGGCGATGGGGGGACCGAAGGCGGCAGCACTCATGGCGACCAGTATCGCCCATCGTCGGGACACCGCTCAGCCGAGTCCCGGCGACCGACCTCCCGGCCCCAGGGCCCCGGGCAGTTCCAGCCTGCGCACCTTGCCGGTCGCCGTCCGGGGCAGGTCGGGGACCACGGTGTACTGCTTGGGCCGCTTGTACCCGGCTAGGTGGGCGGCGGCGTGGGCGGCCAGGGCGGCGAGCACGGCGTCGTCCCCGTTGGCACCGCTGGTCACCACGGCGGCGCAGACCCGCTGGCCCCACTGCTCGTCGGGCACACCGAAGACGGCCACGTCCACGACGCCCGGGACGTCGGCGAGGGCCGCCTCGACCTCGGCCGGGTAGACGTTGACGCCGCCAGTGATCACCAGGTCGTCGCGTCGGCCGTCCAGGTAGAGGTAGCCGTCGTCGTCCAAGCGCCCGAGGTCGCCCACCGAGAACCAGCCGTCCCGCCAGGCGGCGGCCGTCTTCTCCCCGTCGCGCCAGTACTCGAACCGGCCGAAGGCCGGCGGGCGGCACCACACCGTGCCGTCCGGGTCGACGGCGAGCGTTCGGCCGGACCGCGCCCGGCCCACCGTCCCCGGGTGGTCGACCGACTCACGGGGGGAGCACACGGTGAACTGCCCCTCGGTGGACCCGTAGAACTCCCACAGGGCGCCGTCGGGCGCGACGTCGAGGGCGGCCCGCTTGAGGGCGGGCGGGCACGACGACCCGGCGTGGACGAGGAGTCGCAGCCGGGCGAACCGACCGGGCCCGTTGTCGGGAAGGGCCAGCAGCCGGGTCAGGGCCGAGGGGGCGAGGAACGTGGTGGTCGGGACCGGGCCGGCCGCTCCGTCGAGGGCCGCCGCCGCCGCCGTGGCGTCGAAGTGGCCGAGGACAATACAGGTGCCGCCGCGCAGCAGTGTCCCGCCGGCGAACCGCACCGACACCGAGTGGTACATCGGGGAGCAGACCAGATGGACGTCGTCCGGGCCGAACCCCCACTGATCAGCCTCGTCGGCGAGTGCTGCGGCGGCCGTCGGCTCGTCCCAGACCCCGGACCACACGCCCTTGGCCCGACCGGTGGTGCCCGACGTGTAGTGCATGGGCCGTGCCAGCGGATAGGGGGCGAGCGCCGCCTCGTGGCCCCGGTCCAGACGGGCGAGGCCGTCGTCGTCAACGACGACGAATCCGGGCCCGGCGTCCTCCACCAGCACGTCGCGCTCGGACGCCAGCAGGGTGGCGTTCAACAGGACGGGCACGATCCCGACGCGCAGCGCGCCCAGCACGGCGCACAGCAGGCCGGCCGACGACGGCAGGCAGAAGGCCAC
>JADGOH010000007.1 GCA_017883025.1 Acidimicrobiales bacterium
AAGGACTACTACTGGACGCAGGCCGTTGCCGCACCCACGGTGGCCGGCACGCCGGTGACCGTCAAGGCAGCGCTTCCTGTGGCCGACCGGTGGTCCATGGTGGCCGTGGAGATCCCACCGGCCAGCTAGCCGCTCCGGCACTCCCACTGCGCACGGATCCCCCTGATCGACGTCCTGATCGGGGGGATCCGTGCAATTGGGGCGGCAGCCGGTCCCACCGAGACGGCGGCGGGGTGGTCGGGGGCCCGGGCGGATCGGCCGGATCCCCAGCGATCGGGGACGAGCGCAGATCGACGTGACGCACGCTCCAATCGATCCCCTGGGGGACGGATTCCGGAATCGGCCCGGCGCCCACCGGGTGACCCCGGCGGAGGAGGCGGGACGGCCGGTCGGCCGCGGCGCCGTATCCTGTGTGACGTGACCACTGACGCCGGACCGATGGAGCACGGGCGCGCCCCCGAGGACGCCGTCCGGGCCGGCGACGGACGCCCGCGGACGTTCCACATCCGCACGTTCGGCTGCCAGATGAACGAGCACGACTCGGAGCGCCTGGCCGGCGCCCTCGTGGCCGACGGTCTGGTGGCCACCCCGGACATGGAGTCGGCCGACGTGGTGGTCTTCAACACCTGCTGCATCCGGGAGAACGCCGACAACAAGTTCTACGGCCACCTGGGCAACCTCAAGGCGCTGCGGGAGTCGCGCCCGGACATGCAGATCGCCGTGGGCGGCTGTCTCGCCCAGATGGACAAGGAGAAGGTCCGCGAGCGTGCCGGGCACGTGGACGTGGTGTTCGGCACCCACAACCTGACCTCGGCCCCTGCGCTGCTGCGACGTGCGGCCGTGGAGGGGCCGATCGTGGAGATCCTGGACGAACCGGT
Organism: Acidimicrobiales bacterium; assembly: GCA_017883025.1. Lineage (GTDB taxonomy): Bacteria > Actinomycetota > Acidimicrobiia > Acidimicrobiales > RAAP-2 > Bog-756. The sequence continues at coordinate 879 of JADGOH010000007.1, forward strand.
GCCGGTGGGGGAGCCGACCGCCGCCGACCAGCAGACGGCCGCACTCGCCGCGGTGCGCGACCTGCCGTACGCGGCGTGGGTGACCATCCAGACGGGGTGCGACAACAGCTGTGCGTACTGCATCGTGCCCGCGGTGCGGGGGCCCGAGGTGTCGAGGACGGTGGTCGACCTGGTCGCGGAGGTCGAGGAGCTGGCCCGCCGCGGCGTGACCGAGGTCACCCTGCTCGGCCAGAACGTGAACTCCTACGGCCGGGACCTCACGAGGCGCCGTCCGATCTTCGGTGACCTGCTGCGGGCCACCGGCGCGGTCGAAGGCATCCGGCGGGTCCGCTTCACCAGCCCCCACCCGAAGGACCTGCGTCCGGAGGTGATCAGCGCGATGGCCGAGACCCCGGAAGTGTGCAACCACCTCCACCTGCCGCTCCAGTCGGGCAGCGACCTCGTCCTGTCCGCCATGCGGCGCGGTTACACCGCCGAGCGCTACCTGGACCGGCTGGCGGCAGCCCGGGCCGGCATCGACGACCTGGCCGTGACCACCGACCTCATCGTGGGCTTCCCGGGTGAGACCGAGGACGACCTCGAGCGCACGCTCGAGGTCGCCGCCGAGGCGCAGTTCGACAGTGCCTACACCTTCGTCTTCTCGCCGAGGCCGGGCACCCGGGCCGCCGCCATGGAGGACCTGTTCCTTCCGCCGGAGGTCACGGCCGAGCGGATGGAGCGGCTCCGCAGCGTCGTCGAGCGCTCCGCCCTGATCAAGCACGCCGAGCGGGTCGGTCGGGTCGAGGAGGTCGTGGTCGAGGGCCCGTCCAAGCGGGACCCGTCGATCACGACGGGTCGCACGGGTCAGAACAAGCTCGTCCACTTCGCCACCACCGGGGATCGCCCCGTCGCCAACGGCTCCTACGCCACCGTGCTCGTGAACGACGCCGCCCGCCACCACCTCACCGGGGAGCTGGTGGAGGTGACGGCGCGTCCGTCACACCGGGTGCGCATCCCCGTCTCCGCCGGCTGACGACGTGGATGTCGCCCTGGTCGGGCCCACCGCCTCCGGCAAGTCGCAGGTCGCCCTGGAGGTCGTGCGGGCCGTCCGCTCCTCGGGGGACACCTCCGACGTCGAGCTGGTGTCCGTCGACTCGATGGCCGTCTACCGGGGCATGGACCTCGAGACCACCAAGCCGACGCCGGAGGTGCGTGCCGAGGTGCGCTACCACCTGGTCGACCTGGTCGACCCCGACGAGGAGTTCACGGTCACCCGGTTCCAGTCGGCGGCCAGGGACGCCCTGTCCGGGATCGCCGGACGGGGCAACCGGGCGGTGCTGGTGGGCGGCACCGGACTGTACCTGCGTGCCGTCACCGACGCCCTCGAGTTCCCGGGACGGTTCGAGGCGGTGGCGGCCGGCCTGCGAGCGGACCTGGACGCGGCCGGTGCCGAGGGGAGCACGGCGCGGGCGTCGGCCACGAACGGGATGCACGACCGGCTGGTGGGGCTCGACCCGGCGGCGGCGGCCCGGGTCGAGCCGGGCAATGAGCGTCGGTTGGTCCGCGCGCTCGAGGTGACGATCGGGTCGGGGCGCCCGTTCTCGAGCTTCGGGCCGGGACTGGAGCGCTATCCGCCGGCGACCGTGGCACTGGTGGGGCTGCGGCCGGATCCGGCCGGGACCGACCGGCGGATCGAGGAGCGGTTTGCCGCGCTGCTGGACGCCGGGCTGCTCGACGAGGTGCGGGCGCTGGCGGCACGTCCCTCGGGGATGTCGCGGACGGCACGCCAGGCGCTCGGCTACCGGGAGCTGCTCGCACACGTGGAGGACGGCCTGCCGCTGGCCGAGGCCGTCGACGAGGCGGTCCGGCGGACCCGGCAATTCGCCCGGCGCCAATGGGCATGGTTCCGCCGCGACCCGCGCATCGAGTGGGTGGGGCCCGACGACGACCCGGTGGCGGTCGTGCAGGAGCGTCTGGACGGGCGCGCCGCGCCCGGACCGGTGAGAGACTGCGGGGTGACACCATGACCACGACCCCACCGGCGACTCCGCTGATCCGGTTCACCAAGCACCACGGTGCCGGGAACGACTTCCTCGTCCTGATCGACCCGGCCTCGACCGGGCCGCTCCCGGGCGAGTTCGTGCGCGCCCTGTGCGACCGCCGGTTCGGTGTGGGAGCCGACGGGGTGATCCAGATCGTCGACGCCGGTGGCGCCGCCGATCTGGGCATGGTCCTGCAGAATGCCGACGGCCGGGAGGCCGAGATGAGCGGCAACGGCATTCGCTGCCTGGCCCAGGCGGCCGTGCTCAGCGCGCTGGTGACGCCACCGGTCTTCACGGTGGCCACGGCGGCCGGGGTCCGGACCGTCGAGTACCACGAGGGCGACCAGGTGCACTTCGCCGAGGCGTCGGTGGACCTCGGCACGGCCGTCCTCGGCCCGGACCAGCCCCAGAAGTTCCTCGACCGCAAGGTGCGGACGGTCGACATGGGCAATCCCCACGTGGTGATGTTCGGCCCGACGCTCGACGGGCTGGACGTGGCCGGAATCGGCGCAGACCTCCAGGACGTCTACGAGGGTGGGATCAACGTGGAGTTCATCGCCTCGGGCGAGGAGCCCGACACGCTGGTGCTGCGCGTGTTCGAGCGGGGCGTGGGGGAGACCCAGGCCTGCGGCACAGGCAGCGCGGCCGCCGTCGTGGCGGCACGCAGCTGGGACCTGGTGGGGGATCGGGTGAGCGTGCGCAACCCGGGCGGCACCCTCCAGGTCACCCTCGACGGCGACGCGGCCCGACTGCGGGGCCCGGTGCACCGGGTGGCCTCGGTCGTGGTCGAACCGGCAGCGGTCCTGGACAGCGCCCGGCCGGTGCCGTCGGCCGCACGATGAGCACCCGCAACCCATGAACTCCCGCACCCCATGAGTCCCTCCGACTCGGCGTTCACCGACACGCTCATCTCCCGCGAGGTGCGCGAGCGCATCGTGATCGTGGGCGTGACCTTCCCTCAGGGGACGCAGGCGGCCACCGAGGCGGGGCTGGACGAGCTCGCCCTCCTGGTCGACACGGCCGGCGCCGACGTGGCCGGGAGGATCGTGCAGCGCCGCACGGCCCCGGACCCGGCCACCTACCTCGGCAAGGGCAAGGTGGAGGAGCTGCTCGCCAAGTGCCTGGAGGTCGACGCCGACACCGTCGTGTTCGACGACGACCTGTCGCCGGCCCAGCAACGGAACCTGGAGAAGCTCCTGGGCCGCACGGCGATCGACCGCACCGCGGTCATCCTGGACATCTTCGCCCAGAACGCCCGGACACCCGAGGGGCGCGCCCAGGTCGAGCTGGCGCTGCTCCGGTACCGGCTGCCGCGCCTGCGCGGCCGCGGCCACGCACTCAGCCAGCAGGCCGGTGGGATCGGCACCAGGGGTCCGGGTGAGACCCAGCTCGAGGTGGACCGCCGCCGGCTGGTCCAGCGCATGACCCGCCTGGAGGCCGACCTGCGCCAGCTCGACCGGACCCGTCAGGTCCAGCGGCGGGGCCGCCAGCGGGGCCGCCAGCGCACCGTGTCACTGGTCGGCTACACCAACGCCGGCAAGTCGACCCTCCTGAACCGGCTGTGCGCCTCCGACGTGCTGGTCGAGAACCGCCTCTTCTCCACGCTCGACCCGCGGACCCGCCGGTTCGACCTCCCCGGCGGCGAGCTCGTGCTCCTGACCGACACCGTCGGCTTCGTGCGCAAGCTGCCCCACCAGGTGGTCGAGGCCTTCCGCTCCACGCTCGAGGTAGTGCTGGAGTCGGACCTGATCGTCCACGTGGTCGACGGTTCGGCGCCCGACCTGCAGGGCCAGATCGACGCCGTGCACTCGGTCCTCACCGAAATCGGGGCGGACGGCATGCCCGAGCTGCTGGTCGTCAACAAGGCCGATGCGCTCGGTGCCGGGGACGACGACACCGGCGAGGAGGCCCGGCGCCTGATGGCCGCACACCCGGGGTCCGTGCTCGTGTCGGCCCGGACGGGTGACGGCATCGACAACCTGCTGGTGACCATCGGTGACCGCCTTCGGGTCGGCGACCGGGTGGTCGAGCTCGAGATCCCGTGGGCCCGCGGCGACGTCCTGGCCGCCGTCCACCGCGAGGGGGAGATCGTCAGCGAGGAGGCCGGGGAGGCCGCCACCCGGATCCAGGTGGTCCTGGACGACGCCGGCAAGGCCCGATTCGCCGAGTTCCTCGCCTCGTGAGCGCGGCATCCGTCGACCCCGGGATCCCGGCGGGCTTCGCCCCGCCTCCCTACCCCTACGAGCGACTCAACGGCGCCAAGTCCCGGGCCACCGGGCGGTTCGCCGACCGTGGCGGCCTGGTGGACTGCTCCATCGGCACCCCGTGCGACCCACCTCCGGACGCCGTCCTGGACGCCATGGCGTCGTCCGGGACCGAGCGTGGCTATCCCACCTCGCCCGGGTCGCCGGCCTACCGTCGGGCCGCCGCCGACTGGATCCTGCGCCGGTTCGGCGCCTCGGTCGATCCCGATCGCCAGGTGGCGGCGTGCGTCGGCACGAAGGAGTTCGTGGCCACGACCGCCCAGTTCCTGCACCTGCGTTCCCCGGACCGGGACACGGTGCTCTACCCGTCGGTGTCCTACCCCACCTATGCCATGGGGGCCACGTTGGCCGGGGCCCGGGCCGTCCCGGTGCCGGAGCTGCCGGGCGGCGGACTGGACCTGGACGCCGTCGACCCAGCCGACGCAGCACGGGCCCTGCTGCTGTGGGTCAACTCCCCGTCCAATCCGACCGGGCAGCTCACGGACCTCGACCGCTCGGCCACGTGGGGGCGGTCGCACGGGGTGCCGGTGTTCAGTGACGAGTGCTACGCCGAGTTCACCTGGGACGGGCCGCCCCGGAGCGTGCTCGAGTCCGGCACGGACGGCGTCGTCGCCGTCCACTCGCTGTCGAAGCGGTCGAACCTGGCCGGGGTGCGGGCCGGCCTGTACGCGGGGGACGAGGCCCTGGTCACCTACCTCCTCGACGTCCGACGGCACGCCGGGTTCATGGTGCCCGGCCCGGTCCAGGCGGGCGCGGTCGTCGCCCTCGACGACGACTCCCACGTCGGCGCCCAACGGGCCCGGTACCTCGAGCGACTGGGGTTCCTGGCCGGGGTGCTGACGGAGGCCGGGCTGCCCGTCGGACCGCCGGCGGGGGGGTTCTACCTGTGGGTGCCCGTCCCCGAGTCCTACGCGGACGGGTGGGCGCTGTGCGAGCGACTGGCGGACGACGCCGGCCTGCTGGTCAGCCCCGGTGAGCTCTACGGCGAGACCGGCCGGGGCCACGTCCGGGTGGCCGTGGTCCAACCGATGGACCGGCTCGAGCTGGTGGCCGAGCGGCTGGCCGCCACGGGCTGAGCCCCTCAACTCCCGTCCCGTCCGTCCCGCCCCGGCGCAGGACCGGCGCACCGTGGCCCGGCGGGGACCGACGGGGGACCGGCACGGTGGCCGTCGGGCCACGGCGTCGGACCCGGGCGGTAACGTCTCCCCCCATGGCAGACCTCGCAGACCGGATCGAAGCGCTGTGGGACCGCGCCCCCGACCTCTCGCCGTCCGACACGGATGCGCTCGACGTCGTGACGGAGGCGATCGACCTCCTCGACTCGGGTGAGGCCCGGGTGGCCGAGGTCGATCCGACGACGGACCAGGTCGTCGTCCACCAGTGGCTGAAGCACGCCATCCTGCTGCTGTTCCGCCTGCGGTCGATGGAGACGATCGAAGTGGGGCCGTTCGAGTACGCAGACAAGCTCCCGCTCAAGCACGACTTCGCCGACGCCGGCGTGCGCGTCGTGCCGGGGGCGTCGGCGCGGTGGGGCTCCTACCTCGCCCCCGGCGTCATCTGCATGCCCAGCTACGTCAACATCGGCGCCCGGGTGGGTGCGGGCACGATGGTCGACACCTGGGCCACGGTCGGCTCGTGCGCCCAGATCGGCGAGCAGGTCCACCTCTCCGGCGGCGTGGGGATCGGCGGCGTCCTCGAGCCGGCCCAGGCCGCGCCGGTGATCATCGAGGACGACGTCATGATCGGCAGCCGGGCCATGATCACCCAGGGCGCCCGCGTCGGCCGGGGCTCGGTGGTCGGCGAGGGCACCATCCTCAACCCCACCATTCCGGTCATCGACGCCGAGACGGGCGACGAGCTGGCTCGGGGCCACGTGCCGCCGTGGTCGGTGGCCGTCCAGGCCAACCGGCGACGTGACTTCCCTGGGGGCGAGTTCTACCTGCCGTGCGTGCTCGTGCTGAAGCGCCTCACCGAGGGGCAGAGGCACGACAAAGCCCAGCTGAACGACATCCTGCGGACGCACGGGGTGTCGATGTGACCGGGGCCCGACGGACATGACGGATGAAGGTGGGGGCGCGGGTGACGTGGGGGGCGCCGGCGGCGTGATCCCCGACGGGCTACTGGGCCTGGCC
>JADGOH010000083.1 GCA_017883025.1 Acidimicrobiales bacterium
GAGGCCCGTGAGGCGCCGGATGGGACCACGGTCCGGCTAGGTCGCCCGGTGGGTGTCTGGCTGGGATTCGCCAGGTGGTACAGCGAGCCGCCTCAGCGGCCAGCCACCTCCAGGGTCCCGAAACGTTCGTTGCTCAGTTGGACCACCTCCTCTCTCTGGTCTGGCCATCGTACCAACGGCGCGCGCGGAATAGGGTCATCCGGAACCCATGTGAACGGGGTGTTTCGGACAGCTGACGACACCCGCCGGGCACCCGTCCCGGCCAGCGGGCCCCGCTGGCGCGCTCTCGAGGTGGACACCTGTCCGGCACCACGTCTGGACACGTGTCCAGGTCCGCCCTACGATGGCCGGGTGACCAACGCCCGAGTCCCGTCGTGACCAGCGGTCCGGGACTGGACCGGCTGAGCCGCGAGGAGCTCGCCCTCCTCGTGCCCGAGTATCTCCTCGCCGGCCACCTGATCGACCGGGCCGGCATGCCCCACCTGATCGGGGCGTTCGGCCGCGACGGCATGCGCGACATCGCCATCGAGGAGTGGATGGGCGCGAGCCCCGTCTACACGCGCCGGATGCAGCGGGCCCTGGGGTTCGAGGGTGACTCGGTCGAGACCATCTTCAAGGGCATGCAGATCGACGTCGGCGCACCGCCCCAGTTCATGGACTTCCGGTACGTGGTGACCGACCATGACCACGGCGAGTTCCACCTCGACCACTGCGGCGCGCTGATGGACGTCGAGCCGATGGGCCCTGACTACGTGCGGGCCATGTGTCACGACATCGAGGACCCCACCTTCGATGCGACCGCGACCGCGTCCAACCCCCGGGCCCAGGTCCGACCCGTCCACCGTCCACCGCGGGTGCCGGCCGACCGGTCGCCGCACTGCGCGTGGACCGTCGCCATCGCCGACGACCACCCGGCCGTGCCCGTGCCCGAGGAGGCCAAGGCCATGGCCGCCACCCGGGCCGCAGCGCTCGAACTCGGTCCCATCGACCCCGACGACCCCGGGCGCCACGACTACGCCGGGCCGCTCGAGCCAGACCTCGTCTTCTCCGACTGGTCGGCCTCCGCCCTGCGGCGGATCACCGACGAGGTGTGCCTGCAGGGCCATCTGCTCGCCCTCTCGTTCCTGGCCGCGGTCGCCGCCCGGACGACGAGTCCCGAGGAGGCGGTCGCCTTCGGACGCCACCAGTTCTCGGGCGTGGCCGGGGTGGCCGCCGAACGGCTCCGCGACGCACTCGAACTGCCCCCTACGCTCGAGGGCGCTGCCATCCTGCTCGGCCTGCACCCGGGACTGCTCCCGTACGGGTACGTGCGGTGCGACGTCGAGTTGGGCGAGCGGCTGCTCGTCAGGATCGCCGCGGACTCCGGCGCCGTGGCCGACGGTGCCTGGCCGTCGATGCTCGACGCCGACCATCTCGAACCGCTCGACGCCATCGTGCGCGCGCTCGACGACCACCTGCGGTGTCGACCGGTGTCCGACGACGCCGACGGGCTCGTCGTCGAGGTAGTCCGCGGTGACTCGCCGATGCCCGAGACCGACGACGTGGTGCTGACGAAGTTCAGCACCGGGGCGGCGTTCGCCTTCGACGCACGCGGCACGCCGGTGGAGCTGCGGACGAGCCACACCCCAGTCGACTGACCGGCACGAGGAACCGCCGTGGGCCGGGAAGGGCCCCGTCCGGCACTGTGCGACCGCCAGGAGGAGCTGGGGTCGGACCCGTTCCCCCGGACGAACGACACCAACCACTGGCGGGAGCTGCCCGGGATGGCCCCGATCTCCTGGGAGCACGTCCGGCGGGTCCCGACGGCACTACCTACGCAGCACCCCCGATGTCACTGCGAGCGTCGACGGCCCGGAACGTGGCCGCCAGCCATTCGGGATACGACAGTTCGCAGGGGACCGATCCACTTCGGAGTCGGTGAGGATGCGACTCGGCGAGGCGAGCGATCGACTGCAGACGCGCGAACTCCAGTGGTGCCTCCCGTCGGAGGAAGTCGATCACGTCATCGGACGGCTGCACCCGATCACCGGCCATGGCCACAACGTATCGACGCGCCGTATTACAGGATCCTTTCGTGTGTTACGACCTGATGACGTAGCCGTCGAGGACTTCGGCTCCGACGGGATCGCTGCGTGCCCCGTCCACCCGGCACCCGTTGACGGGGCACGCGGCCGATCGTCCGCACCACACGTGTGCTCCCCATGACTTCCCTTCGCGGCGTAGCGTTGGCACCTCTTCCTTCCGGCACTCGGCCGTTCTGGCTCCTCCGGGCGGCCGAGTGCCTTGCCCAGCCGGACCATCGAGACCAAAGGACCTGGCGGAACACGTGAACAGCAGTCGAACTCCTAGCGCTCTGGTCGCCGGGGCACGTCGGCGTCTCCGCCGGCAAGTTGTCCGCAGGACCCGTCACCCATTCGCCGTCCGGGGCGACCATCATGTCCTCGTCCACTGCACGCACCACAAGTGCGGAACTGTTTGGTTCGCCAATGTGCTCCTCGGGATCTCTCGACACTACGAGCTGAACTTCCGCATCGGGACCGATCGCGGTGCGGCCGCCGTCGCCGTGCCGCCGGATGCCGAGGTGATCTTCTATCAGCCCGCCCACCACTTCTCGCCAACTGCACTCGGGCGCCCGTTCCGCGGCTCGCATGTCATTCGGGATCCGCGCGACATGATCGTCTCCGGCTACGAGTACCACCTCCGAACCGATGAGGCGTGGGCCCTGGAGCCCGATCCTCGGTGGGGGGACATGACCTACCAGTCCCGACTTCGTTCCCTGAGCGAAGCCGATGGCCTCATGCTGGAGATCGAGTGGCAGACCAGCGGCGTACTGAACGAGCTGAGCGTCTGGGACTACGGGCAACCGGACTTCCTCGAACTTCGCTTCGAGGAAGTCCTTGCTGACGAACACGCGGCCTTCGATCGCCTGTTCCGGTGGTACGGGTTTTCGGACGATGCCGTCACCGTCGGTCACGCCATCGTCGACGGCCTGAGCCTGGCCAGGGGTGGGGCCAAGCCGGGGCACGCCCGAGGCGGGAGCGTCGGGGAATGGCAGAGTCGGCTCACCGAACAACACCTCGACTACCTGCGAGACCGCACCGACGACCTGGTCGGCCGCCTGGGGTACGAATAGGCGGGAACCCGGCGACGAGGAGTGTGCAGAACCAAGCGGACGTCGAGGGCGACCCACGCGGAAGCTGCGCACGCCACGCGGTACGCGGCCGAGCACAGGCGCAGACGGCGAGGACGGCGCGTTGGTCACCGAGGGCGACCGTATTCCGCGCGTTCCGATCAGGTGCATCCGATGGCCGCCCGGTCCCGACGCCGCCGACCTCCACTCCAGGTCCTGGCACCCGGACGTCAGGGCCGCAGCAGTACCTTCACGCACTCGGCACTTCGCTCGGCGACGGCCGCATACGCCGTGGCCGCGTCGGCCAGCGCGAACTCGTGGGTGAAGATCCCGTCGGTCCGGAGCCGGCCGTGCTGGACCATCGGGACCAGCTCCTTCCACGTCCGGTGCACGGGCGCAGTGGTCATGCGGAGGGTGACGCTGCGGAACAACGTCATGAGTGCGGGCAGCGGATAGGGCCGGAGGTCGTGGACCCCGATGACCGACACCGTGCCGCCGGCCCGCACACAGGCCAGCGCGTCATCGAGCGTGGCGTCGCGGGCCACCGCGTCGATCACCGCGTCCGCCCCCCGGCCGCCGGTGGCTTCGAGCACGGCCTCGACCGTCGGGCCGTCGACCGGCTCGGCACCCGAGTCCTCGGCCCTCGCCCGGCGGCCGGCCACCGGATCGACGGCCAACACCCGCCCTGCACCCAGCGCGAGGGCGGACCGGACTGCGCACAGGCCGACGGCACCGAGGCCGAGCACCACGACCGTTCCCCCCGGTGCGAACTCCGCCCGCTGGGCACCGGCCCACCCGGTGGACAGATTGTCGGTCAGCAGCAGCGCCGCCTCGTCGTCCATCCCGTCCGGGATCCGGAGCAGCTGGAAGTCTGCGGCCGGAACGGCGACCGCCGTCGCCTGGCCACCAGGCAGCATGCCCGACCCGAACACCTTCGGCCCGTCGATGCACCGGACCGGGTCACCGGTCGCACACCCGTCGCAGTTGCCGCACCCGGCGACCGACGCCGTCAGCACACGGTCCCCCACCCGGAACCTCCGGACATCGGGCCCGACCTCGAGGACCGTGCCCAGGAACTCGTGACCAACCGGGATCCCCATGCCGAGGTCGATGTCCCCGTCGTAGAAGTGCATGTCAGAGCCGCAGATGGCGGTGGCGTCGACGAACACCACCGCCCCGTCCGGCCCGGGAACGGTGGGCTCGGGCGCCTCGGCCACCCGGACCTGGCCGGGTCCTTCGATCATCACGTGCAGCACGGTTCCCCCCGGGTGCGGGTCGATGGCGGACCCGGGTCGTCGGGTCAGGTCGTTGAGTACTGTGGCACACCGACCGGGGACGGAGCGGGTCCAGCCGCCGCCGGATGCACGAGGAACGCCACGAAAGGTCCGGACATGCGCAACCCCCACGCCGGTGAGCCGTTCGACACGCCGGACGAGGAGATCGCCGAAGCGCTCCTCGACGTGAGCATCCCGACGCTGCTCCTCTCCCTCGTCCACATGTCCGGCGACCCGGGGATCATCCGGGGCCGGCTCCGGCCCGCCGGGCTGTTCCTCAACGAGGTCCAGGGCTACATGACCGAGGAGGACAAGGCCGGGGCCCGGGAGCTGGCCCTCGAGGTCATCCGCGACTACCGCGACCGTGGCTGCCCGGAACCGCAGCCGATCTCCGCCGAGCTGCTGCACGAGATGATGACGTGGTTGGTGTGCGAGGACGTCCCCGAGGAGTACGTCCCGATGCTCATGGAGGAGATGGAGCTCGACGGCCGCGACGCCCGGCGGGTGGAGCCGGCCGGCGACCCCGCCGCCCGGGCCGCCTTCCCGGTGGTGGTGATCGGCTGTGGCCAGTCGGGCCTGCTGGCCGGAATCCGTCTGCAGGAGGCCGGTATCCCGTTCACCATCGTGGAGAAGAACGCCGGGGTGGGCGGCACCTGGTGGGAGAACTCGTACCCCGGGGCACGGGTGGACGTGGGCAACCACTTCTACTGCTACAGCTTCGAGCCGAGCGACCACTGGACGGAGTACTTCGCCCAGCAGCCCGAGCTGCAGCGCTACTTCCAGTCGGTGATGGACAAGCACGGGATCGGGCCCCACGTGCGATGGGAGACCGAGGTGCTCGGCGCCACATGGGACGAGGACTCGGCCACGTGGTCCGTCCGGACCCGGGCGTCCGACGGGACCGAGGACGTGCTGGTGGCCCGGGCGGTCGTCTCCGCCGTCGGCCAGCTCAACCGACCCAACGTGCCCGCCATCGAGGGGGCGGACACCTTCGCCGGTCCGGCGTTCCACTCGGCCCGGTGGGATCACGACGTCGACCTCGCGACCAAGCGGGTGGCCATGATCGGGGCCGGGGCCAGCGGGTTCCAGATCGCCCCGACGATCGCCCCCGTGGTCGACCACCTCACGGTGTTCCAGCGGACGGCCCAGTGGATGTTCCCGAATCCGAACTACCACGCCACTGTGGGGCCGGGTGTGCGGTGGGCGCTCCGCCACCTGCCCTTCTACGGCCGGTGGTACCGGTTCCTGATCTTCTGGCCGGGTTGCGACAAGGGGCTCGAGGCCGCACGCGTCGACCCCGACTACCCCGATCAGCAGCGGGCCGTCAGTGAGACCAACGAGTTCACCCGACAGATGTTCACCGACTGGATCGTCGGTCAGGTGGGCGACGATCCGGAGCTCATCGCCAAGGTGGTGCCCGACTACCCGGCCACCGGCAAGCGCACCCTGCAGGACAACGGGGCGTGGCTGGGCGCGCTCACCCGCGACAACGTCGACCTGGTGCGCACCGCCATCGACCACATCGAGCCCGACGCCGTGGTCACCGTCGACGGCGAGCGTTACCCGGCGGACGTGCTGGTCTATGCCACCGGATTCCAGGCGACCAAGGTCCTCGCCCCGATGTCGATCATCGGACGGGACGGCGTGGACCTCCGGGAGCTGTGGGGCGAGCGGCCGGCCGCCTACCTCGGGATCACCGTGCCCGGCTTCCCCAACTTCTTCTGCATGTACGGGCCGGGAACCAATCTGGCCCACGGCGGCAGCCTGATCTTCCACTCCGAGTGCCAGATGCGGTACATCACGCGGTGCCTCGACGCGCTCATCGTCGGCGGCAACCGCACGATGGAGCCGCGCCGTGAATGCTACGAGGACTGGCACGAGCGGTCCCAGCGCGAGATGCGGGGCCTGGTGTGGGCGCAGCCGTCGATCGAGCACTCGTTCTTCAAGAACTCGGCCGGCGAGATCCACGTGCTCAGCCCGTGGCGCATCGTGGACTACTGGTCCTGGACCAAGGAGCCCGACCTCGCGGACTTCGTCCTGGGTTGAGCGGGTCGGTGTCGTTGCCGATCCCCTTGCGCAGCCAATGCACGTGGCGTCGGTCGCGGGCGAGCACCAGGTCGTTGCCGTAGCCGCCGCCGACCACGGCGAGCGCCGTCACCGACGGGCGTCCTTCGACGAGTCGAGCCCGCCGGCCAGCGCAGCGTGCGCCACCACGCCGGCGTCGATCCGGGTCCGGCCCTCGCCCAGCGCTTCGCGGGTGCAGTCGTCGCGGGCCAGCACGCGGCATGGGCGAGGCAGGGCCGGGCACGTTGCCGCGCACGCGTGCGCGTCCCCAGTTGGCTGACTCCCGAACTGATGCCCGGACGTGGCCGGCGGGCCTAGGGTCGTTGCGATGACGCAGTCCGGCGCCCGCCTCCCTCACCCCGTGGCCGACCTCGGCTTCGACGGGTCGCGGGTGGACGAGGTGACCGCCGCCGGATTCGATCCCGGCTCGGCCGAGCGGGTCGTGCGCATGGACCGCGGGTGGGCGACGCTGCAGGGGGGCGACGGGACCCGCCGGGTCCGTCTGCGCGAGTGCCCACCGATCGTGGTCGGCGACTGGCTGGCCGAGGGAGCCGACGGGCAGCTGGTCCGGCTCGAGCGGCGCACCCTCCTCGTCCGCCGCTCCGTGTCGGGGCGGGACGAGCCCCAGGAGATGGCAGCCAACGTCGACGTCGTGCTCGTCACCTGGGCACTCGACACCAGGGTCAGCAGCGGCCGGTTGCGGGACATGCTGGTCCTGGCCCGGGAGTCCGGCGCCGCACCGGTCCTGGTGCTCTCCAAGGTCGACACCACCGACTCGGTCGACGGGCTCCTGGCCGAACTCGGTGGCGTCCTCGACGGGGTGGAGGTCGTGACCACCAGCGCGGTCACCGGGGAGGGCATGGACCGGCTCCAGGCGATGGCCTCGGGTCGAACGATCGTGCTGCTCGGCTCGTCGGGCGCAGGCAAGTCCACGCTCACCAACCTGCTCCTGGGCGAGGACTCACGTGAGACGGCCGAGGTGGGTCGCACGGGCGACGGGCGCCACACCACGACCAGCCGAGAACTGCTGCCCCTCCCCGGTGGCGGTGCCATCATCGACACCCCGGGGATCCGGGCGGCCACCGTGTGGGAGGACGACGAGGAGGACGAGGCCGAGTCCCGCTTCCCCGACCTCGACGAGCTGGCCGAGGAGTGCCGGTTCAGCGACTGCGCCCATCGGGGCACACCTGGGTGCGCGCTCGACCGGGGCGTTGCGGACGGGGAGCTGACCCGGGCCCGCCGGGACGCGTACCTCACCTATGTGGGCGAACGGGCCGCCCGCGAGGACGTGCGCTCGGCCGCCGGGCGCCAACGCGTCCGGGACAAGGACCGCCGGCATCGTCCCTAGTCGCTCCGTCCGGCTCGGGTCGGAGCGACCGCGACCCGGTCACGTCGGTGCGACCGTCCGGTCGGGGTCCGCATCGGCCGGTACGGCCGGCGCCGCCATCGCGGTCCTCCGGCGCACCCGTTCCTGACGCTCGACCATCGCGAGGTAGAAGGCCATGGCGAAGGCGAGGCTCGTGAACAGGCTCATCACGAAGTAGATCCACGGTGAACGGATCCCCCGCCGGCGCCCGTCGACGATGGTCCACAACGGCAGCAGCACCACGTTGACCATGATGTAGTCCTGGGCCGCCGAGTCCGCGGCGAAGTTGGCGAAGAGCGCCTTCGTGTAGCTGACGTAGCTCGCCTGCGACCCGACGTGGTGGGTGTACCTCACGTTGAAGTACCAGCCGATGCACACCGAGACGACACCGAACAGGTAGTAGGCGCCCTCGAGCACACTCACCCGGCCGGCGCCGCCGTCGCCGAAGAGCCACCGGTTGACCCAGAAGGCGTAGGCCGTGGTCAGGACGCCGAGCACCCCGAAGACCAGGAGCTGCGTGGTCATGGTTCCCCCCTTGGGCGCCCGTCCGGGGGGCGCTCCGCGCAGTGTAGGCCCGGGGTGGCTGCCCGGGCCGGGAGCATTCCTCGGCCGATTCGGCCGGCTCAGACCAGCGGCTCGGGCTCCGGGAACTCCCAGGTGCCGTCGAGCACCTCGGGGCGCGGCCGGTAGAGGCGCACCACGTAGTTCCAGCCGTCCGTCACGTAGAGGAAGTTGTCGGCACCGTCGGGTTCGGGCCCGAGGACGACGGTCACCGTCCCGTCGTCGTTGTGGCCGGCGGTGACGCTGTTCACGCTGTAGGACTCGAACGGGTTCGGGTCGAAGTAGCCGTCCCGGTTGTAGACCGAGATCGACCAGAAGGCGTCGACCGGGACGTCTCCGACGGTGAGCCGGAACCGGCCGACCGGCTGGGGGTTCGCCCGGATGACGTAGTAGGCCTCGGTCTCGGGCAGCCCGCCGAACCCGCCGGCCGAGCCGATGAGGAACCGGACCCGGTCGACGTCGCCCTTCCTCCCGAACGTCCGCGTCGAGTCGTGGATACCGGCACCGAGCGCCAGCAGCGGCTTCTTGGTCGCCTTGTAGCTGACCTCGTCGAACCGTCCGGGCCCCCAGGTACGGGCCGACGCCGCGTCCACCGCCAGCCCGTCCTGGAGCCGGTTGGCCTCGGCGATGTCGTCGGCGTCGGTCGGATCGGCCAGGGTCCGGGCCACCAGCAGCACGAACCCGGTGTCGAACTCGTCCACGGTGACCCGGTGGTCCCCCGCCTCGTGGAACACCCGGTTGAGGTAGCCGTCCTCGTTGACGACCATGACCGTCAGGTACCGGCCCCCGCCGTCGGGGATCGTCAGCGTGGCGCCCTGGCTGATGTCGACCACGGCGATGCTGTACAGCGTGTCTCGGTTCATCCGGATCACGCTCTGCTGGTCGAGCGGGGTCGGGCGGCGGAAGTGGACCCATTCGTTCACGACCGCGCCCAGGCCGACGATGCGGTCGATCTGCGACGCCACCTCGGCTTGGGCATAGTTGTCGACGTTCACGGTGATGGTCACGGTGGTTCCTCTCGGGGGCGGTCGGAGTCAGGATGGCAAACGGGGCGGCACGCGGCAAGACCGCCCTCAGGTCGGCACCGACGGCAGGGCGCACCCCGCCGAACTGCAGTGGCCGGACACGGGTAGATTCCCCTGATGCACGCCGCACAGGTGGCCCGGCCGTGACCGGCGACATCCTCCTCCTGCTGGTGCTGCTGGTGCCGATCGCCCTCTGGGCGGTCGTGCGGTGGCTGCCGGAGCAACGGCGGAAGCAGGCGCCGAAGTCCCCGACGACGACCGGCCCCCGCAAGCGCTGGTGGCAGCCGTAGTCCTGAGGACGGGATCGGGCACATCGACCCTGGACTTCGGGGCACCCCGGGTTCAGGATGGGGGGTGGAGCCGAGCGGGTTCCTGAAGGAGGCGCCTATGCGATGTCAGCGAGGAGTCCCGTCCTGAGAGCGGATGGCAGCGGATTGTACGGGAGTGATCCCGGTAGGCCCAGGTGAATGAACGGCAAGCGGCTCGATGTGGGAGCGTTGCGACGACAAGGGCAAGGATGTCCCGCCAGGTGCCATTTCTGCCAGCGGTCCGCTCTGGGAAGACGAATGAGTAAAGCGCCCGATCCCCGGTAGTCCGTGGGACGGGCGCTTTCGCGTCGGCGCGACGCCGGACTGCGGGTCGAGCCGGATCCCCGCCGTCCGGCCGGGGAGGCCGCCCACCTGGCGGCGTCCGCCGGGTCGTGACTCGACCGCCACGGTCTCGTCGACACCCAGTGCCTCCGGTTCCGGGAGGACCTCGGGTCCGTCCCCTGGACGGCGAGCGCGATCGAGACCGAGCCGGGATCACGACTGGTTCGCGCACCTCGGACGCAGAGCGGCCACGCGCTCGGTGGTCCGTCGTTGGTGAGCGAGGAGCCGTACCAGCCGTCGCCGAAGTCGGCGACCCCGTCGCATGCCGGGTCGCTGTCCCCGCCGAGCGATACGGACACTTGTCCCTGGTAGGGGATCCCCGGTGCGGCGAACTCCTCGGACGACCGGCCGATCCCGACGCCGAGTGCGCGCCGCCCCCGGGACAGGACGTCGAGGGAGGCAGTCTGCTCGGCCACGAGGACCGGGTGGAGCCCGGGCAGCAGGAGGATGCCGGTGGCCCGTCGGATGCGGGTGGTGACGGCGGCGGCAAGGGCGAGCGCGGC
>JADGOH010000084.1 GCA_017883025.1 Acidimicrobiales bacterium
CAGTTTGGACAGCACCGCCAGCGACGCGTGGTGGCCGGCGAGCGCGCCGGCGATGCTCACGGTGATCGCGGCCAGCACCTGGCCGCCCAGGTAGCCCAGGCCGGCGTAGAGCATCCACATCCACGCGGCGTTCGGGGTGGTCGGCACGGCGCCGGCGTCGAGACGGCGGCCGAGTGAGACGTCGCTGGTCAGGAACGCCCACCACCGGACACCCGGCGTCGATGCGGGCGGGTCGGACGTCGTTGGGGTCGCTGCGACGGGCCCCGTGGCATCCACCGCCTGTTCGGGCCGGTCGTTCACCCTCCCACGATACCGACCGATCCCCCGAACCGGGCGCCGGGGCCGCCGGGGGCCCGGCGAGACCTCCGCGCCGATGTCCGCCGCCACGGCGGGGCGATGCGTCAACCGCCTCCAGTGGCGCATAGCATGACGGGGTGACCCCGCCCAGCCCTGACATCCCCGGCGGACCGGCCTCCCCGAGCGGGACCGGCCAGGACTCGCCCGGGCAGAACAAGAACCGGATCATCCTGGCCGTGGTCATGCTGGCCGTGATCCTGGCCGTGGTCTTCGGTTCCAGCGTCATCAAGAAGTCGAACACGACGCAGCTCACCTACAACTCCTGGGTGAACCAGGTGGACGGCAAGCAGGTGAAGACGGCCACGGTCGACCAGAGCAGCGGCACCATCACCGGCACGCTGGCCGACGGATCGAGCTACACCGTCAACGGGCCCAACCCGGTCACCGACTCCCAGCAGACCGTCCTGAAGACGCTCGGCCCCAATGCCAAGTACGTCACCACGACGCCGAACCCACTGCTGTCGCTCCTCTACACCATCGTCATTCCGATCGCGCTGCTCGGCGCCGTCTTCCTCTGGTTCAGCCGTCGGGCCCAGGGCCAGATGGGCAGCATCATGTCGATCGGACGGTCCAAGGCCAAGCTCTACTCGACCGAGCGCCCGTCGACGACCTTCGACGACGTGGCCGGCTACGACGGCGTCAAGCTCGAGATCAGCGAGGTCGTCGACTTCCTGAAGACGCCCGCCCGCTTCAAGGAGATCGGCGCCCGGATCCCGAAGGGCATCCTGCTCGTGGGCCCCCCGGGGACCGGCAAGACCCTGCTGGCCAGGGCCGTCGCGGGCGAGGCCGGCGTGCCGTTCATGTCGGTCAGCGGGTCGGACTTCATGGAGATGTTCGTCGGAGTCGGGGCCAGCCGGGTCCGCGACCTGTTCGCCACCGCCCGCAAGCAGGCCCCGGCCATCGTCTTCATCGACGAGATCGACTCGATCGGCCGCAAGCGGGGCGCCGGCCTCGGTGGCGGGCACGACGAGCGCGAGCAGACGCTCAACCAGATGCTCTCGGAGATGGACGGCTTCGACCCCACGGAGGGGGTCGTGGTGATGGCCGCCACCAACCGCCCGGACATCCTCGACGCCGCCATCCTGCGCCCAGGCCGCTTCGACCGGCAGATCGTGGTACCCCTGCCCGACCTCGACGAGCGCCTGCCGATCCTCCAGGTCCACTGCAAGGACAAGCGGGTCGACCCGACCGTCGACCTCGGCAAGGTCGCCCGTGGCACGCCCGGGATGAGCGGCGCCGACCTGGCAAACCTGGTCAACGAGGCGGCCCTGCACGCAGTGCGCCGCGGTTCGGCCGTCATCCAGAACGAGGACTTCGAGGCATCGCGCGACCGGGTCCTCATGGGCCAGCGGCGTGAGAGCCTCGTCCTGTCCAACGCCGAGAAGGAGCGGGTCGCCTTCCACGAGGGCGGCCACGCCGTGCTCGCCTACGTCCTGCCCGACGCCGATCCGGTCCACAAGGTCACGATCCTCCCGACAGGAATGGCGCTCGGCGTCACGATGCAGCTCCCGATGGAGGAACGCCACATCCACCCGCGCCAGCACATCGAGGACTCGCTCGCCGTGCGCATGGGCGGGCGTGCGGCCGAGCTCCTCGTCTACGGCGACCTGTCCACGGGCGCAAGCAACGACCTGGTCGGCAACACCGAGTTGGCCCGCAGGATGGTCCGCGAGTGGGGAATGAGCGACAAGATCGGCCCGATGGCCTGGGGCTCGCAGGGCCAGGTCTTCCTGGGCGAGGACCTCATGCACACCCGCGACTATTCGGAGCACACGAGCCAGGTCATCGATGACGAGGTGGAACTGATCCTGCGTGCCTCCGAGCAGCGGGCCCTCGACGTGCTGGCCCGCCACCGCGGCGGGCTCGATGCCGTGGCCCGCGCCCTGCTCGACGAGGAGACGATTGACGGCGAGACCGTCGGGCGCCTGGTCGACACCGCCTACGGCCGCCCCGTGCACGCCGCCGGTGTGAAGTCCGTACCGCCGATCTTCGTGGCCAGCCAGCACGGGCCGACGGGCGCCGCCAATGCCGACGGTCCGCCCGCCGACGGGCCGGACTCCACAGGCCCCGTCCAGCCCGCAGCGGTGCCTTCTGCGTCGACCGGGCCGATCGAAGGGTCCGAGCCGACACCCGCCGCCGAGCCGGCCGGTACCGTGTCGAACGCCGCCGGACCCGCCCCCCAGGGCGAGACGCCCCCGTCCGGTGCTGCGCAGCCCGGCAACGGCACCCAACCTCAAGGGGGTCACTGGCCGCCCCCTACCGCCCCATGGCCGTCCACGCAGTCGCCGTGGCCCCCGCCACCCCCGCCGCCCGCCTCCCACTGAGGCGCAGCCACTGAGCCGCTGTCGATGTGGCGCGGCCACCGCTCGTCGATCGCATGGTCGGGTCCGATGAGCGGCACCGCCTGAGTCAACCCGCCGGCCCGGGCCGTCCCTGCGGAGTACCGCCGGCCGGGGCCACTGGTCGTGGCTCGCCCACCGGGTACCTCGGGGATCGATCAGGCCGAGCCCGCACTTGGCCCGCCCCCGGTCGGATCAGGCTCCCAGGGCGAACCCCGTCGACGAGACCACACCCGGAGCCGCCGCCGGCCCGGCGTCCATTTCCACCCCGACGGGTCCCGACGCCGTGACCAGCAGCGGCTGCAGGCCGCCCACCTGCTTCGGCCCGAACACGGCCACGCCGCCCGCCGACACCCGGGCCGTGGCCACCAGGGCACCGCCCTGGAGCTGCCGGATCGCCACGCTGACGGAGGACGACCCCGGATTGGCCACGGCCACACTCGCGATCGTCCCGCCCGCCGTCGACGGCAGCCCCTGCTCCCCTGGTCCCACGACGAGCCACGACGACGCCGTCCCCGTCGTCCCGTGGGCGATGCCGGCGTGGGGTCCCGCACCCCCCGGCGGGGCGACCACCGTCCGGCCGACGATCACCGGTCCGGACGCAGTCACCGTGAGCGCGTAGGGCGACCCGAGGGGCCAGCCGGCGATCGAGGACACGGCGTACGGCACGACCGTCCGCGCCGGTACGGATACCCGATGGGGCAGCACGGTGGCGCCGGGGAGGGAGGCGGTGACCTCCGCGATCACCGGCGTGCCGCCTGGATTGGCGAGGGCCAGGGTGACCGTTCCACCCGGAACCGCCGTGGTCTGCGCGAACCGCCACGTCGTCGACGGGCCAGTCGTCCCGGTCACCAGTGCGAGGCCCGACCCGGCGGGCACGGCCATCCGGTCGAGCTCGCTCGCCACCACCGCTCCCGACGTCGCCTGCACCAACGTCGCCACGACCGACTGGCTCTGGACATAGGCACCCAGCGTCTCGATCTCGACCTGGCCGGCACCCACCGACACCCCCTGGTACGACTGCGGATCGAGCACCGTCCCGCCGGCCGTGAGGAACGTGACGTCCACCACGGCCGGGGCCGCCGTGGGGTTGTAGAGCGACAGGTCGAGCAGTCCGTTGGCGGTCGAGCCGCCGGCGAAGTCCCACTGCGACGACACCTGGGTGACACACGGCGCCGTGCTCCACCCCTGGGCCCCGGACACGACCGCCGTTCCGGTCACCCCGCCGGCGGCAAAGGCGAACGTCGCCGCCGAGCCGCCGGCCGGCAGGCCGGCCGCAGGGTTGACCACGCCGGTCCCGTGGGCGGGCAGGACCACGCCCGTTCGCACAGGGGTTCCCCCGGCCGCAGCCACGGCGGTCTCGACCCCCACGGCCGGCGCCGCGGTGGTGTTGGTCAGCACGATCGTGCTGGTCGCACCGGACCCGGCATCGGCTCCGGCGCCGGTCGTGCAGAAGAACGACGAGGCATGGGCGTGGACCGGCGCCACCGATGCCCCGTCACCCGATGACGGTGCCGACGGGGCGGCGGGCGGCGGGGCCCACGCCGACACGGCGCCTACGCCCAGGAGCACCGCGGCCACAGTCATGACGGCGGCCGTCCGCCCCGGTACCGGGCGCAGTGCCTGGCGGCGGCGCGCCACCCGGGACAGGGCGTTTGTCGGCTCGAGGCGCACCGGTCCATCGGCTGCGTCGAGACCGTGCGCCGTCACCGCCTCGCCGTCCTCACCCTCCGACTCGTCCGGATCGAGGCCGTCGGTCGGACCACGTCCGGCCATCACAGCTCCCCGTCCTCGAGCGACCAGGCGTCCTCGAGCGGGTCGCTGTCACGGGAACGGCCGGTCGACCAGCTCCGCGGCCGTCCCACCCGCTCCCACTCGCGTCGGATCCGCCGGCGGTCGACCAGGGCGGCCAGGACGAGCACCCACACCAGCACCGAGTAGCAGCCGATCAACAGTGGCAGCACGCCGCCGTCGAACCGCAGGGTCCCGGTTGTCCGGGCCGCGACGGCGTACCGGGCGGCCCAGCCGAAGGCGGGCGCCCGCGGGGCCGTCGCCCCCGAGGCCGTTGTCAGGCGCCAACTGCCCGACGGGGCGACCGAGGCGAACACGGTGCCCCGGGACAGCGGTCCCTGGAAGGACCTGGCGGCGGACGGACCGCGGAGCACGGGCGACGCACCGGGCAGCACGACCGTGCCGGGCCCCGCCCCGAGGGGTGCGCTGACCGTGGCCGCCGCACCGGGCGCGCCGGCGACCTCGGCCCGCTGGGGCACCCAGTCGGCATTGGCATAGACGGTGATGCCGGTTCCGGACAGCACGGGCTGGAGATCGAGCTGGTGCCCCAGCGCCGGCAGGAGGTCGCTCGGCACGGGGTAGGACGTCGGGCTCTGCTCACCGGCGATCACCGGCGCCACCGACGTCAGGACAGCCACGTAGCGGACGCCGGACGGTGCCAGCAGGCTGCCGAGGCGGTCGGTCCGGTCGGACCGGGCCAGGTCCACGGCCGTGCCCAACGCCGCAGCCGGCCCCGGGGACGTGCCGTTCCACAGCCACCGGGCATCCGCCGGGCCGTTCTCCGACGTGGCGTAGGCGAGCCCGTCACCGGCGGCCCAGCTCCCCTGGTCGAGGCTGCGGGGGTCCCCGAGCCACAGCACCCGGAAGGCCCCGTCGGCGGTCTTGGCGTGCATCCAGGCCACCGACTGCGAGAAGTCGTTGACCGGAAGGTCCCACCGTCCCGGCAGTGCCGACACCACCGTCGGCAGCGACGCCAGCGCCACGGCCAGGACGCCGAAGGCGGTGGCGACCTGGCGCCAGCCGAACTCGGCCTTGCGCAGGTCGCGCTCGAAGGCGGCCACCCCGAGCCCGATCGATGCGGCGGTCGCCGCCGCCGCGGGGCCGAGCAGCACCAGCGGGTCGACCGCCAGCGGCCCGGTCCACCCGCGCCCGGTCACCCAGGCGGCGAGCCAGAACACCAGGGCGATGGACCAGAATCGGGCCGCCCAACGGAATCGCACCCCCCGGGCGAGGACCAGGGGTGCCAGCGCACCCACGAGGAAGCCCCAGGTCAGCGGAGCCCCGCCGATCGGCCCGACGGCGAACCGCAGGAGTGCACTCCACGACGCCGCGCCGGCGGTGGGTATCGGCACCCCGAACACCTCGAGGACCCCGGTGCCCGACGACAGCACCCCGATCGCCCAGGGCAGGCACACGAGGACCGCCACTGCCGTCGACCCGAGGGCCAGCCGGACCGCCCGGCTGGTCGAGGCCCCGTCGTGGAACAGGAGCGACGACAGGACCACGGCGAAGGCGACCAGCAGGACGACCAGCGCCGCAGCCGGGACGAACGAGATGAGGACGGCCTCGAGCACCCCGAGTGCGAGGGCACCGCCGAGCAGTCCGTGCCGCGACGCCCACGCCCCGGTTGCCGGGGCCGGACCGTCCACCGCTCCACCGGGGTCGACCGGCGCCTCGACCCGGCGGACGAAGGGATCCAGTCCGGTCGAGCGCATGAGCGTGGCGAGCACCCAGGGAACGCCGGCGTAGACGACCAGGGCGCCCCACCGCCCGAGGGCGATCGCGTTGTACGGGAGTGGCATCGCCAGGTAGGCCAGCCCGGCCACCAGCGACGCCCGCTGCGAACCGAACGGGCGGAGCAGGCGCACCGCCCCCCAGGCCCCGAGCGGCAGTGCCCCGAAGACCAGCACCTTCTGGGTGAGTCCCATGGCCCCGAGCAGAAGGGTGCCCATCATCCCGGCGATGCCGAGGGCGGGCGCGGCGGGCGCCGTGGTCCCGACTCCCGACGGGTGCCACCCGGTGAAGAACTGGGACACGGTGGACGACCAGTCGGGAAAGGGGGTGAACTGTCCGAGCGCGGGAAGGCGGCCGGTAAGCACCCCGCGTGACCCGATGACGACCACCAGCGTCGCGGACAGCCACACCGCCAGGCGTACCCGGCCCCCGACCCGCCCCGCCTCGGTGTCCCCTACCCCCGCCTCCAGCTCGGCCACGTCGTCGGCCCGGACCACGGGTACCACGGCCTCGGCAGCGGCCAACTCGTCGGCATGGGCCCCGTGGAAGCCGAATTGGAAGACCCTGCGGAGGTAGGCCGAGAGTCGGGCGCTTCCCCGCACCTGCAGGAGGCGGATCTCCTTGTCCCCCACCCGCCGGTTGGCCTGGAGCCCGGCCCGTTGGGCCCGCAGCACCCCGAGCCTCCCCAGATTCCATCGCCAGGCCCGGACGACGGCCCGGGCCCTGGCCCGGTTGCCGGCGAGCTCGGCCACGATGACCTCGCCGACAGCCAGCAGGAGCACCTGGGGCAGCACCCGCAGCAGGTGGCCCCGCGAATAGCACTTCAGCACAGCCAACAGCTCGTGGCGACGCTGGAGCTCCTGCAGGGTCACTGGGTGCCGGGGCGCGTCGGGCTCCTCGGCGGAGTCGGCGACTTCCGGTGGGGCGGCGGTGACCGCCTGCCCGGTCGGTCCGGCGTCGTCGCCGCCGGAGGCGGCATCCGGTCCGTCGGGTGGTGCCGACGTGCCCGCGGCTACCAGGGTGAGCAACCTCGGATCCAGGGCCTCGGCACCGGAAGCCAGCTCCTCACGGTGGCGGACCCGGGCCTCCGGGGCCACCAGGATGCGGGCGCCGACCACCTGGGCCCGCCAGCACAGGTCGAGGTCTTCGCCCATGGCCACGATCGCCGGGTCGAACCCGTCGAGCTCGTCGAAGAGGTCGGCCCGGATCAGCGTGCAGCCCCCGGGCGCCATGAACACGTCGCGGACGGCGTCGTGCTGGCCGTGGTCGATCTCGTGGGTTTGGATCCGTTCGACGACGGAACCGCCCTTGTCGACGCTCATCCCCACATGGACGAGCGTTTGGGGGTCGTCCCAACTCACGACCTTGGGTGACACGACACCGGCATTGGACCGGAAGGCCTCTTCGACCATCAGGTGGACGGCGTCCGGGTCCAGGGCGATGTCGTCGTGGCAGACCAGGTAGAAGGCGGCGCCGTCGACCATCGAACGCACCTCGTTGACGGTCGCTCCGAACCCACGGTTCCCGTCCATCCTGCGCACGTAGGCGGAAGGCAGGGCGGCGGCCACACGCGCGGCGAGGCCCTCCCCGGCACCGGTGTCCAGGACCAGGACGGACAACTCCCCGTAGTCCTGTGAGGCGATCGAGGCCAGCGTCTCCTCGAACCACGGACCGGGATCGTGGGCGACGACGACGGCGACGACCGGCGGTGCCAGTGTTTCCATCAAGGGTCAGAGGCTATCGGGCCCGAGGGGTGCCACGGGGCCATACCGGCAGGTTCGTGACGGGGTCCTGCGAGTCCGTGCGCACCGGTCCGGGCGCCCGCGCCGCTCCCGGTCCGTCGCCCGGAGCACGGGACCGACGCCTGATCCGCCGGTTCCCGCCCGACCAGTGCCGTGCTCGCGGGTTGCTTGCAAATGTTTATCATTAGGTATACAGTTGTATCCGAGCACCGAAGCGAGGCCTGGACGCAGCGTCCCGGCACGGTGCGCACACCACGAGTCCGAAGTCCCCCACCCCGAACCAAGGAGCACGCCATGCCCGACATCAACACCGACATCAGCAAGGCCGCCAAGGACATCGCCAACGTCGCCAAGGACGCGACCTACGTCGTCATCGGCGCCGGCGTCCTCGGCTTCCAGCAGGCCCAGGTCCAGCGTCGCGACCTCATGGCCAAGCTGCAGGAGCCGTCCGTCATCGCTGAGCGGGTCTCGTCGGTCCGCGGCGACCTCACGGACGCCGCCCACACCGTGGACGTCCGGGTCGAGGACCTCATGGACCGCGTCGAGGAGATCATCGAGCGGGTCGAGGCCGTCTTCGCCCCCTTCGAGGACCGGCTGCCCACCCAGGCCCGGGACCTCACCAAGAAGGCCCACGTCCAGGCGAAGGATGCCCGAACCCAGCTGCGCAACCTGCGTCCGACCACCGTCGCCTGAGCGACGCACCCTGTCGCCGGGGCGGACTCCCCCCCTCCCCCCGGCGCACCTCCGGTGGCCCTCCGGGCCCCGGACGACACGGACCGACCCCCTCGGTCCCGATGAGAACGGCCCGCCCCGAGCGGGCCGTTCTCCGCGTCCGTGCTCCTGTCGTCCCACACCCCAGTCCTGGAGCGCTAGGGCGCCGGGCGCTCCACCGGCGCGTCCGATGGGCGGGGCGGCCGAGCGGGGTGGCTCATGCCGGCGTGCCGCGCCAGTGCGCCAGTACGTCGGCCAGGGTCTGGTCCAAGGTGAGCTCTCGTGCCCAGCCGGTGGCCTCCTGCAGCCGGGTCGGGTCGCCCCGCAGCACCGGCACTTCGACCGGACGCATCAGTGTCGGGTCGGGAACCAGACGGACCGCACTACCCGCAGCGGCCAGGAGGCGGTCGGCGATCTCCTGGATCGGGACGTCCACCCCCGAGCACACGTTGTAGACGGTGCCCGGCGCTCCCGAGTCCAACAGCATCCGATAGGACCGGACGACGTCGCGCACATCGGTGAAGTCCCGTCGTGCGGAGAGGTTCCCGACGGGGATCTCGGTGGCGCCCGACCGCTCTGCGTCGACGATCCGCTTCGACAACGCCGACACCGCGAAGTTGGGGGACTGGCCCGGGCCGATGTGATTGAAGGGCCGCACCACGACCACGTGCTGGCCGTGGGCCAGCCACGCCTGCGTGCACAGCGCCTCGGCCGCCAGCTTCGAGGCGGCGTACGGGGTCAGGGGCGCGGTGGGGGACGACTCGGTGAGGGGCAGCAGCGTCGGGTCGGTCACGACCCCGTACACCTCGGCCGAACTGGTGACCAGCACACGGGGGTCCGTTCCGCATTCGCGGGCGGCACCGAGCAGCGCGGCGGTCCCGAGCACGTTGACCTCCAGCACCCGCAGGGGCTCGTCCCACGACTGCCCCACATGGGTCATGGCCGCCAGGTGGTAGATGGCATCGGGGGCGGCGTCGGTCACCGCGGCCAGGAGCGCAGCGGGGTCGGTGATCTCGACCTCCTGGTCGATCTGGACGACCTCGTCCCCGTTGCCGCGGAGATGCTCGGCCAGCCACGTGCCGACGAAGCCGCGGCCACCGGTGATCAGAGAGCGCACGACGGGTCACCCTACTGGCTCGGCAGGCCCCCCGAGTACGCCAGGCGGTAGGCCTCCACATGGAGGTCGGTGCTCCGCTCCCACGTGTGCCGGTCGACGATCCCGAACCCGAGCGCCCGCCGCTCGGATGTCACCCGGTCGCCCCCGGTGCCCCGCAGTGCGGCGTCGAGTGCCCCAGCCAGCTCGTCGACGTCGCCAGGGGTGACCAGGACCGCACTCGCCCCGGCGACCTCCTCCATCGCGGTGCCCCGGGTCGTCACCAGCGGTGCACCGCAGGCGAGCGCCTCGAGCGCCGGCAGGCCGAACCCCTCGTAGAGCGAGGGGTACACCACCGCCGTCGCCGACCGCAGCAGCGCCGGAATGTCGTCGTCCGACACGTACCCGGTCCGGACGATGCGGTGGCCCAGTCCGGTCGCCGTCACGGCGGCGTCCACGTCGTCGGCACCCCAGCCGGCGCCGCCGGCCAGCACCAGCAGTACCTCGGGGTGCAGTGCGGCCACCGACGAAAACGCCCGGACCAGTGTGGGCACGTCCTTGCGTGGCTCGAGGGTCCCGACGAACACCAGCAGGGGGCGCCCCCCGATCAGCCGGGTGTTCAGGGCCACCAGGCGGGCGGCGTCCGCTCCGGGCGCAGGCTCGTCGGGACGGAACCGGCCGGTATCCACCCCGTGCGGGGCCACGACCACCTCGGCGTCGACCCGGCACCACCGGTGCAACGCGTCCGCCGTCACCTGGCTCGGGCACACGACGACCGCCGCCTCGCGGGCGGCCCGGGTGATCGCCCGGCGGAACAGCAGCACCTTCGAGCGCTCGTGCCAGCGGGGCTCGTCGAAGAAGCTCAGGTCGTGGACGGTCACCACCGAGGGGACCGGGCACCTTCGGGGCATCGTGTAGTGGGGCCCGTGATGGACGGCCGCACCCGACGCCGCCACCAGCGGCCCGAGGCGGAGCTGCTCCCAGGCCAAGCGCAACGGTCGTCCATCCGGCGCCGCAGCGAGCAGGTTCTCATCGGCCACCAGCGGAGCCCACCGGCCACGGTCGCCGACCCGACTGCACAGGACCAGGTCGACGTCCGACCGGGCCGCCAGGCCCCGGGCGAGCTGCAGGATGTAGTGACCAGCCCCGACCGGACGGTCGGGGACCGCGCTCACGTCGAGCGCGACCCGCAGCATCCCCCCGGCGTGCGGCGCTCCGCCGACCGGCGGATCACCGTCCACGTCGCACCGTCCGCTCCCCGGCCGCCTGATCCCACACGTCCCGATGGCGTCGGGCGATCGACGACCACGTCAGCTCCGTCGACCGGGCCGCACCCCGGTGGATGAGCTCCTCACGGGTCGTCGCGTCGGTCGCCACCCGCAGCAGCCCGACTGCGATCGACGACGTGTCGTTGGGGTCGACCTCGTAGGCGGCCCCCCCGGTGCTGGGCAGCGGGCTGGCCACGACCGGCGTGCCCACTGACATTGCCTCCACGGGCGGCAGGCCGAAGCCCTCGATCAGCGGTACGTAGGCCAGCAGCCGGGCCGACGCGTACAGGCCCGACAGCTCCTCGGCCGACACCGACCCGGCGTGCACCACGCCCGTGGTCGGCGCCACTTGCTCGCCCCAGCCCGAGGGCCCGACCATGACCAGGGGCCACGGTTCCGGGAGTGCGTCCCGGATGGTCCCGTACGCCTCCACCAGCCGCTGCAGGTTCTTCCGCGGCTCCAGGGTCCCCACGCACAGTAGGAACGTGCCGTGCACCCCGAGCTGGGCCAGGTGTGCGGTGGCGGCCGCCGCGTCCGGCGGTGGCAGGTGGTCCGAGCCCATCGGGATCACGGTGATCCGCTCGCGCTCGGCGCCCGCGGCCACCAGATCGTCGGCCACGACGTCGGCGGGCACGATGAACCGGTCGGCCCGCTGCAGCGCCCGGGTCAGCGCCCCTTCGTGCCAGCGCCGGCCGCGGGCGGGATAGGCATCGGGGATCCGCCGCCACAGCAGGTCATGCACCGTGACGACGAGGGGCGGCGCCCCCGGCTCGAGCGTGGCGAGCGAGACGGCATGGACCAGGTCGACGTCGGACGGCGCCCGGATCAGCCCGTGGTCCCAGGCCCGGGTGAGGAGCGGCCCGGGCAGGGAGGACGTCCGCAACTCGTGCCCGAGCGCGGCGAGCGGGTCGGGCGTTCCGGTGGAACGGCTTGCCGTCAGGACCAGTTCCGGTGCGCTGCCCGGGTCGGCGGCCGCCAGTTCGTCGAGACCCTGGAGCAGGCCGAGCACGTACGTGCCGATGCCCCCGGCCGCTGACCGGCGGAGCTGCTCGGCCAACATCAGGACGCGGAGCCGGCTCATCGGGCGTCCGCCCGACGTCGGCGGGCATCCACGGCGGCGTCCCGGTAGAGGCCGGCGAGGCCCGCGGCGCACCGGTCCCAGGTGAACGCCGCGCTTCGGGACCGCCCGCGGACGATCAGGTCGTCGACGTCGGTGCCGCCGTCCAGTACCCGGACGAGCGCGCCAGCCAGCGCGTCCTCGTCGCCCGGGTCGACCAACCAGGCACCGTCGCCCACTACCTCGGGCACGGCGCCGCCCCCGGTCGCCACCACCGGCACCCCGGCGGCCATGGCCTGCAGCGGCGGGAACCCGAACCCCTCGTACTTCGACGGGTACGCCAGTACGGCCGCTCCCCGCAGCGTCGCCGCCAGAGCGGCGTCGTCGAGGTAGCCGGCGCGCACGATCCGGTCCCGCGCCGGTGATCCGGACACCGCCTCGGCGAACCGGTCCGCCCCCCATCCGTCACCCCCCACCACGACCAGGGCCGTGTCGGGGTGCGCGGCGGCCACGGCGCCGAAGGACCGGACGAGCAGCGGGTAGTCCTTCCGGGGCTCGATCGTCCCGATCGCCAACACGTAGCGCCGGCAGCCGTCGGGCAGCACGATCCCCGTCCCCGTACCTGCCCCGTTCCCCGGCGCGGGAAGCTCGGGGAGCCCGTGGTGCACCGCCCGCACCCGGGCCGGGTCGACCCCCAGCTCGGCGACGACCTCGGCGGCCACGTACTCGGAGGGCGTGTGCACCCAGGCTCCGTCGGCCACGGCCCGGCGGATCAGACCCGGATAGGCCAAGGTCGGGGCGTCGCACAGCTCGGGATAGAGCGAGACGGTGAGGTCGTGCACCGTCACCACCCGTGCAGCCCGCCGGGTCGGCGGCACGACGAAGTTGGACCCGTGCACGACGTCGACGTCGCCGACGAACCACTCCAGCGGCGGCACGGCGAGGTGGGCCCAGGCCGCGTGCAGGGGGCGGGCCGGCATGGGACGCTGCGCGGTGGACACGCCGGCCGGCACGCGGGAGGCGATCCCCCTGCGGCGGCGCCAGCTGACGGCGAATGCGGACACGATGACGTCGTGGCGCCGACTGAGCCCGGTGAGGGCCCCGGCGCAGAACACGCCGACACCGGTGGGCCGTCCGAGCAGCGGTGTGGCGTCGAACCCGATGGACAGACGGTCGGGCGCGGCGGTCGCTGGTCGCTCCGGCGGCACCTGATGAGCCTTGCACATCCGGCGCCAGGCCCCGTGACGGGTGCGAATCCGGGCGTCGTCCCGCACAGGGCCGGGTAGCCTGCGCCGATGACACATGCTGCGCCCGCTTCCGCCGCGCCCGCCCCCGAGTGATCACCGCCCTGGCCGGAGGGGTCGGCGCCGCCCGGCTGCTGCGCGGCATGGTCGAGGTCGTGGCACCCGGCGACATCACCGCGGTGGTGAACGTGGGCGACGACACCGACCTCCATGGGCTCCACATCTCCCCCGACCTCGACACGGTGCTGTACACGCTGGCAGATGCCATCAACCCCGAGACGGGCTGGGGTCTGGCCGGCGAGACCTGGCGGGTCATGGAGTCGCTCAGCCGCCTCGGAGGCGTGACCTGGTTCAACCTCGGTGACCGCGACCTGGCCACCCACCTCTACCGGACGCAGCGCCTGGCCGAGGGCGCCACGCTCGGAGCCGTCACGGACGAACTGGCCGGCCGGTTCGGCGTCGGCATCCGACTGCTCCCGGTGACTGACGACCCGCTACGGACGCGTCTCGAGCTCGACGACGGCCACGAGGTCGGCTTTCAGGAATACTTCGTGAAGCTCCGCCACGCCGTGCCCGTCACAACGGTCCGCTTCGCCGGGGCCGAGGACGCCTGTCCGGCTCCAGGGGTGCTCGCGGCTGTCGCCTCCGCCGAGACGGTCGTCGTGTGCCCGTCGAATCCCGTCGTCTCCATCGGCCCGGTGCTCGCCGTCCCCGGGGTGGCCGACGCCCTGGCCGCCCGGCGCGCCGACACCGTAGCCGTCTCCCCCATCGTGGCCGGCGCAGCGCTCAAGGGCCCGGCGGACCGCCTGCTTGTCGAGATGGGCTTCGAGTCCTCCGTGGTCGGAGTCGCCCGCTGGTACGCACCCTGGGTGTCGACCCTCGTCGTGGACGAAGCCGACGCCGCACTGGCTCCCGCCGTCGAGGCGGAGGGAGTCCGCTGCGTGGTGGCCCCGACGATCATGTCCGACGTGGCCCGCGCCGCCGCCCTGGCCCGGGTCGTCCTCGATGCACGCGGCTGACAGCGGGCGGGGTGCCCCCGGGCCGCTCCCGCCCGGTGCGCTGACCGTCGTGCCCGTCACCGGCGTGGGCGAGGTCCGGCCCGACGACGACCTGGCCGCCCTGCTCGCCGACGCCCTGAGCACTCCGGGGACCGACGGCCGTCCCGTGCCGTGGGTCGCCGACGGGGACGTGCTCGTCGTCACCCAGAAGGTCGTGTCCAAGGCGGAAGGCCGGATCGTGCCCATCGACCCCGACGACCCCGACGCCAAACGGGCGCTGGTGGAGTCGGAGTCGACCCGGGTGCTGCGCCGTCGCGGGGACCTGCTCATCACCCAGACCCGCCACGGGTTCGTCTGCGCCAACGCCGGCGTCGACCTGTCCAACGTCGAGGCCGGCACCGCCGCGCTGCTGCCCGTCGACCCGGACAAGTCGGCCCGACGGATCCGCGAGGGGTTGGGCCGCCGGCTCGGCGTCGACCTGGCCGTCGTGATCTCGGACACCTTCGGGCGCACGTGGCGCAACGGCGTCACCGACGTCGCCATCGGTATCGCCGGGATCGCCGGTGTGGTCGACCTGCGGGGCACCCCCGACGCCACCGGCCGGGTGCTCGAGGCCACCGAGGTCTGCGTCGTCGACGAGGTGGCCGGCGCGGCCGAGCTGGTCATGGGAAAGGACCGGTCGGTGCCGGCCGCCGTGGTGCGCGGTGTGGATCCATCGTGGCTGCGCCGCGGCTCGGTGGCCGCGGAGGTCGTACGCGACCCTGGTGGCGACCTGTTCCGCTGAGCATTTCCGGTCGGCTGCGACCGGCCGCCGACGTCAGCCGACGTCGAAGAGGTCGACCACGAACACCAGGGTCTCGTTCGGGGCGATGACCCCGCCGGCGCCGCGGCTGCCGTAACCGAGCTCGGGCGGGATCGTGATGCGCCGGCGTCCGCCGATCTTCATGCCGGCGACCCCCTGGTCCCAGCCCTGGATCACGTGCCCGGCTCCCAGCGGGAAGCTGAACAGCTCGGCCCGGTTCCACGAGGAGTCGAACTCGTCGCCGGTCGACCAGGAGACGCCCACGTAGTGGACGGTGACCGGCGCGCCGGCTACCGCCTCCGCCCCCGATCCCACCTCGAGGTCCTCGATGACGAGCTCACCCGGGGGCGGACCGTCGGGGACGGAGACGGACGGTTTCGTGTCGGAAGCCATGCGGTGACTGTAGATCCTCCCGACGGCCGGCCGCCGCCAGTCCGACCGGGAGGATCAGCGACCCCGCTGCGACCGCCCGGCGCTCTGGTTGGTGGGTCGGGACCCAGCGGCACCGCCCCGCCGGGCGCCGCCCGAGGTGCCGGCACCGGAGCCCCGTGGCGCGGGCTTGCCCGGCTTGCCCGGATGGGCGGGTTTTCCGGGCTTGGCGAATCCCGACGGCTTGCCGGGCTTGCCGGGCTTGCCGGGACGAGCCGGCTTGCCGGGCTTGGCGAAGCTCGACGGCTTGCCGGACCCTTCGCGGGGACCGCCCTCGCGGGGACCGCCGTCGTTCCTCGGTCCGGAGCGATGGCCGCCCGGCTTGCGGGTCTTGAACGGACGCGAGGCGCGCACGCCGCCCCGGTTGGCGTTGCGCGACGGCTCCCGGTCGCGGTCGGGCTCGCGCTCCTTGACCACCCGACGGGGCGGAGGCGGGCCGAGGACCTTCTCGATAGCCGTGAGGTCGGCCTCGGTGGTGCCGATCGGGACGCCCAGCTCGCGCTGGAGCTTCTTGACCGCACCGGTCTTGTCAGGGGTCACGAAGCTGACCACGACACCGGTGGCGCCGGCACGGGCCGTGCGGCCGGAACGGTGGACGTAGTCCTTGGGGTCGGCAGAGGGGTCGAAGTGGACGACGGCGTTCACCCCGTCGACGTGGATCCCGCGAGCGGCCACGTCGGTGGCGACCAGCGCGTCGGCCGCGCCCCGCACGAACGAGTCGAGCGCCTTCTCGCGCTGCTTCTGGCTGCGGTCGCCATGGATGGCGGCGGCACGGATGCCCCGCTGCTCGAGCTGGCGGGCGATCCGGTCGGCACCGTGCTTGGTGCGGGAGAAGACGATCGTCGGGCCGGCGGTGGTGATCACCTCGGCGGTGCGCTCGACCCGGTCGCCCGAGGACACACGCCAGAACAAGTGCACTGCGGCGCTTGCGTCGTCCTCGTCGACCTCGATCTCGTGGCGGGCCGGGTCGTGCTGGTACCGGCGGACCAGGACGTCGATGTCGCCGTCGAGCGTGGCCGAGAACAGGAGCGTCTGGCGTCCGTCGGGCGTGAGGTCGAGGATCCGGCGCACGTCGGGTAGGAATCCCATGTCGGCCATGCGGTCGGCTTCGTCGATGACGACGATCTCGACGGCGTCCAGGCGGATGCTGCCCCGCTCCAGGAGGTCGCCCAGCCGGCCGGGGCAGGCCACGGCCACGTCGACGCCCCGGGAAAGGGCCTTCAATTGCGGGCCGTAGCCGACACCGCCGTAGAAGCAGTCGACTTTCAGCCCACGGGGGTCGGCCAGGACCTGCAGCTCGGATGCCACCTGGGCCGCAAGCTCGCGGGTCGGGGTGAGTACGAGGACGCGAGGGTGCTTGGGGCGGGAGCCCTTGCCCTGGAGGCGGGCGACCGCTCCGATACCGAAGGCGAGGGTCTTGCCCGAGCCAGTAGGCGCCTTGCCGCACACGTCACGGCCCTGGAGCGCGTCCGGAAGGGTCATGGCCTGGATCGGGAACGGCGAGGTGATCCCGTTCGCGTCGAGAGCGGCGACGATGTCGGAGGGTACGCCGAGCACGGCGAAGGAAGGAGCAGACGAGGACATGGAGACACTTTCGGGCTACGGGGGAAGCACCGGAGTGTGCCTCGAGATCCGCCAGGCGCAGTGAAACGGCGCGGCCGGACATCGACATCCTACCTGCTCGGGTCACCTCTCCGGGCGCAGGGGACCCGACCCCCTGTCACACCCTCCGGCGAGGCTGGCCCCATGGCGCTGGCCACCCTCCCCCTCTCCCATGCCGATGCACTCCCGACCGCCGTCGGTTCGCCCGCACCACAGCCCGGCCTGTCGGCCC
>JADGOH010000085.1 GCA_017883025.1 Acidimicrobiales bacterium
GCCGGATCACGTTGATGGCGCCGAGCACGTTCGTCTCGAAGGCAGCCCGCCAGTCCTCGAACTTCATGTCGTAGAGGCCGCCCCAGGCGTTCTCGAAGGCGGCAACCTGCACCAGCGCGTCGACGGCACCGAAGCGCTCCTTCGCCAGATCCACCAATGCGGCGCACGAGTCGGCGTCGGTGATGTCGGTCACCTGGGACGCCACCCGCTCGCCCGTCGGGTCGAGCTCGCCGGCGATGGTGGCGAGGGTGTCGGCCGTGCGGGCGGCGATCACCACGCTCGCACCGTCTCGCAGGGCCGAGGCAGCGCACTCGCGCCCGAGGCCCCCGCCCACACCGGTCACCAATACGGTCTTGCCTTGGAGGATCATCGCACCCGTCTATCGGGTCGGCACCAGGGGTGTCAATCGATCGAGCCGATAGCAGATCCAGCCTGTGCGCGGGGGTGAAATGACCTTCGACCCTGTCGGTGACCGCCGGTGTGGCCGGAAGATGGACCCGTGCCCCGACGGGGCCACGTCGCACACGAGGAGAGCACGCCGATGGAACTGACAATGACTGACGCCGAGGCAACCGAGCTGCGCGACCTGCTCGACGGGTCGCTCGGCGACCTGTCCTCCGAAATCGCAGACACCGACAACCCGGGGTACCGGCTGGCACTCAAGGAGCGCCGCACGCGGCTGCAGTCCGTCAGGGCCCGGCTGGACGCGGCGGGCCTGCCGGTCGGGTAGGGGGTCCGGCAACGGGCCGGATCGGTCGGGTGCCGCGCGCCGGTCGCTACTGTCGGGGGCCTACCGGGCAGCACCCCCGACCCAGGAGGCACCGTGACGGCACGGCTCGACGTACTCACCGAGGGCTACGCGGACGACCGGGTGGCGAGCACCGTCGTCCTCGTGCGCGACGCGAACGCCGTCATCGTCGTCGACCCGGGCATGGTGGCCAGCCGCAGCCTCATCCTCGACCCGCTCGCGGCCCTGGGCGTCGACCCCCGGGACGTGACGGACGTGGTCTTCAGCCACCACCACCCGGACCACACACTCAACGCCGCCCTGTTCACCGAGGCACGGTTCCACGACCATTGGGCCATCTACCAGGACGACGTGTGGGCCGACCGCGAGGCCGACGGGTTCGAACTCGGGCCCTCCGTTCGGCTCAAGGCGACCCCCGGCCACTCCGCCGAGGACGTGACGACCCTGGTCGAGACGGACAGCGGGCTCGTCGCCTGTACCCACCTGTGGTGGTCGGCTGCCGGGCCCGAGATCGACCCGTTGGCCGTCGACCAGGCCCAGCTCGAGGAGTCGCGTGCCGAGCTGCTGGCGCTGCGGCCGGCGCTTGTCGTGCCGGGGCACGGCAGCCCGTTCACCCCGGCCTGACCCGAGGCGCCGGCCGGCTCAACCGGCGAGGAAGCTGAGCCGGACGGTGCGCCGCGGGTTGTCCCCGTTCGTGTCGACGAGGACCAGGCTCTGCCAGGTGCCGAGCTGTGGTTCGCCGCCCAGCACCGGGACCGTCACCGACGGGCTGACCAGGGCCGGCAGCACGTGGTCGGCGCCATGGCCGACGGCGCCGTGCCGGTGGCGGTAGCGGTCGTCCCGGGGGAGCAGGCGAACCAGTGCATCGGCCAGGTCGGCCTCCGAACCGGACCCGACCTCGAGGAGCGCCAGTCCGGCGGTGGCGTGGGGTGCGAATGCGAGGACCAGTCCGTCGCCCCGCCCGCGGCAGAACCGGGTGAGTTCGGCCGTGAGGTCGGTGACCCGCCGGCCGCCGACGTCGAGCTGGAGCAGTTCGGAGTCCATGGCCCATCCTCGCGCCCGGGACCCGCAGTCCCCGCTCCGGCGCCGGAAGGTCTTCCGGAAGCGCGTTTCCCGGCGGTAGATTGGGACCAGTGGCCAGGGCCCGGGACCCGGGACGAGGGAGGCGGACATGACGACGAATCGGAACCGATGGACGCTGGGCGTGCTGGGGGCGGCGGTGCTGCTCACCGGGTGCGGGGGCGCGGCCTCGTCCTCCGGGGGCACGCCGGCGACGACGGCCACGCCCGCCGGCACGGCCGGCAATCCGGTACTGACCGCCTT
Organism: Acidimicrobiales bacterium; assembly: GCA_017883025.1. GTDB lineage: Bacteria > Actinomycetota > Acidimicrobiia > Acidimicrobiales > RAAP-2 > Bog-756. The sequence continues at coordinate 2,072 of JADGOH010000085.1, forward strand.
CCAGACGACCGTGGCGGCCAAGACGGCGAGCATGTCCCTCGACGAGACCGTCACCGGCGCCTCGAGCAGTCCGGTCACCGTCAGTGGGACCGGGCAGGTCGACTTCACGACAGGCGATGCCGCGATCTCGATGACCATCCCGCCGGTCGGGTCGCTGAGCATGCGGATGATCAAGCCCACGCTCTACATGCAGTTCCCGTCCGGACTGGGCGCGACGCTCCCGAGCGGGAAGCGCTGGGTGTCGGTCAACCTCGACTCCCCGGCGATCACCTCCGCGCTCGGGGGGAGCCTCTCGCAGCTGTCCGACTCGGCCAACCTGTCGACGGACGGGCTGTCGTACCTGCAGGCTGTGTCCGCCGACGGGGTCACGACCGTGGGTCCCGCGACGGTCCGCGGGGTGCCCACCACCGAGTATTCGGCCACGATCGACCTGAGCAAGGCGGGACGGCAGCGGAGCGCCACAGTCCAGGCGCTCCTCCAGGAGCTTCAGGCGAAGTTCGGCCTGTCGTCGTTGCCGATCAAGGTCTGGATCGACGCCCAGGGGCAGATCCGCCGCGAGGCGATCCAGGAGTCGGTGACCGTCCGCGGGACGAAGGCCGACGTCGAGGTGACGGTCGAGTACTACGAATTCGGCGCCCCGGTCGACGTGTCGGCCCCGCCGGCCGACCAGGTGGTCGACATCTCCTCCATGACGGGCGCCCTGTCGGGCAGCTGACACCGGACCGGCCAGGCGACCGGCGCCACCGGTAGGGTGCGCCTGTGACCTCGAGGACCCCGACCGGCGACCGCTGCCCGTGGGCCCGGGCCCCCGGACCGGAGCAGGACTACCACGACGCCGAGTGGGGCATCCCGTCCCACGACGACCGCCACCTGTTCGAGCTGCTGCTCCTCGAAGGAGCGCAGGCCGGACTGTCGTGGTCCACGATCCTGGCCAAGCGCGAGCACTACCGGGTCGTGCTCGACGGGTTCGACCCCGAGCGCGTCGTCGCCTACGACCGGTCCAAACTCGAGGCGTTACTGGCCGACCCGGGTATCGTCCGCAACCGGCTCAAGGTCCACGGCACGGTTCGGAACGCCCGTGCCTTCCTGGCTGTCCAGGAGGAGTTCGGGTCGTTCGACGCCTACCTGTGGGCGTGGGTCGACGGGACCCCGGTCGTGACCCGACGCCGTCCGGGCGACGGGCTCCCGGCCACCACCGACCTGTCGGAACGCCTGAGCAAGGAGCTCAAGCGGCGCGGATTCACGTTCGTCGGCCCGACCATCGTCTACGCCTACCTGCAGGCCGTCGGCGTGGTCGACGACCACGTGGCTGGCTGCCCGTCGGCCCGGCCGGCCTGAGCGGGGGAGCGGACCGGACGTGTGCGACACCCTCGTGACGGTCACCGCGGGCGGGCTGCTGTTCGCCAAGAACAGCGACCGGGACCCGAACGAGGCCCAGGTGCTGGAGTGGGTGCCGGCAGCCGACCATCCTCCCGGGTCGTCGGTCGCGTGCACGTGGATCGCCGTCCCCCAGGTGGCGCACACCAACGCCGTGCTGCTGTCCCGGCCGTGGTGGATGTGGGGTGCCGAGATGGGCGCCAACGAGCACGGCGTGGTCATCGGAAACGAGGCGGTGTTCACCCGCGCCGGGGCCGGGGAGCCGGCGCTGCTGGGCATGGACCTGCTGCGCCTGGCCCTCGAGCGCTCGACCTCGGCGCCCGAGGCCGTGGGGGTCCTCGTCGACCTGCTCGAGCGTCACGGTCAGGGCGGGTCGTGCAGCCACGAGCGTCCCGGTTTCACCTACGACAACAGCTTCCTGGTGGCCGACGCCGCCGGTGCCGTCGTGGTCGAGACGGCTGGTCGGGACTGGGCCACCGAGGCGGTGCGGGCACCGGGACGCGCCATCTCCAACGGTCTCTCGATCCCCGCGTTCGCCCGTGCCCACGGGCGCCGGGCCAAGACCTGGGTCACGGCGGCGGCCCGACGGCGGGCGGTCACCGAGCCGCTGGCCGCCGCGGCCACGGGACCGGCCGACCTCATGGGCGCCCTCCGGTGCCACGGGGACGGCCCGTCGCCCCAGTGGTCCCGGGTCCATGGCGGGCTGACCGCGCCATGCGTACACGCCGGCGGCCAACTGGCTTCGAGCCAGACGACGGCCTCGTGGGTGGCCGACCTGCGCGGCGGCGCCCGGCACTGGGCCACGGGGACGGCCGCCCCCTGTACCTCCCTCTTCAAACCGGTCGAGGTGGGCGCGCCGGTCGATCTCGGCCCCGCCCCGACCAACCGGTTCGACCCGGCTACCACCTGGTGGCGCCACGAACTGCTCCACCGTGCCGTGCTGGCCGCCTACGACGACCGGATGGTCCGGTACCGGGCGGAGCGGGACGCCGTGGAGGCCGGTTGGGAGCGGGAGCGTCCGTCCGCTGCAGAGGCGTTCGCGGCGGCTGGCGACCTCGAGGCCCGATGGCTGACCGACGTCATCGGCACCGCGGGCCGCGACCGCCGGCCGAGCTGGGTGCGCCGCCGGTGGGAGGCCGTGGACCGGGCCGCCGGCATCGAGGCCGCACTCGACGGGGCGGGGTGACGGACGACGGTCCTGTCGGCGCCCGTCACCGTGGGCAGCATGTGCCCACCCGCCGCACCCGACCCAGCCCGCCGGGCCGGGGCCTGACATGGGGGCGACGGCGCACGGCCCCGGGGCGGACCCCCCCCGGACGACGGGGGCCCGGTGCTGTGGGGCGGGAAGGAGGGCGGGCTCGGGTTCGCCCCGCTGACCGTGCAGGGGCGGGCTGCCGCCTTCCTCTACATCCTCCTGGTGGCGGTGGCGCTACTCACCTACTCGAAGCTCGCCGTCACGGCGTTCGTCATCGTCTTCTATACGGTCGCCTTCGGCTTCGTGCTCGTGGTCAAGTCCGACCTGATGAAGGAATGGCCGCCGAAGTCGTGAGGCAGCCCGCCGCGCCGACGGCGCGACGGGCTCAGGGCCGGACGAGGTCGGCCACCACCTCGACGAGGCGCGCACACTCCTCCTCGGTGGACACGTAGTGGGGCGAAGCCCGCACCACGGTCTCCGGTCGTGCCCCGCCCATGTCGAAGCGGGCCGCACCGGCCTCGGTGACCGACACGTTGATGCCGGCCGCCGAGGCGGCCGCCTTGACCCCGTGGGGCGAGGCGCCCGCGGCGGTGAAGGTGACGATGCCGCTGCGCCGGGCGCCCCCGTCGTGGACGACCACCCCGTCGACGGAGGCAAGCGCGTCCCGCAAGTGCTCGGCAACGGTGCCCACCCGCGCGGCGATGGCGTCGATCCCCAGTGCCAGGGCGTGGTCGAGTGCAGTGCCCAGGCCGAGGTGGAGGGCGACCGGTGACTCGAAGGGGGTGAACCGGGTCACCCCGGGGCTCAGCCGGTAGTGGTCGGCGTCCTCCCAACAGGCGGAGGTCCCGTCGAGCCCGGTGGGCCGGAGCGAGCCGACGAGGTCGGACCGGACGTAGAGGAGGCCCGTGCCCCGGGGACCGCGGAGCCACTTGCGCCCGGTGGCCGTGGCCACGGCGCAGCCGATGCGCCCGACGTCGACCGGGAGCTGCCCCATGCTCTGGCACGCATCGAGGAAGAACGGGACGTCGGCGGCGCGGCAGCGGTCACCGACCTGTGCGACCGGATTGACCAGGCCCCGGTGGGTGCCCACGTGGGTGGCGCTCACCAGAGCCACATCCCCGACCGCCAGCTCGGCGGCCAGCGCGTCGAGGTCGATGGTGCCGTCCTCCACCGCCGGCACCACGTCGATCGACGCACCCGTCACCTCGCAGACCTGCAGCAGCCCCAGGTAGTGGCTGTCGTAGGACTGGCGGTCGACGAGGATGCGCCGGCCGGACGGGAGCCCGTCACCGAGCGCGAGCCCCCACAGCGCCTTGGTCCACCCCTCGGTGTCCGAGCCCGTGAGCGCCACCTCATCGGGTCGTGCCCCGAGGAGGGCGGCGGCGGACGCGGCCACCCCGGCGATCCGGTCGGACACGGCCGCCGCTGCCTCGTACCCGCCGGTCGTCGCCTCGAGCTCGAGATGGGCGACCACCGTCGCCAGCGTGGCTGCTGTCGGCAGGGCGGCCCCGGCGCTGTTCAGGTGGACGACGGTGGCGCAGCCGGGGGTGGCGGCCCGTTCGGCGGCGACGTCGAGGGTGGTCGGCATCCCCGGCACGCTACCCGTGGCCGCCCGACGGGGACACGGCCGGGGTCGACCGCGGTCGGACCGCGGCCGACGGGCGTGCGGGGCCGCAGGCGTCGCTAGGGTCGGGGCATGGACCCGAGCGACGGCGACCCGCCCCCGACGGGCCCGGGGCACGCGCTGCGGCCCGAGGACGGTACGGCGGACGAGCGCACCGTGGACCCCGACCCGCTGGCCCAGTTCGCGCGCTGGTACCGACGAGCGGCCGAGGCGGTCGACGCGCCCGAGGCGATGGCCCTGGCCACTGCGGACCCGGAGGGCCGCCCGTCGGCCCGGATGGTGCTCCTGAAGTCGTGGGGCCCGGAGGGCTTCGTGTTCTACACGAACTATGACGGGCGCAAGAGCCACGACCTGGCCGCCAACCCCCAGGCGGCCCTCCTGTTCTACTGGGAGCCCCTGGGGCGCCAGGTACGGGTCGAGGGACCGGTTGCCCGGACGACGGATGCCGAGTCGGACGCCTACTACGCCAGCCGGGACCTCACGAGCCGGATCGGGGCCCACGCCTCCCACCAGAGCCGGCCCGTCGCCGACCGCCAGGCGCTCGACGCCCGGGTGGCCCACTGGACCACCGAGTTCGCCGACGGGAACGTGCCCCGGCCGCCGTGGTGGGGCGGGTGGCGCCTGACGCCCCGGGCGTTCGAGTTCTGGCAACAGGGCGCCGCCCGGCTCCACGACCGCGTCCGCTACGAGGCGGACGGCGACGGGTGGATGCTCGAGCGGCTGCAGCCCTGACCGGACGTCCCCGGCCCACCTGGGCCGGGACGGGTGACGGGCGGTATGTTCTCCCCCATGGCAGATGACACCGCGCTCGTCGAGGAACGGACCGCCCAGCTCCTGGAGGAGCTCGACCCGAAGGCGGTGAGCGTCGAGGAGTTCCGCGGCCGCCAGTTCGACCTCGGCCTGGCCTGGGTCTCGTTCCCCGAGGGCTTCGGCGGCCTGGGCCTGCCGCCCAACCTCCAGCGCATCGTCGACCGCCGGGTGTCCGACGCCGGCGCCACCCCCATGGGCGCCCGCGAGTTCTTCGGCTTGACCATGGCCGGACCGACGGTCGTGACCCACGGGTCCGACGAGTTGCGGGCCCGCCTGCTGCGACGGACCTACACCGGTGAGGTCGCCTGGTGCCAGCTGTTCAGCGAGCCCGGGTCGGGGTCCGACCTGGCCGGCCTGGCCGCCCGGGCCGTCCGCGACGGTGACGAGTGGGTCATCACCGGGCAGAAGGTGTGGAACACGCTGGCCCACATCGCCGATCGGGGGATGCTGGTGGTCCGCACCGACCCCGACGCACCCAAGCACAAGGGCCTCACCTACTTCGCCCTCGACATGCACGCCCCCGGGGTCGAGGTGCGGCCGCTGCGCCAGATGACCGGTGAGGCCGAGTTCAACGAGGTCTACATGACCGAGGTGCGCGTGCCCGACACCGACCGGATCGGTGACGTGGGCGAGGGCTGGCGGGTGGCCATGACCACCCTGTCCAACGAGCGCACCACCATCGGTGGCGGAGGCGGGGCGCCGCCCCGGGGCTCGGGGTCGATCGCCGAGGCCGTCCGCGTCTTCCAGGCGAAGGGCGACCGGGCCACCGCGGTGGAGCGGGACCGCCTGATGCAGCTGTGGGTGGAGATGGAGGTGCTCCGGCTCACCAACATGCGGGCCTCCCAGAACCGGAAGGCCGGCAACCCCGGTCCCGAGGGCTCCATCGCCAAGCTCATGTTCGCCGAGGTGAACAAGCGCATCTTCGAGCTCTGCATCGACCTGCAGGGTGCCGACGCCCTGGTCGGCTACGACTACTCCATGCGCCGATCGGACGTGCTGGGCCTCGTCGGGCCCCCCGGCACGTCGCGCAAGTTCTTCCTCCGTTCCCGGGCCAACTCGATCGAAGGCGGCACGTCGGAGATCCAGCGCAACATCCTCGGCGAGCGCATCCTCGGGCTCCCCGGCGATGTGCGGGTGGACAAGGAGCTGCCGTGGTCGAAGGTCCCGCGCAGTTGAGTACGTCCCCGGCGCGGGGACCCCGATGACCGACGCCCGGCAATTCCTCGGCATGGAGGAACAGGGGGACCCGCTCCACTGGCGGCTCGAGGTCGTCCCCGAACTGACCACCCCTGGCAACTTCCTCTTCGGCGGGTGCGGGCTGGGTGCCGCCCTCGTGGCCCTGGAGGCGGCCGCCGGGCGGCCCACCGTGTGGTCCACCGCCCAGTACCTGTCGTTCGCACCGACCCATTCGGTGCTCGACCTGACGGTCACGCTGGCCGCCGAGGGCCACCGGGTGACCCAGGCGCGGGCCGTCGCCCGGACGGGGGACACGGAGATCCTCACGGTCAACGCCGCCCTCGGGCACCCGGCCGACCTCGACGCCGAAGGCGTCTGGGACGCGCCGCCCGATGTGCCACCGCCCGACCGGTGCCCGCCCCGGCGCCTGCCCTCCTTCATGAACACCTCGATCTTCGACCAGATCGAGGTCCGCGTGGCCAAGGGGCGGACCTTCGAGGAGATCAACTCGGGGAACGGCGTCCGGGGGGATCCGGACAGCGCCCTGTGGGCCAGGGTGCCCGGACACCTCGAGCCGTCGGCGGCGACGTTGGCCATCCTCGGCGACTACGTGACCGGCGGCGTCGCGCAGCCGCTGGGCCGCCGGACGTTCTCACGGAGCCTCGACAACACACTGCGGGTGGTCCGGCTGGAGCCGACCGAGTGGGTGTTGTGCGACATCCGGATCCAGGCGCTCGCCGACGGGTACGGGCAGGGCACGGCGTTCCTCTGGTCCGAGTCGGGACGGCTGCTCGCCACGGCCAGCCAGTCGATGAGCGTGCGCTTCGCCCCACCGCTTCCCTAGCTCGTCGGGTGCACCGCGGCGTCGGGCCCCCGGGGTGTCCCCGTGGGTCCGTCCGGCGGAGTGCGATGCCGGTGTCCCCTAGTGTCCTGGCAGACGATTCGCACCCGAACCGACAGGGGATCACGATGAAGATCAGCACGATGCTCAGCTACGCCGGCGGCTTCCGCAAGGCGGCGGCCCAGGTGGCGGAGATGGAGAAGGCCGGCCTCGACCTGGTCTGGGTGGCCGAGGCCTACGGCATCGACAGCCCCAGCCAGATGGGCTACCTGGCCGCGCTGACCGAGACGGTCGAGATCGGCTCTGCCATCCTCCCGATCTTCACCCGGACGCCCACGCTCATCGCCATGACCGCCGCGGGTGTCGACGCCCTGTCCGAGGGCCGGTTCCACCTGGGCCTCGGGTCCTCGGGTCCCCAGGTCATCGAGGGCTGGCACGGGGTGCCCTTCGACGCGCCGCTGGGCCGCACCCGCGAGATCGTCGACGTCTGCCGGAAGGTGTGGGCCCGCGAGGCACCGCTCGAGCACCACGGCAAGTTCTACGACATGCCGCTGCCGGAGGGGACCGGCACGGGGCTCGGCAAGGCGCTGAAGATCATCGGCCGGCCCGTGCGGCCCCGCATCCCGATCTGGGTGGCGTCCCTCGGCCACAAGAACGTCGCCATGACCGCGGAGATCGCCGACGGTTGGATCCCGATGCTCTTCGTGCCCGAGAAGGCCCACGAGGTGTGGGGGGAGTCGCTGGAAGCGGGCCGGGCCAAGCGCGACCCTTCGCTCGACCCGCTGCAGATCACCGTCGGCGGCATGGTGGCCATCGGCGAGGGCGACGACGTGAAGGAACTCCGCAACCTGGCCCGCCCGATGGTGGCACTCTACGTGGGCGGCATGGGGGCGAAGGGTCGCAACTTCTACAACGACGTGGTCAAGCGCTACGGCTACGAAGAGGAGGCGGAGACGATCCAGGACCTCTACCTCGACGGCAAGAAGGCCGAAGCCGAGGCACTGGTGCCCGACGAGCTGCTCGAGTCGATGTCGCTCTGCGGCCCGGAGAGCTACGTCGCCGAGCGGGTCGCCGCATTCAAGGAGGCCGGCGTGAGCCACCTCCAGGTCATACCCGTGCCGACCGGCGACCAGACCCAGCTCGACATCATCGCCAAGGTCAAGGACATGATCGGCTGAGGCCGTCGGCCGGGGTCATGCCCGGCCGTGGGACCGGCACCCAGCCCGGGATCGTCCCGCCGGCGAGGCGCCGGCGACTACTCGTCGGAGACGAGTTCGCCCGACGGACGCTCCATCGTGTCGAGGGAGAGCAGCGTGTCGAGTTGGGAAGCCATCTGCTCGATCTCGTCCGCTTCGTAGTAACTGCGGTTCAGCGTCAGGGTGAGCTGGTTCTGCACCAGGGCGAGAGCGTCCTCGGCGGCGGTGGCGGCGTCGTAGACCGAGAACAAGCGGGCCTGCATGGCCTGGGCGGAGACGAAGCGGGTGCCGCGACCGGCGGCTTCCGCCGGGAGGGAGCGCAGCGCGTCGCCGGGTGTCGCCGGTGCGGTGGTCGCGGTGTCCTCTGTCTGCTCGTGGTCCATGGTCCTCTGCCTTTCCTGGTCCACCCGGCGCTGTCGCTCCGGTGTACCTCCATTCAACACCCCGGGCGCGACAATTCATCCGCATGCCACCGTTCCGTCACCCGACTGCAACCGACGCACGGGCGCCGGGGCGACCGGCGCATCCGGAAGGGAGTGGGACGGAACGGTCGCTGTGCCCCGCCCGGCGTGCGGCACCCCCGTCCCGGGGTGGCAGGATCGACGGGTGACCGCACCGAGCCAGCCCGTGCGTCGGACCCGCCGGGGACGGTGGGGCCAGCGACCGTGACCGAGTACGACGCCGTCGTCGTGGGATCGGGGCCGAACGGACTCGCCGCCGCAGTTACCCTGGCCCGGGCCGGGCTGTCCGTGCATGTCGTCGAGGGCGCGCCGACACCCGGTGGCGGGTGCCGGACCGAGGAGCTCACCCTGCCGGGATTCCACCACGACGTCTGCTCGGCCGCCCACCCGCTCCTGGTGCTGTCGCCGTTCTTCGCGGACCCGGCGTTCGACGGCCTGCGGCGCCGGCTGGCCCAACCCGCCGTCCCGTTCGCCCAGCCGCTCGACGCCGGCGGGGCCGCCGCCGTGTTCCGCTCGCTGGACGCCACGGCCGACGCCCTCGGGGCCGACGGCCCCACCTACCGGCGCCTGCTCGGGCCGCTCGTCGACGACGCCGAGGCGATCGCCGCCGGCGTGCTCGCCCCGTTGCGGGGCCCGACGGACCACCCCGTGGCCATGGCCCGGTTCGGCGCCGTGGGCGCCCGTAGCCTCGAGCATGTGGCCCGCCGGTTCGCGACGGCGCCGGCACGGGCGCTGCTGGCCGGCGCGGCCGCGCATGCCGTGCGACCGCTGTCGGCCCCATTGACGGCCGGGTTCGGGCTCCTTCTGACTGCCGCCGCCCACGCCGTCGGGTGGCCGGTCGTGACCGGTGGCAGCGCGGCGATCGTCGATGCGCTGGTGGCCGAGCTCGGGCGGCTCGGCGGCAGCCTCGAGGTCGACCGGTGGGCGGTGACGCTCGACGATCTCCCCCGGTCGACCGCCGTGGTCCTGGACGTGGCCCCGGCAGCGCTCCCCGGGCTGGTCGGCGACGTGCTCCCGGACAGGTACCGGCGCGCGCTCGGGCGGTTCCGGTCGGGGCCGGGCGTGTGCAAGGTGGACTGGGCGCTGTCCGGGCCGGTGCCGTGGACCGCCCCGACGTGCCGGGAGGCGGGGACCCTCCACCTCGGGGGCACACTGGAGGAGGTCGCGGCCGCCCAGGCGGACGTGTGGGCCGGACGCCACCCGGACCGTCCCTACTGCATCGTGGTCCAGCCCAGCGTGGCCGACCTGACCCGCACCCCCCCGGGGGGACACACCCTGTGGGCCTACTGCCACGTGCCGAGCGGGTCCGACCGCGATATGACCAGGGCCATCGAGGACCAGGTGGAGCGGTTCGCCCCGGGGTTCGGCGACCTGGTGCTGGACCGGCGAACGGTCACGGCGGCACGGATGGCGGACACCAACCCCAACTACGTGGGCGGCGACATCGGCGGGGGGGCGAACGACCTGCTCCAGACCCTCTCCCGTCCCGTGGCGGCCTGGAACCCGTACCGGACGCCGGTGTCCGGCGTCTACCTGTGCTCGTCGTCCACCCCACCCGGGGGCGGTGTGCACGGGATGTGCGGCGCCCACGCCGCACGCACCGTGCTGCGCGACCTCTACGGCGGTCCCCCGCCCTTCTGAGCCGGCCAGCAGCCCGGCGACGGGCGGGACGGGTCCGAGGGTCCCCGATCCTCTGCGATGATGACCCTCCGTGATCACGCCTCGACCGGGGCGGATCGGACCCGGAAGGACCGGAATCATGGAAGGCCCCATTACCGACGGCGCCCGTGAGGCGATCCTGCAGGCCGCCCTGTCCCGCGTCGACGCTCGGCGCCTGCGTGACTCGCTGCAGGCGGTGACCGACCCGAGGTATCCGATCTCGAAGCCGATCGCCAACGCGCTGGCGGCGCTGCGCAAGCACCGGGACCCGCTGTCGGTCCTCGGACGGGCCCAGTACCGGGTCGCCCTGCCGTACGCCGCCGCCGTGCTGGCCGAGCCGTGCCTGGCCGCGGTCATCGAGGTCCTGGGTGACCACGCCGACGACCCGACGCGCCAGCAGCTCCTCGAGGCCGTCGACTCGGTCGGTGACGAGTTCGACGACGAGACGATTGCCGTGATGCTGGCGTCGGTGGCCGACGGCGACATGGCGGCCTCCGACCTGTGCTTCACCATCCTCGACACCGACGAGCGGTTCGGCGTGACCGACTGGGAGCGCTTCCAGCGTCACGAGCCGGCGCCGACGGAGTCCAAGGCGCCGGCTCCCGTGTCCGACGAGCAGCGCGAGGCCCGACGAGCGAAGAAGCAGCGGGACGCCGACGAGCGGCGCCGCGTTGCCGAGGCGAAGGCGAAGGCGGCCGAGCAGGTGCGACAGGCCCGGAAGAAGGAACGTGCCACCACCGCGGAGCGCCGGCCCGAGCCGGGGCCCACCGACCGCCCCGCCGTGTCGACCGTCCCGTCCATGGGTCGGCGGCGCGCGCTGCTCACGCCGCTCGAGGACGAGGAGTTCGACCGTGACGACCCGTGGTCGGCAGGCGTCGTCCTGGCGTGGGTGCGGTTCGACGGCGCCGACTCAGACGAGCCCGGGCTCGAGGGGAAGATCCGCCCGTGCGTCGTGATCGCCGGCTCTCCCACCCACCTCCTGGTCCGACCGGGGTACTCGGAGGGCGGCGTGAGGAGCCGCGACTGGAAGTCGGTCCCCGTGCGCTACTGGCGCCAGTCCGGCTTCGATCAGCCGACCTGGATCGACGTGGACGCCGTCCGGGTAACGAGGCCCGCCGACGGTCCGACCGGCTGGCTCGAGCCGGACGACTGGAACGCGCTCTGGTAGCCAGCGACGGCGCCCGCGAACGGCGGAGTATCCTGCCGCGTGACGACGCCGCGGCGGCGTGGGCCAGGGGGGAGCCGGACAGGTGACGAGGAGTCGGGGACGGGTCGTCCTGCTGGCCGGCCAGGGGGACTCCACGGACATCGTGGCCAACGAACTGGGTCGGCACTTCCCCGACCTCGAGGTGATCGTCGAGGCGCCGCAGTCACGGGTCACCCTGGCCAAACGCCGGGCCGCCCGGCTGGGCTGGCCGACGGTCGCCGGCCAGGTGCTCTTCGCCGCGGTGCTCCTCCCCGTCCTGCGGGTGCTCGGCGGGCGTCGGATCGCCCGGATCGAACGCGAGCACGGCCTCGACCCGACGCCGCGCCACGACTCGGGACACGTGCCGTCGGTCAACGACCCCTTGACGGTCGAGCTGCTGCAGTCGGCCCACCCCGACGTGGTCGTGGTCAACGGGACCAGGATCATCGCCCCCCGAATCCTGGAGTCGGTCGACTGCCCGTTCATCAACACCCACGCCGGGTTCACGCCCCGGTACCGCGGGGTCCACGGCGGGTACTGGGCGCTCGCCGAGGGGAATCCCGACCTCGTCGGGACGACCGTCCACCTGGTCGACCAGGGGATCGACACGGGTGGGGTCCTGGCACGCGCCACCTTCGAGGTCGAGCCGACCGACTCCATCGCCACCTATCCCTACCTGCACCTGGCCGCCGGGCTCCCCCTGTTGGTGGCCCAGGTGGCCCGGGTGCTCGACGGGGAGCCTCCGTCCCCGGTCGACGAGGACGTCCCCGAGGGGGACTCGCGCCTGTACCTGCACCCGACGATCTGGGGCTATGCGTGGCGGAGATTCCGGCATCGCATCCGATGACGCGCCACCCGTCCCCTCTCGTCCGGGGCCATACATTGCCTGTACGATTGGCCGGCGGTCCGACCGGGCCCCGGGGGCACGCGGCTCCCGCGGACGGACGTGATCGCACGGCGCCGCCCGCGCAGCCCGGGGCGCCGCACCGCCGGATGACCGAGGAGGGACGACCGTGAGCGAGCCGACGCCGTCACGTCCCGGGGCGCTGGTGATCTCCCTCGACTTCGAGCTGCACTGGGGGATGCGCGACCACATGGACCGGTCCGCCGACTCCTACGCCGACCTGGCCGGGTCGCGGCAGGTCACCCTCGATCTGGCCGAACGCTTCGCCCGGCGTTCCATCCGGGCCACGTGGGCGACGGTCGGCTTCCTCTTCGCCTCGACCCGCGACGAGCTGGAGGTCCACCGACCCGGCCGCCGGCCCGCCTACCTTCGCCCCGAATTCGACCCGTACGTCGAGCCGGTGGGCACCGACGAGGTGGAGGACCCCCAGCACCTGGCCGGCTCGCTGGTCGACGCGCTGGCGGCGGTCCCCGGCCAGGAGATCGCCTCGCACACCTTCTCCCACTTCTACTGCCTGGAGGACGGCCAGACCGAGTCCGACCTGCAGGCCGACCTCGCCGCCGCCCAGTCCATCGCCGGCCTGCACGGGCTCACGCTCACCAGCCTGGTGCTGCCGCGCAACCAGTGGAACCCACGGTATGCACACGCTGTGCGCGCCAGCGGCTTCAACTGCTTCCGCGGGCCCCAGCCGTCGGCGAGCCACCGCGCCAGGTCCGCCGACGAGCAGAGCCTGGCCGTTCGAGCCGCCCGCCTCGTCGACACCTACACCGGCGTGGCGCCACCGCCCACGTTCGCCTGGTCGGACCGGCTGCGTCCCGACGGCCTGTGCGACGTGCCGGCCAGCGCCTTCCTCCGCCCGTACACGCCGTCGCGCCGCAGGCTCGACGGGCTCAAGCGGCGCCGACTGGTGTCGGGCATGCGCGATGCCGCACGACGCGGCCGGATCTTCCACCTGTGGTGGCACCCGCACAACTTCGCCCGCTTCCCGGCGGAGAACTTCGCCTTCCTCGACACCCTGTTCGACGAGTTCGACGAGCTCGCCTCCACGTACGCCATGACGTCCTTGTCGATGCGCGACGTCGCCGACGCCGTCACCGCCGACCAGGGGCCGTCCATGCCCTCCCGGTCTGACACCACGCCCTAGGCATGCCGACCGGCCACCCGGCCACCCGGCCGCTGGGTGCCGGGCGGCATGGGTCAGGACGCCGGTCGGGTCGCGCGTTGTCCGTCGGGCACGGTCCCGTCCGCCAGCCGTGGCGTGCCGCGCAGATCGGCGGGCAGGACGTCCGGGTCGGCCTGCGCCCGGCGGATCACGTCCAGGATGTCCTCGCCGATCAACTCGTGTCGCACCAGGAGCGCGTCCCGCAGCGCCTCGACCACGATGCGGTGCTCCTCCAGCATCCTGGTGACCGACGCCTTCGAGTCGGCCAGGAGCGCCTCGACCTCGGCGCGCCGGGCATCGTCGGACAGGACCTTGCCGACGATGCCGCCGCCCGCCGACTCGATGGCCGCCACCGATACCAAGGAGTTTCCCATGCCGAGCAGTCCGACCATCTGACAGGCATTGACGGTCGCCGCCTGCAGGTCGCCGGCCACCCCGGTCGACGATTCCCCGAAGAAGAGCTCCTCGGCCACCATGCCGCCGAAGGCGATGTCGATCATGGCGCGGACCTCGGTGCGGGTATTGGTGAAGCGCTCCTCGGTCTCGGAGTGCATGAGGAGGCCGAGGGCGTCCCGGCGCTTCACGATGGTCAGGACTTCGAGCTTGCGACCCTTGCCGACCAGCCATGCCACGGTGGCGTGCCCCGCCTCGTGGGTGGCGATGGTGCGCCGCTCCGCCTCGGTGTACTCGACCGGCTGGGCAAGTCCGATCTCCTCGGTCATCTTGGCGTGCTGGAGGTCGTCCCAGGACAGGCGGTGGGCGCCCCGGCGCAGCGCCCACACGAGTGCCTCGTCGAGCACGTGCTCGATCATCACCGGCGAGTAGCCGGCCGTCATGGCGGCGAGGGTCTCGCGCCGGGCCGGCAGGTCCAGCTCGGGTTCGTGTGCCTTCTTGCCCAGGTAGTAGTCGAAGATGTCCTTGCGCCCGGACCGCCCCGGCAGGCCGAAGTAGATGTTCCGGTCGAAGCGTCCCGGTCGCACGAGGGCGGGGTCGAGGTCGGACGCCCGGTTGGTGGCCCCGATGATCAGGATGTTGGCCGGGGCGTGGGTTGGCTTGGCCAGCTTGTGACCCTCGGGGAGCCACGCGTTGACGGCCTCGATGGCCTTGCCCCGCATGCGCAGTGACCGCGGGGTCTGTTCGAACGATTGGAGCTGGATGAGCAGCTCGTTCACGACTCCGGGGACGCCCTCGCCCTGCGTGGAGCCCGAGCCGCGGGCACCGCCGATGGCGTCGAGCTCCTCGATGAACCCGATGGCGCCCCCCTCCCGGCGGGCCTGGCGCCGCAGCTCCTTGAAGTAGGCGCGGATCTTGCGGTTGGTCTGGCCGTAGAACATGGACTGGAAGGCCGATGACGAGACGAAGAGGAACGGCACGCCGGCCTCGGACGCCATGGCCTTCGCCATGTAGGTCTTGCCCGTCCCCGGAGGCCCCTCGAACAGGATGGCCTTGCGGGGCGTGCCGCCCATCAGCTCGTTGAACGTCCGGTAGGCCAGGAAGAGGTTGAGGGTCTTGGTGACCTCCTCGACCAGGCCCTCGGCACCGCGGACGTCATCGAACGTCATGGTCAACTCGTCGGGGCGGTAGAGGATGTGCGGAGACCGGCCGGCGGCCATCAGGGGAACCACCATCACCGCCGAAAGCAGGATGATGAGCCCGATCGGCAGGAGGTAGGGGGTGAGGCCGGCCGGGATCGACGGCGTGGGCAGGCCCATGCCGGGGTCCAGCACGTCTCGCAGCACCACGAGGGCGAAGACCACGCCCAGCAGCCCGGCCAGGCGCTGCAGCCGGCCCGACCGGGTCCGGGCCTTGTGGGCGCCCACGTCGGACGTGGCCATGGTGGCCACCCCGGATGACGCCAGGGCGCCCAGGCCGATCCGCTCGTACCCTGGTGCGTCGAGCTCCTCCGGAAGGACCTCGACGTCCGGCCTGTCGTCGGTGCGGTCAGCCTGCGGAGCTTCCAACGCATTCCCCTGTCTGTTCGCGGGTGACGGTGGGGCCGCCCGGGATCCACTCCTGCACGTCGCGGTCCGAGGATCGGTTGCGCCAGGTGGCCTGTTGCGAACCTAAGAGGTGGCGGAAGGGCGGTTCAACTCATCTCACGGACGGTGGCCGCCTACGGCATTCTGCAACCGTCCGGGCCCGGAATGTCACGTGGTGTGGGCGATTCCCGAGCCGGTAGTTGGAGTTCGGGTGCAGGTCGGTTGCCGAATACGGCCGCACGATGGGCTGTCCTGGCGTGTCACCCGGCGGTGCGCACGGACAGCCGAATACGGCCGCTCGGTCCGGATCCGACCCCTTGCAGGGGCCCGGCGCGGGTCGGCTCAGCCGGCGCCGGGCACGGGGAACTCGCGTACGTCGAAGTCCGACAGGATCGTCGGGCACAGTGCAGCGCCGGTCAGCGAGCACGACTCGGTCGCCACGGCGATCGGCGACCCGTAGGAGATGGCGGACGGGATCTGGGGGAAGAGCACGACGCCGAAGACCGCGACCTGTCCGCCTGACGCGGCCATGCTTCCGACGAGGCCCGGCGGGTCGCCGACCTGGATCACGTCGGGGGTCAGCACGTTGGTCGACTCGCCGGCGGGCTTGGTGGTCGAGCAGCCGGTCTGCTCGGACTGCCAGGACGGGATGGTGAAGAACGGGCAGACGAGGTCGACGCCGGCATCGGACCCCGTGCTCGCATACGTGGCGAAGATCCCCTCGGTGCCGGGTGCGGGCGGACCGGAGGTCGGGGGGAGCGGGTCGTTGGGTGGGTAGACGGCGAGCGTAGTGGCACCCTGGGCACCGATCGCGCCGCTCTGGCCCGACGTGGGGCCGGTCGTCGGGACCGTCGATACGGTCCCGACGGTCGTCGAGGTGGTGGTCGGCGCGCCCGGGCTCGGGTTGCCCGCACCTGGCGTCACCAGCGCGCACGTCCAGCCCGTGGGGCCCAACACGGTGTGGACTCCATCGGTGTAGAAGGCGACCTTCCCCGCAAGCGAGGTGGGCACCGGAGCCGCCAGGATGGTCGGGCTCCACCCCGTGCGCGACTTGATCGGCGATCCGCTGTTGTTCGGGTCCACACAGGCGACCACCGGGAAGGCGACGGCCACCTCACCGTTGACCGGGACCGTCGTGGACGGGGCGCCGGACGAGCTCGTCGGGGAGGCTCTGCCGGTCGACGAGGTGGTGCCGAGGAGGGAGGAGCTGCAGCCGGCGAGCACGGTCAGTCCGAGCACCGACACCACGGAGACCAGGCGGGCCGGGCCCCGTCGGCGCCGACGGTCGCGGTCGGGGAGCGAGATCATCACCACTGACGATAAGCCACGGCGCCCGTCCCGGGTGCCGCATGCCCGGCCGATGTGGCCCCTACTGGGGAGCGGGCGGTGCGTCGGGCGGCACGCCGCCCGACGGCGGCGGAGGAGGCGGGGCCATTCCCGGCATGGGAGCGGCGGGCTGACCTCCGGACGGGGTCGGGGGAGGCGGAGGGGGCGCCGTGTAGCCGCCGGGGGCGGGTGGTGGGGGTGGGTAGGCGGTGCCGGGCTGGGGCGGCGGGGGATATCCACTGGCGGCCGGGGGAGGCGGATATCCCTGCTGCGGATATCCCTGCTGCGGGTAGCCGGGCTCGGGGTAGCCGCCGCCGTAGGCGCCGGCCAGACCTGCCGGGCCGCGGTACTCGCTCTTCCCCAGCCACAGGATGAACCAGAAGATCCACGGCAGGAGCACAAGGCCGGCAGTGAACCCGCCTCCGTGACCGAAGCTCTTGGACACGTCGTTGAGGACGAGGATCGAGATGACGAAGAACGCCAGGCTGCCGACGTAGGGGACGATCAACAGGAGCAGGAACCACGCCCAGTTCTTCGGCTTGCCGGCGACCCGGAGCAGCACGATGAACTGGTAGATCGGGACGAAGGCCGCCCACGCCGGGTCGCCCTGGGGCGCCGCCTTCTGGTAGGTCCCCCACACGGGCAGTGCGAAGAGCACGTACAGGAACAGGAACACGACCAGGAACAGGCCCGCTCCTCCACCTGACGAGGTGGCTGCCAACAGATGACCCACGGTGTCCTCCCGGGCTCGGCGGTCCCGCCGTCGGGACGCGGTCCCTATCGTGCCACCTCCCGTTGGGACGCGGCGGGATGCCGACCCTTATCTGTGGCACACCCCGTGAGTAAGGTCCCATTCCGTGGTGCACCTCTACTCGGCTGATCGTGCGGAGCCGTTGGCGAAGCGGCTTGCCGAGGTGCTGATCGCCGACCCGGGGGACCCGATGGAGGCCGAATGGCTGGCCGTGCCGTCCGACGGAATGCGGCGGTGGGCGACACTCGAGCTCGCCAAGCACCTCGGCGCGTCGGGATCGAGCTCCTTCGACGGGGTCGCTGCCAACTTCACCCGGGCCTACCCTGGCACCCTGCGTCAGACTGTGCTCGATGCTGGGCTCGGCGGCGAGGCCGACCCGTGGCTCGTCGAGCGGATGGTGTGGCCTCTGCTCTCGCGGTTCGACGAGCTTGTCGACGGACACCGCCTGACGTCGTTCACCGAGTTGACCGAAGGGGGGTCCCGATTCACACGGGTCCGAGCGGTGGCCGACCTATTCGACCGGTACCACGTCCATCGTCCGGAGATGATCAGGGCGTGGTCACGGGACGAGTGGCTGGATGGCAACCTCCGACCGCTGCCGCCCCACTCTCGTTGGCAGGCAGAATTGTGGTCCCTCCTCCGGCGGACCATCGGCGCTGCCAGCCCGCCGGAGCGGATGGGGGCGCTCCTCGAGGCCGTCGTAGCCGATGAGCTCGAACTCGATCTGCCGCACCGGCTCCTCTTCTTCGGCTTCACCTCGCTGCCCGGGCATGAGTTCCTCGAACTGGTCGAGTCCGTCGGTGAGCACCGCGACGTCCACCTCTTCCTGCTCGAGCCCCACCTGTTCGACCCCGAGGAGCTCCGCCGGCAGCGGGCGTCACTGCCGGCGGATGATCGACGTCTCCGCGGATCCGATACGACGGGAACACTCGCGGCCCATCCGTTGCTCCGAACCTGGGGTCGCCTTGCGAGGGAGACAGCTGCGGTGCTTGCCGACGCTCGCTCGGACCCTGTTCCCGTAGTGGAACGCGCGGTCGAGGGCAGTGGACATGACCCCGCCACGCTGCTCGGGAGACTCCAGGCCGACATCCGGTCCAACTCGGTCTCTGACCCAGTTCCGGTGGACGATGGCGACCGATCGATCCAATTCCACTCCTGTTTCGGACCCATGCGCGAGATCCAGGTCGCAAGGGACTCCATCCTCCACCTCCTGAACGACCCCGAGACGGGCCTCACCGAGGAAGACGTGCTCGTCGTGTGCCCCGGACTGGAGCGCCTGGCGCCGGTCATCGAAGCGGCATTCGGCCCGCCGGCGACTGCCATGCTCGACGCCGGGGAAGCGTCGGCCGGTCCGAAGCTCCGCTACCGGATCGCCGACAGGTCCATCCGCACGGCCAACCCGGTGTTGGGGGCGACCTCGGCGATGCTGGCCTTGGTATCGGGGCGCTTCGAGTTCGGCGAGGTGCTCGACTTCATCTCCTTGGCGCCGGTGCGCGAGCGATTCGGACTGGACGACGCCGATCTCGGGACACTCGTCGACTGGGCGACCGACACCAACGTCCGATGGGGACTCGACCCCGGTCACCGGGCAGATTTCGGGGTCCCCGACGCCGTGTTCGGCAACACCTGGCAGGCCGCACTCGACAGACTGCTCCTCGGCACTGCCACGTCGGACGGCGGCCTCCGCCTGGCAATCGGCGGCATCGCTCCCTACGGGGTCGACGGGGGAGACGCCGACGTGCTCGGCGCGTTGGCCTTCATCGTCGCGCAGCTTGCCTCGCTGGCTGAGCGGAACAGTCACGGCGCGGGGTCCGACCCTCGACCGACCTTGGAAGAATGGATCGGGACACTGCGAGCGGCTTGCAACGACCTGATGCGGGCACCGAACCAGGCGCTGTGGCAATTCGATGCGTTGCACCGGGTGTTGGACTCGCTCCTCGAGGATGCGGGCGAGGCCAGCGAGGATCCGGCATGCGGGTTCGACCTCCTGGACCTACGTCGCCTCGTCGATGCGCATCTCGACGATGAGCCGGGGCGCCCAGACTTCTTCCGTGGCGGCGTCACCGTCACGTCGATGACCCCGTTGCGGTGGGTGCCCTTCCGCGTCGTCTGTATCCTCGGCCTCGATCAGGAGTTCGTGAGTTCGACAGCGCCAGATGCAGCCGACCTCATGGCGGTGGCCCCCCAGATGGGTGATCCGGATCCCCGGGCGGAGTCCCGACAGTCCCTGTTGGAAGCGGTACTTGCCGCCGGAGACCATCTGGTCGTCGTCCGCGACGGACGTGATGTCCGTTCCAACCACGTCGTCCCCCGCGTGGTGCCCGCGGCCGAGCTGTTCGACGCCGTGGTCGGACTCGCTCCCTCGGGCGAGCAACGCACGCGGCTCGAGTCCCGGCTCGAGGTGACCCATCCGCGGCACCCGTTCGACGAGCGTTGCCTCGTCGAGGGCGGCCTGATGGAGGGAGTCGTGTGGAGTTTCGATCCGTCGGATCTGCTCGGTGCAGAACTGCGACGGGTCCGACCGACTCGACGCGAAGCGTTCATGACAGAGGGCCTCCACGTAGAGCACGACGACGTGATCCAGTTGTCAGACCTCCACTCCTTCCTCGCGGATCCCGTGGACTGGTTCCTCCGACGGTCCCTCGATGTGAGCCTCCCGCGCTCGACCGAGGAAGTCGAGGCCGTCCTCCCGGTCTCACTCAACGGACTGGAGCTCCACAAGCTCGGCCAGGACATCCTCGACTGCCGAGCGAAGGGAGTCACCGACGACACCTGGCGTGTCGTCCAACGCGCCAAAGGGACGTTGCCGCCAGGTGTGCTCGAGGCGAAGACGGTCGACGAGCTCATCGCCGAGATCGACGAGATGGAACACGAGGCAGTGGCACGCGGCCTGGTGCCCGGCGATCCGCAGTGTGAGGATGTGGACGTTGCGCTCCCGAACGGGAGCCGGATCGTCGGCTCGATCCCCTTGAGCCTGGGCGGGGGTGCCTGCGGACCGGGTCGGGTCCAGTTCACCCGTCCCAAGTCCACGGATCGACTCGACGCCTGGCTCGACCTGATGGTCCTCGTCGCCCACGATCCCCTTCGGGCCTGGCGGTCCCTCATCGTCACGCGCGCAGCAGACAAGAGATCGAAGCTGAAGCCGATCGACCTGGTCCCGCGTCCAGGTGAGGGGCCTGGCGAGGATCGTGACGAGGCACTCCGCACGCATGCACTCGGGGCGCTCGAGGTGGTGGCCAACCTCTACCGGAGGGGAGCCGAGGAGCCCCTTCCCCTGTTCCCGGGTTACTCGCCGGCACAGCACGCTGACCGTTCCGGAGACAGTTCGTGGAAGTCGTTCGACGGGCGGGGGGACGCCACCAAGCCTGCCGTGCGGGTCGTCTTCGGGGACATCGAAGTGGACGAGCTGGAGGACATCCCGACGCGACCGGGGGATCCGGCCGGCGGTGACGGCAGCGGACGGGCAGAGCGGTTCGCCAACCACCTGTGGGGGACCGTCGCGTCGACATGCGAGGACGCGCCGTGACGCCGACCGACGACACGTTCAATGTGCTCGGCCGACTGCCGAAGGGCAGGGTGGCGATCGAGGCGAGCGCCGGAACTGGGAAGACCTACACGCTCGCCGCACTGGCCACGCGCTACCTCGCCGAAGAGGAGATCGCGGCATCGGAATTGCTCATTGTGACATTCACCCGGGCGGCGACCGCCGAATTGCGGTCGCGTATTCGCGACCAGATGGTGAGGTCTGTTGCCGTGCTTCGGGGTGATGTCCCCGATGGCGAGGCTGATCAGCTCTCGATCCACCTGCGGGCCGACCAGGCGGACGTCCGCCGTGTGCGCTTGGAGCGGGCCATGTCCGACTTCGATGCTGCGGTGATCTCCACGATGCACAGCTTCGCAGCGCAACTGAGGACCACCCTGGGGATCTCGGCGGCGATCGACGCTGATGCCAGCCTCACGACCGAGGTGTCCCCATTGATCAAACAGGCCTGCGCCGATGCGCTGGCGGCTGCGTCCGTGGCCGACATCGCAGTCGGCGA
>JADGOH010000086.1 GCA_017883025.1 Acidimicrobiales bacterium
GTCGGCGGCGTCGAGGAGCTCACCCGCCACCTGGCGCTCGCCCTGGTGGCCGCCGGCGACGAGGTGGAGGTGTGGACGGGCAATCCGGACGACCGCGACCCCGAGACCGTCGAAGTCCGCGACGGGCTCGTCGTCCGACGGCTCCCCATGCCCCTGCCCGCCACCAACTGGTCGGCCGCCTCCCACGCGGTGACCACCGGCCCGCGCACCCTGCGCGCCCTGCGCAGCGCCGTCCGGTCGTTCCGTCCCGAGGTGCTCCACGTCCAGTGCTTCGGTCCGAACGGCGCGTACGCCACCGCGTTGGCGCGGATCACCGGCGTACCGCTGGTCGTCACCCTCCAGGGGGAGACCCTCATGGACGACGCCGACATCTTCGACGTGTCCCAGGTCATTCGGGCCTCGCTGCGGGCCGGCCTACGGCGTGCGGCGGCCGTCACCGCCTGCTCGGCCTTCACCCTGGACGACGCCGTCGCCCGGTTCGGGCTCCCGCCCGGTCGGGGCGTGGTCATCCCGAACGGCGTGTCGCTCGACGGCTCGGGCGACGTGCCCGCCGTCGACGACTCCCCGTTCGTCCACCTCGAAGGCACCCGCTACGTGCTCGCGCTGGGCCGGGTCGTCGACAAGAAGGGGTTCGACCTCCTGCTGGCCGGCTACGCCGCCATGGACCCGGCGGACCGCACGGCCGACCTCGTGTTCGGCGGGACCGGCCCGGCCCTCGAGCACCTCGAGGCACAGGCCGGGGAGTCGGGAATCGGCGACCGGGTCCACTTCGTCGGATGCCTCACCCGCGAACAGGTGGCAGCCGCCATGGGGGGCGCCGCCGTCTTCGTGATGCCGAGCCGCCTCGAGCCGTTCGGCATCGTCGTCCTCGAGGGGTGGCGTGCGGGCACCGCCGTGGTCGCCACCAGTCGGGGCGGCGCCCCCGAGTTCGTGCGCGACGGCGAGGACGGGCTGCTGGTCGACCCGTTCGACAGCGCAGCGATGGCACGGGTGCTCGGTCGGCTCCTGTCCGACGACGCCCTGCGGCGGTCGATCGCCGCCGCCGGACGTGCCCGGGTCGAGGAGTTCGCCTGGCCCGTGGTCGCCGGCCGCTACCGGAGCCTGTACGCCTCGTTGCTCGGTGCCCCGGTCGTCCTCCGCCAAGCGGCAGGCGCGTGGTGAGCGCCCCCGCTCCGACTGCGCTGCGGGTGGGCGTCGACCTGGTCCACGTGGGCGAGGTGGCCGCCGCCGTCGAGTGCTTCGGCGACCGCTACGTCACTCGGATCTACACCGACCACGAGATCTCGTGCTGTCGCCGGGACGGCGTCGCCGGGTCTGGACCGGCGTACGCCATGGAATCGCTGGCTGCCCGGTTCGCAGCCAAGGAGGCGGTGTTGAAGGTGCTCAGACCCGTCGACGTGCAGCCTGCATGGCGTAGTATCGAACTACACAGGATGGCAGGAGGATGGTGTGAGATCCGCTTGTCCGGGCCGGCTGCGGCACTTGCCGACGAGGCCGGAGTCGACGGGTTCGCCGTCAGCGTGTCGCACGAGGCGACACTGGCCGCGGCGGTCGTCATCGGCTGGTCCGCACCACCGGACAGGGGAGAAGGATGACAGTGGACGAGACGATCCGGCAGGTGCTGGTCGAGCACGGACGGCTGGCCGTCCCGGTCGAGTCGCTGGCCGACGACACCGACCTGTTCGGCGCGGGCATGACCTCCCACGCCAGCGTCAACGTGATGCTTGCGCTCGAGGACGCCTTCGACCTCGAGTTTCCCGAGAAGATGCTCAAGAAGTCCACGTTCGAGTCGATCGGCGCCATCCGGAGCGCCGTCACCGAGATGACGGACGGGTGAGCGGACGATGATCGCCACCGAAGCACCACCCACGACGACCATGACGCACGCAGGCTCCGTGGCCACCCGCATGGCCGTGGTGGCCGACGAGGTGGCCGGCCCGGCCGCAGCGGACGTCGATGCCCGCGGCCGGTTCCCTACCGAGACCGTCGAGGCACTGCGGGCCGAGGGCCTGCTGGCCGCGCTGGTGCCCACGGCGTCGGGCGGGGGCGGGGCAACCCTGGCCGAGGTGTCCGAGGGCCTCGTCGCCCTGGGGAAGCGTTGCGCGTCCAGCGCCATGGTCGTGGCCATGCACCACATCCAGGTTGCCTGCCTGGTCCGCCACGGCTCGAGCCCGCTCCTGCGTGACTACCTCCGCGAGCTGAGCGAGCACCAGTACCTGCTGGCCTCGGCGACGACCGAGGTGGGCACCGGGGGCGACGTGCGTTCGAGCATCTGCGCCCTCGACGTTGCCGACGGCCGGTTCCGGGTGGAGAAGCAGGCCCCTGTCATCTCCTACGCCGACGACGCCGACGCCGTGCTGGTCACGGCCCGCCGGACCGCCGACAGCCCCGAGTCGGACCAGGTGATCGTCCTGTGCCGGCCCCCGGGCCTCGAGCTGGAGCAGGTCGGCGAGTGGAACGCGCTCGGGTTCCGCGGCACGTGCAGCACCGGATTCGTGCTGCGGGCCACCGGCGACGCCGACGCCGTGCTGTCCGAGCCGTACTCCGACATCTCGACCCGCACGATGCTCCCGGTCGCCCACCTCCTGTGGAGCTCGGTATGGCTCGGCATCGCCACCGACGCCGTGGAGCTGGCCCGGAGGTTCGTCCAGGCGGAGGCCCGGCGCAAGCCGGGAACGATGCCGGCCGCATCGGTCCGCCTGGCGCAGACCGCCGTGGTCCACCAGCAGTTCGTCGACATGGTGCACTCGTCGCTGGCGCGGTTCGCCGAGGCGGACGCCGACAGCGACCGCCTGTCGTCGATCGGCTTCGGGGTGGGCATGAACGCGTTGAAGGTCTCGGCGTCGACCCTGGTGGTCGACATCGTCCGCGAGTGCATGCTCATCTGCGGCCTGGCGTCCTACCGCCTCGACTCGCCCTTCAGCCTCGGTCGGCACCTGCGCGACGGCATGGGGGCGGCGCTGATGGTGAACAACGACCGGATCATGGCGAACAACGCCCAGATGCTGCTCGTCCACCGGGGCGAGTGACGAGCATGGCGACGGTCCCTGCGTCCCCCCCGGACGACACCACTGCCGAGGAGCCCTGGGCCGACTTCCGGCGGGCACTGCTCGACGACGGGATCCTGCTGACCACCGGGGTCGACGGCATCTACGGGCGCTCGGACGTGTACGAGTCGGTGGTGGCCGCCGTGGACCGGCTGTCGGCGGCGGCCGGGGCCGACCTCGGCGCCGTCAACCTCCGGTTCCCGCCGGTCATGCCGTGGGCGACCTTCGAGAAGAACGGGTACCTCGAGTCGTTCCCCGACCAGATGGGCTCGGTCCACTCGTTCCGCGGCACCGAGCGGGAGCACGCCGAGCTCCTGCGACGCACGGAGGCCCACGAGGACCGGGGGCCACTGCTCACGACCACCGACATCGTGCTGTGCCCGGCCGCCTGCCACGCCCTGTACCCGACCCAGTCGGGCACGCTGCCCGTGGGTGGCGCCCAGTTCGAGATCTTCGGCTACTGCTTCCGGCACGAGCCGAGCACCGACCCGTTCCGGATGCAGTCGTTCCGCATGCACGAGTTCGTCCACTTGGGCACGCCGGAGAGCGCCCGTGCCCACCGTGACGAGTGGATCGGCCGGGGGCTCGACGTGCTCACCGGCCTCGGCCTCGAGGCGGAGGCGGTGGTGGCCAACGACCCCTTCTTCGGCCGCCCCGGCCGGATGCTGGCCGCCAACCAACGGTTCGAGGAGCTGAAGTACGAACTGGTGGTCCCGGTGTTCTCGACGCGGCGCCCCACGGCCGTCTCGTCGTCGAACTGCCACCTCGACCACTTCTCGCGGCCGTTCGGCATCGACACCGCCGACGGCGAGCTGGCCCACACCGCCTGCTTCGGCTTCGGTGTCGACCGGATCACCCTGGCCCTCCTCGACCGCTACGGCACCCACCCGGCCGGCTGGCCCGCAGGGGTCCGGTCCGTCCTGTGGCCCTAGGCACCACCCGGCCCGACGGGCGGACCCGATGACCGTAGGGCCCCTCGCGCCGGACGCAGGCGCCTTCGTCCCGCACCCGGTCCACGCCGCCGGGCGCACCTGGACCGAGACGAACTGCTATGTCGACGTCTGGATCGAGGTCCTGCATGCCCTGGACCTGGACCCTGTCGCCGGGTCGGCGTTCACGCTCAGCTGCGACTTCGAGGGCGACCAGTGGACGTTCTTCAAGTACCCGCCCGAGGACCTGCGGGCGCTCTACGGACTGGAGGTCGCCGAGCTGAACGTCTGGCGTCCTGTCGTCGACCACGTGGAGGAGCAGCTCGGACTGGGCCGCCTGTGCACGGTCGAGTGCGATTCGTGGTTCCTCCCGGACACTCGGGGCGTCGCCTACGGCGAGGCGCACGTGAAGACGACCATCGTGCCGGCCGTGCTCGACCGACCCGGCCGCCGGCTGGGCTACTTCCACAATGCCGGGTACTTCTCGCTGGAGGGGGAGGACTTCGACGGGACCTTCCGGCTGGGCGGTCACGCCGACCCGACGGCCCTGCCCCCCTACGTGGAATCGATCCGACTCGACCGGGTCCGGCGGGACGACCCTGATCTGGTGGCCCGGGTGGTGGGCATGGCCCGTGAGCACCTCGCCCGGCGGCCGACGGACAACCCGGTCGTCCGGATGGCGGCCCGCATGCTGTCGGACCTGCCGTGGCTGGCCGCACAGGACCTCGAGGTGTTCCACCGCTACGCCTTCGGGACGTGCCGCCAGTGCGGCGCCAGCACCGAGCTGGCGGCCGTCTTCGTCGACTGGCTCAACGAGCACGACGGCCCGGGCACCGAGCAGGCCGCCGAGTCGTTCCGCGCCGTGTCCGAGGGGGCGAAGTCCCTGCAGTTCTCGCTGGCCCGGGTGGCCCGGGGCCGGTCCGTCGACCTGGCGCCGGTGCTCGACGGCATGGCCGAGCGATGGGACGCGGGCATGGACGTGCTGGACGGTCGCTATGGGCGATGACCCCGCCGTCGGCCCCGACCCGGAGGACGCCCCTGACCTCCTCGTCGGTGCGACATGGTCGTGCACCTCGGCCGCGCCCGGCGCCCACGCCGACCCCGGCGGGCTCGACGCAGGGCTGGCCTGGCTTCCGGCGACCGTGCCGGGGACCGTCGCCTCGGCCCTGCGCTCCGTCGGGGCCGTCGACCCGCCGGTCGAGCGCCTGGACGGGCAGGACTGGTGGTACCGCTGCCGGTTCGCGGGTCCCGTGGCACCCGGTGCCCACGATGCCTGGGTGCTCGAGCTCGACGGTCTGGCCACCCTGGCCGACATCTGGCTCAACGGGCGCCACCTCCTCAGGTCCGAATCGATGTTCGCGGCCTGGCGGGTCGCGGTAGGGGAGCTGGGCGAGGAGAACGAACTCTGCCTCCGGTTCGCCGCGCTCACGCCGGTGCTGGCCGAACGCAGGCCGCGGCCGCGCTGGAAGGTGAATGGGGTCACCAGCCAGAACCTGCGGTGGGTCCGGACCTCGCTGCTCGGCCGTCAGCACGGGTGGGCGTCGGTCCCCGCACCCGTGGGCCCGTGGCGGCCCGTCCGCCTGCGAGGGGCGCGCCCGGTCGAGGTGACCCGGCGCCGGGTGCGGGCTTCGTGCCCGCCCGGCGACGGCCCGACGACGGGGACGGTCACCGTGGAGCTCACCGTGTCCGGGTCGGCATGCCCGCCCGTGGATGCGCCGCCCGACGCCGGACTGACCGTCGCCGGCCGTACGGTGGCCCTCGAGGCCCGGCCCGCCGGGCCCGGATGGCGGCTGTCGGGCACCCTGACCGTGGACGGGATCGACCGGTGGTGGCCGCACACCCACGGGGCGCAGCCCCGCTACCCGGTCCGTGCCGTGGTCGCCGGTGTCGGGATCGACCTGGGCGCGGTCGGATTCCGCTCGGTGGAGGCCGACCGGTCCGACGGCGGGTTCGGGCTCGTCGTCAACGGGGTGCCGGTCTTCTGCCGGGGCGCGTGCTGGTATCCGATCGACCCGGTCGGACTGCAGGCCACGGACGACGAGGTGGCGGCCGCGGTGGCGCTGGCCCGGTCGGCCGGGTGCAACATGCTCCGGATCCCGGGCGGAACCGTCTACGAGGACGAGCGGTTCTTCGAAGCCTGCGACCGCGCCGGCATCCTCGTCTGGCAGGACGCCATGCTCGGACCCGTCGACCCGCCCGACGACGAGGCGTTCCTCGAGGCGGTCGCCGCCGAAGTGACCCAGGTGCTCGACATCGCCGCGCCACACCCGTCGCTCGCCGTGCTGTGCGGGGGCCAGGAGCTGGAGGAGCAACCGGCGATGCTCGGGCTGCCCCGGGACCGCTGGCGGTCGCCGGTGACCGACGCGGTCCTCCCCGACCTGGTCGCCCGCGAGGTCCCCGGGCTGGCCTACGTGTCCTCCTCGCCGAGCGGGGGCGACCTCCCGTTCCAGGCGGACGCCGGGGTCTGCCACTACTTCGGTGTGGGCGTCTACCTGTTCCCCCTGGACGACCTGCGCCGGTCGTCACCCCGCTTCGTCACCGAGGGACTGGCGTTCGCCGTGCCCCCCGAGCGGGTAACCCTCGAGGAGGGGTTCGGCGGCGACCTGTCGGCCCACCACGAGTCGGCGTGGAAGCGCGCCGTGCACCGTGATGCCGGGTCGTGGTTCGATCTCGAGGATGTGCGGGACCACTACGTGGCGTCGTTCTTCGGAGTCGACGTCGCCGCGCTCTGGCGGACCGACCCCGAGCGCGCCCTCGACCTCGGCCGGGCCGCCGTCACCGAAGTGGTCACGGCGGCTGCGGCCGAGTGGCGCCGGGCCAGCTCGGCATGTGCCGGCATGCTGATGATCGCCCTCCGTGACCTGCGTGTCGGCGCGGGGTGGGGCGTCGTCGACGCCGCGGGGCGGCCCAAGGCCCCGTGGTACGCCCTGGCGCGGGCCTGGGCGCCCGTGGCAGTGACCCTCACTGACGAGGGCGTCAACGGGCTCGACGTCCATGTGGCGAATGACACCGCCGCCGACATGGCCGGCACCCTCCGGCTGGGCCTGCACACCGCCTCGTACGAGGTCGAGTCGGCGTCGTGCCCGGTGACCGTCCCGGCACGGGGCTCGGTCACGGTCCGTGGCGAGGGGCTGTTCGACGGGTTCCGCGACCTCAGCTACGCCTACCGCTTCGGCGCACGCACGTACGACCTGGTCACGGCCGAGCTCGTGGGGCCGACCGGCGACGTCGTCGCCCGTTCCGCCCACCTTCCCGGTGGGCCCATCCGCGAGGTCGACCCGGACGTCGGGCTACAGGCACAGGCCGAACCGGCCGATGGGAGTATGTGGCTCCTGCACATCTCGACCGGTCGCTTCGCCCAGTACGTCCAGGTGGACGTGCCGGGATTCGTCGCGAGCGACTCCTGGTTCCACCTCGAGCCGGGTGGGCGTCGCACGCTGCAGCTCCGGCCGGAACCGGGTCACGACCGCCGGCCGACTGGCCGGCTGCGCGCCCTCAATTCGGCCGAGACGGCCGTCGTCGCCTCCTGACGGCCCCCGCCCGGTCCGAACAGGTGGAATGCTGCTGCAGTTCCAGTTGTGAAGTGACACACCCGGCACCTACGATGGGCCAACGGTGGAGCAGGGCGGGCAGGTAGGGGCATGACGCTGATCAACAGGCCGTCGAAGCCCCACTCGACCTCCGGTTCGGGAAAGGGCAGTCCGGCAGGTATGGCGATTCGTGAGGATGATGCCAAGCGTCTCCAGGAGGAGCGCCCCGACGCGGTCGTCGTTCCCGTCGGCAGCGGCCTGCGGATCGACCTGGGCGACCACACCGGGGCCGTCGCCAAGGTGCGCCGGCACATGCTCCGTAGGCTGCTGGTGGCCGACGTGGCCGGCCTGGTGGTCGCAGCCGTCCTCGGGACGATCCTGATTTCCCTGGTGTCGAGCCGCCCGGACACGGCCCGCGACCGGACGGGCGCGGTGATCCTGTTCGGCCTGGCCGTCATGCCCGTCTTCATCGGGGTCTTCGCCGTCTACGGCCTGTATCGGGATGCCACCCGGCGCATCTCGCTCAGCGTCTTCTCCGACCTGCGCAACATCCTCCACGCACTGCTGGTCAGCGGCTTCCTCTTCGCCGTCATCGGCTACCTGGCCAACCGCTACTACGGGTTCCACGACATCAGCGTGGCCAAGATCCTGTCGATCTGCCTCGTGGCCATGGTGACGGTCCCGGTGGCCCGCACCATCTCGTTCTGGCTCCTCGGCCGGTCGCAGGTCGGCCCGGTGCCGGTCATCGTGGTCGGAACGGGCAAGCTGGCCCAGACGGTGGCCAGTCACCTGCGCGCCCACTCGAGCGTCCGGTTCGTCGGGTACGTCGACGACAGCCCCCTCGGCCGGAGCGATGTGCTCGGCGAGCTCGAGGACCTCCCCGAGCTCTGCCGCGAGTACGACGTCGCCCGCGTGGTCGTCTGTTTCTCCCGCACCCATCCGGAGCGGACCACCGAGATGCTCAAGGCGCTGTCCGGCCAGGTGGGTGTTTCGATCGTGCCCCGCTACTACGAGCTGATCACGGCCCGCTCGCACGTGGAGGACCTGTCCGGCCTGCCGATGATCGACATCGCACCGGCCTCGCTGTCCACCGGCGCCCGGTTCTTCAAGCGGACGTTCGACGTGGTGCTGTCGTCACTGATCCTGGTCGTGCTCTCCCCGCTGTTCCTGGCGACGGCCATCCTCATCAAGGTCACCAGCCCGGGACCGGTCTTCTTCAGCCAGGAGCGGACCGGTCGGAACGAGGAGCCGTTCGAGGTGCTCAAGTTCCGCACGATGTTCCAGGACGCCGAGGAGCGCAAGGCCGAACTCATGCACCTCAACGAGGTGGACGGCCCGCTGTTCAAGGTCACCGAGGACCCACGGATCACCCGCCCCGGCCGCTTCCTGCGGCGCACCAGCCTGGACGAGCTCCCCCAGCTGATCAACGTCTGGAAGGGCGACATGTCGCTGGTGGGTCCCCGGCCCTTCGTGGTGTCCGAGGCAGCCGAAATCGAGGGCTGGGCGCGCAAGCGGTTCGAGGCCCGCCCCGGGATGACCGGGCTCTGGCAGGTCTCCGGCCGCAACGAGCTGTCGCACCTCGAGCTCTGCCGGCTCGACTACCTCTACGTCGCCTCGTGGTCGTTCTGGTGGGACATGCAGATCCTGTGGCAGACCCCGGCGACGATGTTCAAGGGGCGCGGGGCCTCCTGACGCACGGCCCGACCGGGCCCGATGCCGTCCCGCTCCTGCGGTCGGCTCAGCGGAACGAGTCGACGACCGCGCCGATCGACGCGAGGAACCGGTCCGGGGCGTAGCGCCCAGCGTGGCCGACCAGCACGTCCGCCGACCAGTCTGCGCCGACGAGGCTGCGGACAGCGTCCGCGATCGGCCCTGGTTCCGGCTCGTCGAAGAACACCCCGGTGGTGCCCTCCACGATGGTGTCGAGGAACCCGCCCCAGCGCAGCGCGGCGGTCGGCTTGCCGAAGGCGGCGGCCTCCACCGGGGTCAGGCCGAAGTCCTCGAAGGAGGCGGCGACCAGCCCGCGTGCGGCACCGTAGAGCCAGCGCAGCTCGTCGTCCTCGACCCGTCCGAGAATGGTCACGTTGCCCGGGGCGGCGGCGGCGAGTTCCTCGGCCAGGGGGCCGGTGCCCACGACTACCAGTCGCTCGTCGGGCAGCGAGCGGAACGCCTCGATGACTGCACCCACGTTCTTGTAGGCCATCAGACGCGACACGCACAGCAGGTACCCGGGGTCGATGCCGGCCGGCGGCGTCCGGGGTCCGTCGACGCCGATGTCCACCGGCGGGGGAACGACGTCGGCGTCGATCCCGTAGACCTCGGCCACACGTGCCCGGACGGCACGGGAGTTCACCAGGTAGCGGTCGGCGGTGGCCGCAGCGGCACGGTCCCACCGTCGTAGGGGTGGCCGGAGCACCGCCATACCGGCACCGGCCAGGCGGGACGAGCCCATGAGGTACTGCTCGGTCTGGTAGAGCCAGCGGGCGGGGTTGTGGCAGTAGACGATCTTGGCTCCAGAGGTGCGGGCCCCGTGGGCCCAACCGCTCGACGAGCAGATGGTCACGTCGGCGTCGACGCGCAGTCGCGAGAACGACGGGGCGAGGAACGGGAGCGCCAGGCGGTGGTGGTCGCGCAGGAGCCGCACCCGGTCGATCGGGAGCGTCCGGACCTCGTGGTCCGCGAACCCGGGGAACGTGGCCTCCGGGTCGTAGAGCGAGGTGTGGACGACGGCGTCCGGGTAGCCGCCGGCCAGGGTGAGCGCCACACGCTCCGCGCCACCCCGTTGGGTGAGGTAGTCGTGGACCAGCGCCACCGGGGGACGAGCAGTCGTGGCGGTCACGGTCCGTGAGGCTAGTCCGGGGAGCTCGCGCCGCACCAGCGGTAGGATGCGCACGTGGTGGTCC
Source organism: Acidimicrobiales bacterium (assembly GCA_017883025.1). Taxonomy (GTDB): domain Bacteria; phylum Actinomycetota; class Acidimicrobiia; order Acidimicrobiales; family RAAP-2; genus Bog-756. The sequence goes on from JADGOH010000086.1 coordinate 10,410, forward strand.
TCTTCGTATGCACCGCCAACATCTGCCGCTCGCCGATGGCCGCTGCACTCTTCGCCCGGCACACGGAGGGGCAGGACGACCGGGCCGACGTCGCGTCCGCTGGCCTGGGTCCGTCCGGCTACCCGGTGCCCGACGAGGTGCTCGGCGTGATGGCGCAACGGGGCCTCGACCTGGGCGGCCACCGCAGCACGACCCTGTCGGCCGAGTCGGTGGACGAGGCCGGGCTCGTCGTCGGGATGAGCCTCCGCCACGTCCAGGAGTCGGTGCTGCTCCTGCCCGCTTCATGGCAGCGCACCTTCCGACTGAAGGAGCTCGTCCGGCGGGGTGAGTACGTCGGACCCCGGATGCCAGGGCAGGACCTGGGGTCATGGATCCGGGCCGCGCAGGGCGACCGGACGCGCGACTCGCTGATCCACCACTCGCCGGTGGAGGACGTGGCCGACCCGTACGGCGGCCCCCTCGACGGCTACGAGGCCACGGCGGTCGAGCTCGACGACCTGACCGGCCGGCTCGCCACCCTGCTCTGGCCGCCGCGCTGAGCGACGACCCTCGGCGCTCGTCGGGTGGAGCGCCGGGTGGGGCCGCCGTGCACACACCCGGTGCCCGGTGGGAGCATGGGACGGTGCCCGACGGTGTCCTGCAGCGGGAGCTGCCCGACGGCAGCCGCGAATTCGTCCTCGAGGACCCGGTGCTCCGCGCCCTCATCGTTGACGGCGGGCTCCGACTCCGCTTCGGACGGACCGACGTGGTCGTCACCGGGCCGTGCTCGCTGGAGGTCGACGGGGTCGGCCACCGGCTGGACCCGGGTGCGGCCGAGACCCTCGCTCCGCTGCTGTCGTGCTACCCGGGCACGGCGCGGTGGATCTGGGCCTCGCCCGACGGCCGCCTCACCATGGTGCTCATGCAGGGCCAGCGCCTCGTCGTCCCCGGTCCGTTGGCGCCCAGCTCGTGGTCGGTGGGCGCGTCCCCGGGCGCGGCCGGGGACGCGGCGAAGCCCGCCCCTGCGCACGGCCCCGAGGGGCCCGTGCCGGTCGCGGGACCCGCGAGACCGGCACGCCGTCGCCAGGTCTAGGAGCCGAGCAGCTCCGGATGGCGGGCGGCCACCATGCGGGCCATGCCCTCCTTCCACCCCACGGTTGTGGGGCCCACCAGTTCGTGCATCCGGGTCAGGTCGATCTGCACGCTGTCGATGGTCTCGGCCGTCGGGGCGAACGACGGGGTCAGCCCGGTGAGCTCGCCCAGGTAGCCGCACCACTCCTCGATGCTGGCCGACTGGCTGCCGCCCCAGTTCACCACCGTGGCCGGCGTGCCGGCCGCGCCGAGCAGTCCGGGCACCATGGCCAGGATGTCGTCCTCGTGGATCGGGTGGTAGACGCTGGGTGCGTCGACGTGCACGGGGATGTCGCTCCCGTTCAGCATCATCTCGAGGTGGATGGCCGGCCAGCCGCCGCGGTCGCCGTAGGGGACCGAGAGCCGGGCGATCGTGGTGGGCAGCTCGAAGCGGTCGGCGGCCCACAGTGCCGTGGCTTCCGTGGCGATCTTGCAGATGCTGTAGGTCCGCAGGAACGGCCAGACCCCGTGGTTGTCGCCGAGCGGATCGCCCTCGGCGAACACGTGGTGGCCCATCGGCTTGTAGATGCCCGTGGTCGAGCAGTGCAGGAAGGCCCGGGCGTCCTGGTGGTGCTCCATCAGGTAGGCGAGGCCCCCGCTGTTGGCCCGCAGGTCCTGCTCCCACTCGTTCGACTTGGCCACGGCGAAGTTGACGACGTAGTCGGCGTCCGCCGGCAGTCCGGACACGTCGCCGCTCACCAGGTCGATCGGCACGCACCGCACGCCGGCGGCCTCCAGTCGCCCCCGGGCGGCGCCATCACGGAAACGGGCGCCGGCGACGACCTCGTTGTCGGTCGCGAGGGCGAGGGCGACGGGCTCGGCCACCTGGCCGGTCGCCCCGGTGATCACGATGGTCTTGCCGCCGAGTTCGACTGGGGCCATGGGTGCACTCCTCCGGGTATTCGGAACCGGACCGCGCGGTCCGGTCGGGGGTCGTCCCGGTATCGGCCGGAGCCGGTCGGGAGCGGACGTCGCACGATCCTAGGTGCAGGGCGGGGACCCGGGGCAAGGGCCCGGTCGGTCGGCGACGGGTCGCGCGCGACAGTTGCAGTTCGCCTCGCCACGCCTGTTGCCCACCCCGGACCCACAACATGTGGTGGTCCGGCGACCGGCGGTCCGGCCGTGCTGTGGACACCGCAGTGCCCCGTGGGCCATACTGGTCGTTCCGCCAGTTCCTGTCGGGAGGCCGCGTATTCCCAGGTCGCCGACGTGTTGCCGCAGCGGACGACCAGTGATCCCAACCGTAGCAAGGAATGTTCCCATGAGTGCCACCTGGCGCAAGCACGCTGCCTGCCGGGGCATCGATCCAGATGTGTTCTACCCGGTCTCCGACGAGGAGGCCGACGAGGCGAAGGCCGTATGCGACGTGTGCGTCGTACGCGAGTCGTGCCTGGAGCACGCGCTGGCCAATCGGGAGCGCGAGGGCATCTGGGGCGGGACCACCGAGCGCGAGCGGCGTCGGATCCACCGCCAGCGTCGCAAGTCCGCCTGAGCCGGGCCCTCCCGATCGGCGGTCGGGCCTCCTGTGGCGCCCGACCGCGCCGCACCCACCGGTGACGACCGGCGCCCGGCGCCCTGACGCCTCCCGGACCGCTGACGTGACCGCTGCCGTCGACGCCCATCCGGCGGGTGACGCCCGTGAGGCCCGGTCGCTCGTCGACGTGCAGGCGTACCTGCGTGGGCTGGCCGACCCGTTCGACCGTCATGCCGGACCTGTCCACGTCACGGCGTCGGCCGTCGTCGTCGGGGTGCGCGGCGTGCTGCTCCATCGGCACCGCCGCCTCCACCGGTGGCTCCAGCCCGGCGGCCATCTGGACCCGGGGGAGCGGCCCGAGGACGGCGCCCGGCGCGAGTGCACCGAGGAGACGGGTCTCGAGGTCCGCCACCCGGCAGCAGGTCCGGTCCTGGTGCACGTGGACGTGCACGATGCAGCGGACGGGCACGTCCACCTCGACCTCCGCTACCTCGTCTTCGGCCCCGACGCCGATCCGGCGCCCCCGCCGGGCGAGAGCCAGGAGGTCGCGTGGTTCACGTGGGAGGCGGCGGCGGCCCTGGCCGACGAGACACTCGTCGGGGCCCTCCGGACTGCCCGTAGGCTGATCGCCACCGGGGCCGTCGAGGCGCCGGGCGCGACTGCCGAGGAGACCGATGGCTGAGCCGTACGACACGCTGCTGCAGGTCCAGGAGTACGACACCGAGCTGGACCAGCTGCGCCACCGGATCGAGGCGATGCCGGAGCGGGCCGCGCTGGCGGAGGTACGCGCCAGACAGGCGGCGCTCACTGGGGCGATGGCCGAGGTCCGGTCGCAGGTCGACGAGCTCGCCGGCCGCCAGGCCGCGCTCGAGGAGCGGATCGCCGCGTCGGCCAAGCGTCGCCACGAGCTCGAGGAGCGCATGCGGACGGGGGGCGTGACCGCCGCCCGCGACCTCCAGGCCATGGACCAGGAGGTCGGCCAGCTCGCCGGGCGCCAGCGCATGCTCGAGGACGAGGAGCTCGTCCTGATGGAGGAGGAGGAGCCGCTCGACGTGGCGCTCGCCGACCAGGAGGCGCAGGCTGCGACGTTGGCGGGCGACGAGGCGCGTCTGGTGTCGGCGGTGTCCGAGTCCGAGGTGGAGTTGCGGGCGGCCGTCGAGGCGGTGGCTGCAGCCAGGGCCGAACGTGCCGCCGGCCTGCCGTCCGAACTGGCCGAGCGCTACGAGCGGCTGCGGGCCCACCTCGGGGGCGTCGGGGCGGCCCGGCTCGTCGGCGACCGGTGCGACGGCTGCCACCTGACGCTCCCGTCGGTGGAAGTGGAGCACATCCGCAGCCTGCCGGCTGACACGTTCGCCACGTGCCCGCAGTGCGACCGGATCCTCGTCCACTGATGCGGGTCGCCATCGGCGGAGGGTGCGTACGGTGCTGATCCTCGTCCGCCACGGCGAGTCCACGGGGAATGCCGCCGGCCTCCTGCTCGGGCGGATCGACTCGCCGCTGACAGAACGCGGGCTCGGGCAGGCCCGATCGCTTGCCGCCACCGTGGCCGGGGCCACGCGACTCGTGTCCAGCCCGCTGGCCCGGGCGCGGGACACGGCAGATGCCCTCGGCACCGGCCTCCCCGTCGAGATCGACGACCGGTGGATCGAGGTGGACTACGGCGAGTTCGACGGCCAGCCGCTCGGGTCGGTACCCGCCGAGGTGTGGGCCCGGTGGCGGTCCGATCCGACGTTCACCCCGCCGGGGGGCGAGAGCCTGGCGGCGGCCGGGCTCCGGGTCCGCGCGGCCTGCGACGAGCTGTTCGCCGATCCGGACGGGCCGGCGCGGGGTGACGGTGTCGTGGTGGTCGTGAGCCACGTCTCGCCGATCAAGGCCGCCGCCTGCTGGTCGCTCGGCATGGGCGACGAGGGGGCCTGGCGCCTCTACCTGGCCAACGCGTCCGTCACGCGCATCACCTGGGGTCCGGGTGGCCCGGTGCTCGCCGGCTTCAACCACACCCCGTGGTCCGACCCGGACTGACGGCCGGGTGCTCGGCGGCGGACGGCGCCCTCAGCCGAGCAGCCGCAACGCGGTGAAGGCCATGGCCCGCTCGGCGGCGGCCGACGACTTGGCCCGGACGTCCCGCAGTGCCCGCCACGCCTCCCACCCGGTGGCCCGCTCCAGGGCGTCGAGGAGATCGTCTGCCTCCGCACCGCGCCCGGCCACCTCGGGAGCGAGGGTGCCGACGAGCTGGCGGCGCAGCCGGGCCCGGTCGTCGGCGAGGAGGTCCTGCAGCGCAGGCCCGGTTCCGGTCCGGGCGCTCGCCAACCGGAAGAGGGGCATGAGCTCCTCGAAGTAGAGCCGCCGCTGGCGGCACAGCGCCCCGATCCGCAGGCTGGGCGGACCCCGCGGTGGTACGGCGAAGAGGATGTCCCGGTGGCGCTCGGACTGCAGCGCGACGGCGGCGACCAGCAGACCCTGGACGCCACGGAAGTGGTGGAAGACGAGGCGCACCGACACCCCGGCACGGTCGGCCACCCCCTGGGCCGTGGGCGCGGTGGCGCCCTCCTCGACGAGTGTCACGAGGGCCTCGACGAGCAGGTCCCGCGACTGCTGCCCCCTTGCCACCCGCCCGTCGAGGTGGCGACGCCCGACCGCCGGTGTCATCCGGCCTCGGGACGCGGTCGTGGCCCCGTCCGTACCCGACCCCGCCGCGGGAGTGGCACGAGGCACCCGATCCTGCCCATCGGCCCTCATGCACTCGACGCTAGGGCCGACCGCCGCCGCCGGACTAGGGCCGACCGGCACCTCTGGTCGCGACGGGGGACGGGTGACCGGGAGCACGCCCGTGATGGTGCTGGTGACAGTGGTGGTGCCGGTGGTCGAAGGAGCGCCGACCGGTGCCGCCGCTACGGGTGGACGACCACCTTGATCGGATCCTCGTCCCGATCGGCCGCCACTCGGAAGGCCTCGGCCGCTTCGTCGAGCCCGAAGTGGTGGGTGAGCAGCACGTCGGGCAGGTCCGGCACGGCCTGGAGGATCCGGGCGGCCTCGGCGAACTCCTGGACGCCGTGATGGTGGCCGTAGGTGAAGGAGGGGAGGAGGGTCAGCTCCTTCATCTGGAATTCGAGCCCGAGCGCCACCGGGCTCCAGTACGTCCCGAGGATGCAGACCGTGCCACCCGGTCGGACCAGTTCGGTGGCCCGGTCGAGCGAGCTCTGCGTGCCGGCGGCGTCGACTACGACGTCGTAGTCCGCTCCCACGGAGGGCGAGGCGCCGAGCCGTACGCCCGCGGCGGTCCGGGTCGGCCGGTGGCCCTCGAGGTCCACCTCGGCGCCCAGGTGACGCGCTGCGGCAATGGTGCAGAGACCGATCGGTCCGGCGCCCAGCACGGCAACGCGCATCCCGTCGACCACCCCGGCCCGGTTGATCCCGTGGAGGGCCACGGCGATCGGCTCGACGAGGTTGGCGTGATCGACGTCCAGCCCGGCCGGCAGGGGGATGGCGCAGACCGGGTCCACCCACGCCGCGTCGGCCAGGCCCCCGTCGAGGCTGACCCCGTACATGGCACCCAGCGCGTTGCGACACTGCTGCTCGGCGCCGGCCCGGCAGCGGTCGCACGTCCCGCAGTGGACGACGGGGAGGACGGCCACCGACGTGCCGTCGTCGAGCCTGCCGCTGAACTCGTGGCCGAGGATGGCCCACGACGGGCCCATCGAGGCCATGTGCAGGTCGGACCCGCAGATGCCGGAGCTCGCCACGGCGACCCGGACGGCTCCCTCGACGGGGTCACCCGAGGGGGCGACGAGCCGGATCCCGTCGGTCGTCATCTTGACGCCGCGCACGGTCACGGCCTCCGGATGGGCGTGGCGGGCGGGGCGGCGATCGGTCGGTGCACGGGGTCCCCCTTCGTCGGCGCCGTGGTCGGCGGGGCGGTGTCGCAACCTACCATCGCGGTCCGGGTCCCCTCGAGGTGGGGGCTCAGCCGAACAGGTGGTACCAGGCGAGCACGTCCCGGTCCCGGGCCGGCCGAGCTCCGGCCAACCACGTCAGGAACTGGACGGACTGGGCGGGCTGCGCCAGACCCGCGGTGGACATCAGGAGGGTGCGGACGTGCCACGAGCGGAGTTGGGCCGCCAGTGCGGCTCGCAGCGCCGGCGTCTCCGGCGGCGGGGTGCCGGCCGCCAGCGCGATCAGTGTCCGCGCGGTGAGGGTGTCGGTGTCGTAGCCGAGGGTCGGGCTGAACGCGATGGCGTGCCCGGGCGGCTGCGGCACCAGGAAGTAGCCGCCGGGCATCTTGAAGCGCAGGTCGGCCCGTGCCTGCCACAGTTCGCCCTGCGGCGTCAGCGATGACGGGAACGGGTAGAGGAGCGCGACCGAGCCGGCGGGGACCCGTTGCAGCGACGACGACCCGAAGTACGCCGGCACGCCCGGGTCGCCGAACCCCTGCATCGGGATCGCCGGGATCAGGGGCACGAGGCAGAGCACGGCCAGGGCGCCGGGCACCAGGGAGGAACCGAGCGGGGTCCGCATCCACCCGGTTCGGGCCCGCGCCAGGACGAGACCGTGGATGCGCTCGAGTGCGACGGCCAGGACCAGACCGGCGAAGAGCGCGACGTAGAGGGCGTACCGGACCGGGATCGTGTTGGACAGGAGGGGGAGGTGGGTGAAGACCCGCTCGGGTAGTGGGAACCCTGTCGGCGACGCACCGGGAGCTGACCGGACCACGAGCGCGCCGCCGAGCGACAGGAGCCAGGCGACTCCGCCACCGACTGCGGCCACCCGGACGGGGACCGAACGCTTCCACAGGACGACCACCGAGACCACGACGGTCGCCACGAGGGTGATCCCGAGGTAGGAACCGTTCTCGACGACGCTGTTGGCGAAGGCGGCCGACGTCCGGGTCAGGCCGGACGGTGCGATCCACACGTAGGCGCCGGGGTAGACGAGGCCCAGCAGATCCGCCCGGTACGCCTGGGGCACCAGCTGGATCGGGCCCGAGATGTAGCCGGTGCCGCGCACGGCGAACCACACGGGGTAGGCGAGCAGCACCCCGGCCACACCGGCCGCCCACACGGTGCCGATGACCGCCGGACGAAGGTGGTCGCCCAGCGAGCGCCGGCCGATGACGGCGGCGGCCACCACGCAGACGGATCCCATGATCACCGTGGAGGCCAGGATCTCGCTCGACACGAAGAACTGGGCGGTGACGAGGAGGCCGAGGGTGACGCCAGCACGGCGCGGGGACCACGCCTGGCCCACCGTGACCTCGTGGACGGCCAGGAGGATCAGCGGGGGCAGGACGACGAACGTGAGGTTGAGGTGCCCGGTGGCCTGCCCGATCTCGTAGGGCGAGAAGCCGTAGACCAGTCCGGCGACCCAGGCCGCCGGCCGCCACGTCGTCCACCGTCGGGCGAAGGCATACCCGGCGGTGGCCGAGCCGGCCAGCGCCAGGGTCGACAGCACGTTGAACGTGGCGACCGACCCCGCCGCCAGCGTCACCGGCATGCCGAGCAGCCCGAGGAGTGGGGAGCTGGTGTTGGTGACCAGGTTCACCCCGAACGGGTAGTTGGCGTAGGTGGTGAAGAGCGGGTTCAGCCCGTGCAGGAGCGCGAACGGCGTCCAGCGCAGGAACCAGACGTTGGCGTACTGGTCGCCGCCCAGCTGCATATGGGTGGTGACGTCCGTCGACCAGGCGTTCCAGTAGACGACGACGGCGAGGGCCACGTAGGTGGCCACGACGATCCCCGTGGCCAGGAGCCGGTGCCGATCCCGGCGTCCCGGATCGCCGCCGTCGGCGACAGGTGCATCGGACGTGGCGGCGTCCCGCGCGTCGACGGTCATCAGGGGGACACGGTAGTGGAGCGCCTCACCGGCCGAGGGGTTCAGTCGTGCCCGGTCGGGCGCGTCGGGTCAGCCCGGGAGGTCGAGGACGACCGGCTGTCCGAGCAGGTCGATCGCCCCGCGGTAGATGGTCGTGCGAATGGTCCGCAGCGTCGGTCCGGCCTTGGAGGCCTGGGACAGGGCCCACTCCGTGGCGAAGGGCACCAGGTCGTCCAGGGGGAGCGCAGCCGACACGATGCCCGCCTCGAGCGCCTCGGTCCCGCCGTAGCGGCGGCCGGTGGTCATGGCCTCGTGGGCCGTGGCGTGGGAGAGGCGGCCCTGGACGAGCGCGGACATGCCCGGGGCGAAGGGGATGCTGATGTCGACCTCGGGCAGGCAGAAGAACCCGCGGTCGGCCCGCATGACGCGGACATCGTGGGCCAGGGCCAGGAGTGCCCCGGCGGCGAACGTGTGTCCCTGGAGTACCGCGATGGTCGGGTACTGCGTGGAGAGCGTCCGGGCGAACAGGTCCTGGACCTGGGCGGTGTAGTCGCCGGCCTGATCCAGGTTGGACACCAGCCAGTCCAGGTCCAGCCCGTTGGACCAGATCTTGCCGGTGGCCACCGTCAGGAGTGCGCGCGGGCCCTCGGCCGCGTCCACTTCGTCGAGCGCCTCGGTGACCGACGCCATCCATGCGCGGGTGAAGCGGTTCTCTCCCTCACCTAGGTCGAGTACGTAGATGTCGTCGTGTCGCGCCAGCGTGGGCATCGGTGCTCCCTCCGGGGGTGTCGTCGGACCCGCGCAGAGTACACGGGCCGGCAGGAGCGATCCGTGTCCCGGCGCGTCCCGGCCGGCGCGGCCGGCCCGGGCGTAACGTGGTGGTCGGCACCGCCGGGCCGACCGGCAGACCCCGGGAGGTAGCGCAGCGTGCGGGTGGCGATCCTCGACGACTACTTCGACTCGGTGCGGACGCTCGACTGCTTCGCCACGCTCGCCGATCACGAGGTGACGATCTGGAACGACCATACGGACGACCCCGACGAGCTGGCCCGACGTCTGCAGGACACCGAAGTCCTGGTCCTGATCCGCGAGCGCACCCCGGTCCGGGCGCCCCTGCTCGAGCGCCTGCCCGAGCTCCGGCTCATCAGCCAGCGCAGTGTCTACCCCCACATCGACGTGGAGGCCTGCACGCGGCTGGGCGTCGTGGTCTCGTCCGACCTGCACCCCGGGGCGCCGTCGTTCGCCACGGCCGAGCTGACATGGGGTCTGGTCATCGCCGGCATGCGTCGCATCCCGCAGCAGGTGGCGTCGATGCGCGCCGGGCGATGGCAGGACGGCCTCGGCTACTCACTGCGGGGCAGGACGCTCGGCGTCTTCGGCTACGGGCGGATCGGCGCCGTCGTGGCCGGGTACGGCGACCAGTTCGGGATGCAGGTCATCGTGTGGGCGGGGGAGGAGTCCAGGCGGCGGGCAGCCCTCGACGGGCGCGAGGTCGCCGAGAGCAAGACGGACCTCTTCGAGCGGGCTGACGTGCTGTCGGTGCACCTGCGACTGGTCGAGGCGACCCGGGGCATCGTGACCGAGGACGACCTGGGCCGGATGGGCCCGACCGCGATGTTCGTCAACACGAGCCGCGCCGGCCTGGTGGCACCCGGTGCACTGGTCGCGTCCCTGCGGCGGGGCCGGCCGGGCATGGCCGCGCTGGACGTCTTCGACGTGGAGCCCCTCCTCGACACCTCCGACCCGCTGCTGACGCGGGACAACGTCATCTGCACGCCGCACATCGGGTACGTCACCCGGGACGAGTGGGAACTCCAGTTCGCCGACATCTTCGACCAGGTCGCGGCCTACGCCGCCGGGTCGCCCGTCAACGTGGTCAATCCCGACGTCCTCGACCACCGACGCCCGCCGCGCGACGACTGACCCCGACCGCTCCGGGAGGCTCCCGTCCGTAGGCCCGCGTGTCGTGGCGGCACGATCGGCGGGCGGCCGTTTCCCGGGGGCGGGCGACGAATTGTCGAGGGGTCTATCGAATGCGCGACGCCGTGCGTTATCATTGCCCTTCGCCCGCAAGCGGGTGACATGAGGGGTAGGCGGGCGTGGATCGACCGGATTTCGGGCGTCGCCGCGGGCGGTGCCGACCCCTTGGGAGCTGCCTGCACGAAGTCGTGCGGCCCGAACGGACAGTGGGTGCCATGTACAGCAAACTTCAGTCGAGCAAGTCGTCCCGGATGGCGGTCATCACCGCCCTGGGACTGATGGCACTGGTCCTCGGTGCGCTTGGGCTCCAGCCGACGCCTGCGGGGGCGACCGGCGCTTCGCTCGTGACCTACACCGCCACCGCAACGGTCCCGACCCCGGCACCACTGGCGTTCTCCGCCTACTCGGGCGGTGACGGCTGGGGTGTGGCGGTCAGCAAGACCCAGGTCTTCAACGTGTACCACCATGCGGCGACGCTGAAGCTCTCGTGCCTCAACCAGGCGGACGGCTCCACCTGCTGGGGCGGGGCGGAGACCATCATCGACGGGAGCGGGAACAACTTCGCGACGTCGAATGCCCCCGGCCAGTACCTCGACCCGGTGACCGGCCGTCTCTACGTGTTCGCGGTCCGGACGTTTGACCACACGGCGGGCGTCGTCTGCGCCGACACCACGCTCGGCGTGGGCGCCACCGGTGCCCAGCGGTTCTGCGGGTTCACGGCGCTGTCCGCGGTGGGGGACGCCCCCATCTTCCAGAAGGCCGGTGTGTCCGACCCGATCCAGGTGGGCAATGAGTGGTTCGCCTTCAACGAGGTCCCCGGCGCCTCCTCCGGCACCGAGAACCAGATGCTCTGCTTCAATCTGGCCACCGACACCGCCTGCGCGAGCCAGCCCTATGCGTTCAACCTCGGCGGCTCGGTGCTGGCACCGTTCGTGTCCGCCGCCCAGATGGGCCAGGCCGGCACCCGGCTGATGGTGCCGTTGATCGGTTCGTCGGACACGATGACCTGCTTCGACACCGTGACACGGACCACCTGTGGCAGCGGCTGGCCGGTCCCGATCAGCGGCTTCGGCGGAGCGCCGTTCCCCCTGCTGTCCAACTCGGGGTCCGTCATCGGCACCTGCCTGCCCATCAACCTGACCCCCTGCTTCGGGTTCGACGGGAGTCACGTCACGCCTCCGGTCAGCCTGGCGTCGGCGATCGGGACCACGTCCCCGGACAACGGGCCGGCCGTCGTCTTCGGGACCCGGGTCTATGTCCCCGACGCCCGGACCGAGACGATCGACTGCTTCGACTATGCGCTCGCCGAGGCCTGCACCGGGTTCCCGAAGTCGTTGGGGGCGAACACCACGTTCCTGTATTCGGTGAACTCGGACCCGAACCGGCCGGGCTGCATCTGGACCAACGCCGACCACGGGACCGGTCAGATCCAGAGCATCGACGGGTACACGGGTGGCGCGTGTCAGGGTTCGACGCGGGTGCTCTCGAGCGCCCTGGTCGCCCCGTTCCCGGTGTGCCTGCCGGCCAACTACGTGACGCTTCAGGTGACGTCGCCGAACCGGAACACCTATGCCTCGGGCACCGTGAAGATCGAGAGCTCGAACGCGGCCCCGCTCCCGGGCGTGCCGGACCAGCCGCTGTCGGCCACCGGATCGGTCAACCTGGTGCCGCTCAACCTCACCCGGCAGACCCCGCTGCCCCAGTTCGTGATCACCCTCAACGGGGCGTCCCCCGTGCCGTCCCATCTGCAGGTCTCCCTCTCGTGGACCGGCACCCTCGCCTCCAGCTGCACCAGCGGCGGCCAGGTCGTGTCGGGAGGCGGCGGCCCCAGTAGCCCGCTCGGGTACTGGGAGGTCGCATCCGACGGCGGTGTCTTCGCCTACGGCGGGCTGGCCTTCTACGGGTCGACCGGCGGGATGCACCTGAACAAGCCGGTCGTCGGCA
>JADGOH010000087.1 GCA_017883025.1 Acidimicrobiales bacterium
GGCGGCACCGGCTTCGTGGGCGACCCCGGCGGCAAGACCGAGGAGCGTTCGCTGCTCACCGAGGAGCAACTCGAGGCCAACCTGGCCGGGATCCAGCGCCAGCTGGCCCGTTTCGTCGAGTTCGGGGGCGCCGGGGCCGACTCGGGCGCCGTCCTCGTCAACAATGCCGACTGGCTGCGGCCCATGGCGCTCTTCACGTTCCTGCGCGACGTGGGCAAGCACTTCACCGTCAACCAGATGGTGGCGAAGGACTCGGTCCGGTCCCGCCTGTCCCGGGCCGACACCGGCATCTCCTACACGGAGTTCAGCTACATGCTCCTCCAGGCCTACGACTTCCTCCGGCTCTACGACGAATTCGGGTGCACCCTCCAGATCGGCGGGAGCGACCAGTGGGGCAACATCACCATGGGGATCGAGCTCATCCGGAAGGTCCGCCAGGCCGAGGCGTTCGGGCTCACGTCGCCGCTGGTGCTCAAGGCCGACGGCACCAAGTTCGGCAAGACGGAGTCCGGCACGGTGTGGCTCGATGCGGACCGCACCTCGCCGTACCAGCTCCACCAATTCTTCCTGCGCAGCGAGGACGCCATGGTCGGCACCTACCTCCGCTACTTCACGTTCCTGCCCCACGAGGAACTGCTCGCCCTCGACGAGACGACGGCAGCGCAACCCGAACGCCGGGAGGCCCACCGGGTCCTGGCCCGCGAGGTCTGCACCCTCGTGCACGGCGCCGACGAGACGGCCCGCGCCGAGCACGCAGCCGCCGCGCTGTTCGGCGGCGAACTGGCGGGGCTGGACGAGCGCACGCTGCTCGACGTGTTTGCCGACGCCCCCTCCACCGACCTGGCCCGCGCCCGACTCGACGGTGGGGGCGAGCTCCTGGTCAACCTCCTGGCCGAAACCGGACTCGTCGCCTCGAAGAGCCAGGCCCGCACCGCCGTCGGCCAGGGCGGGGCGTACGTGAACAACGCGCGCGAGGACGACGTCGCCCGCCGGCTCACGGTGGCCGACCTCCTGGCCGACCGGTACCTCGTCCTGCGACGGGGCAAGAAGGACCACCACCTGGTGCGCTTCGCCTGACGGACGACCGCCCCACGCCGGTCGGCACCCGTAGCGATGCGATGGTCCGTCTCCGGTGGCAGCGGCGCCACCCGGGTCCCGTGCCACGATGGACCGGTGAGGTTCCAGGTGGAGCACCGGTTCGCGGCATCGCTCGGTGCCATCGTCGACCTGCTCGCCGACCCGGCCTTCTACCTCGACCTCGACCTACCCGACCTCGGACGCCCCGAGGTCCTCGACTCCCGTGTCGAGGACACCCGGGCGGTGGTGCGCCTGCGGTACACGTTGGCCGGGAGCCTGGACGCCTCGGCGGTGTCCCTGATCGGGCGGGACCATCTGTCCTGGACCCAGGAGCTCGAGGTGGACCGCACGGCGGGTTCCGGCGTGTTCCGGTTCGAGGCCGACGCCGATCCGAGGCACCTGCACGGACAGGGGTCGTTCGGCCTGGAGGGCGGCGCGGTCGGCACCCTGCTGCGGTTCGACGGTGAATTCACCGTGGCCGTGCCCGGCCTCGGCCGGCTGGTCGAACGGGCGGTCCTGCCCCGGCTCCTGCACCTGCTCGAGGTCGAGGCCCAGGCGGCCGATGACCAGCTGCGGCGCCTGGTCTGACCCACGTCACCTCGGATGGCCGCGGCGGGGCCGCGTCGGACGGGTCCTACACTGACGGCCATGAGCGCCCCCGGTGACCACGCCGACGTGTCCGCGGTCCGGTTGACCACCGGACTGCCCGAGACGGTCCTGCCCGCCGAGCCGGACGAGGTGCGCGGCGCCCTGCGCGACGCGCTGGCCCAACCGGGCGAACGTCGCCGCCACGCGGTGTCGGACGTGGTGCGCTCGCACCCGAAGTCGCTGGACGCCTGGGCCGCGCTCGGCTCGCTGGCCCGTGACGACGTCGAGGCCTATGCCTGCTTCCGTGTCGGCTACCACCGGGGCCTGGACGCACTGCGGGGCAGCGGGTGGAAGGGCTCGGGGCTGGTGCGTTGGTCCCACGAGTCGAACCGCGGGTTCCTGCGATGCCTGGATGGTCTGCGCTCGGCCGCCGGCGCCATCGGGGAGCACGCCGAGGAGGAGCGCTGCGCCCAGTTCCTGCGTCAGCTCGACCCGGCGTGGAGCCCGGACTGGACCGGCTACCCGGCCTGATGGCCGGATCCGGGCGGCTTGCCCTGGCACCGACCCGGCTGCGCCGGGCGCCTCTGGTGGTGGGGGCAGTGGCCACCGCCGTCGCGTTGACGCTCGGCGGGTGCGCGGGCCAGGAGCAGTCGGGCAGCGCGTCCCAGCGGGTGGCCACCTGGATGCAGGGCGGCGGTGGCTCGGGCATCGGCAATGTCGAGGTCGCTTCGCGCAACGTCGACCTGGCCCTGGCCGAGCACAATTCTGCGGCCGCCGTCCGGGAGGTCTGCGCGCTGCTCAGCAACGAGGCCCAGACGGCCATCGGCAACCTGCCTGCCCCCGACGACCAGCTCACCAATCAGCTGAACACCGCCTACCTGGACGCCACCGCCGCCGCCGACGACTGCTACAAGGGCGCCGGGGGGAACACCACGCTGCTGGCGAAGTCGGCGACCGAGCGCGCCAAGCTGGCCGGCCTGCTGGCCACGGCCGTCGACCACGTGCGATCGGTTACCGGCCACACCCCGACCACGGACACGACCGCCCCGCAGGGCGGCGGCGACCCGTTCGGTGGCAGCACGTGAGCGGGGGTCCCGCGGGGCGTGACGCCGACGACGCGTACGACCGCCTCCGGCGGCGGGTGCTGTGGGCGATGCCCACCGGGCTCTTCGTGGTGGGCAGTCGGGCGGGGGACCGCCACAACCTCATGACCTGCAACTGGGTCATGCAGGTGGCCATGTCGCCCAAACTGGTGGCCGTGGGCGTCGAGGCGGCCTCGGTCACCCGCGGGCTGATCGACGAGGGCGGTGCATTCTCGGTGTCGCTGCTGTCCCGGTCGGACCGCGGCCTGGTCCGCCGGTTCGTCAAGCCGGTACGCGATATCGAGGTCGACGAGGTCGGTGCCGCCACGTCCCTCCAGGGCGAGCCCGTCTTCGAGGTCGCCGACGGCCTGCCCGTGCTGGCCGCCGCGGTGGCGTGGCTGGCGTGCTCGGTCCGGTCGGTCGTCGAGTGGGAGGTCGACGGGGGAGCGGAACCGGCGAGTCACGTCCTGGTCATCGGGGAGGTCGACGATGTCGGCGCATCCGACCGCCTGGCGGCGCTGGGCGACGGGGAGGACACCGTCCTGTCGATGAACGACACCCGGATGAACTACGGGGGCTGAGCGGCCGGTCCGCCCATGCCGGAGCGCAGCCGGCCCGCCCCGTGCGCGGCCCGGACCGGCGGCCCGGCGAGCCGCTCAGGCCTCGGCGCCGCCGCTCGCGGGGCGCAGGTCGACGCGGAAGACGAGCACGCCGTCCTCGATCGACGCCTGGGCGTCACCCAGCATGGCGTAGTCCATGAAGTCGACCTGGGCCTGCTCGATGAACCGCTGGCGGTCGGGTCCCTCGATGGGCGGCAGGCCCCTGTTGCGGACTGCCTCGGCGCGGGCGCGGAACCTCGCGACCATCTCCTGGGGATCGAAATCGTCGGCCACGGTGCGACTGTAGCGGTCCTGTTCGCAGGCGGTGGTGCTGCCACGACCGTGCAGAGGTGGCACTACACTCGAGGCATCGTTCTTAGGTGGTGACCCGGGCGCGCCGTGCGCCGGGAACAGTCCACCCCAGGTGGGGCAAGGAGTTGGTCTCGTGAAGAAGGGACGCCATCGCCGCTTCGAAGAAGCGCGCAGTCTGAAGCGGTCCGTCGCGACCGCAAATCGGAGCTGCCCCGAGTGCGGTGCGGAACCGGAGGACAAGCATGCCTCCTGGTGCCTCGCCACCGAGGACGACTACGACGAGATCCTGGGCACCGCCCCGCAAGCTGCGGCTGTCGAGGAGGATGACCCCCTGGCCGAGTAGCGGGGGACCATCGGGGTCGCCGGCTCAGCGCCGGCCCTCCCGTTGCGCCGGCTCAGCGCCGGCCCTCCCGTTGCGCCGGCTCAGCGCCGGCCCTCCCGTTGCGCCGGCTCAGCGCCGGCCCTCCCGTTGCGCCGGCTCAGCGCCGGACGGTGGGATGGGGGAGCAGTGTCACCCGGGCCGACGTGCCCGTGCGCTCGTCCAGGTAGGCGGCCAGCCGCTTGTAGACCTTCCTGCCCGCCATCGTCTCGAGCTCGGTGCGCATGGTCCGGTACACCGGTTCGTGGCCGGTGAAGGCCTCGGGTGCCTCGGTGCACCACCAGTGGAACTCCGCACCGCCGGCGCCCCAGTGCCGCCGGTCCCACTGGCGCACGACCGAGGTGACCCGCCCGTCGGGCGCCGTCTCGTCCTCGCGGCGCAGCGGGAGCTGCCAGCACACCTCGGGCTTGAGCTCGACGTGGCTGACCCCCCGCTCCTCGGCCGCGACGTGCAGCGCACACCCGGGGCCCTTGGCGAACCCCGGCCGGTTGAGGAAGATGCAGGCGCCGTCGACCAGCCTGGTACCCAGGTCCCCGTCGGGCAGCTTCTTGATGACGCCCTTCTTCCCCTTTGCGTGGAACTGCCAGACGTCGGGGCCCAGTGTCTTCGCCGACGCCGCCACCTTGTCGGCGTCCTCCTTGCCGGTGAAGTGGGCGCCGTACGAGCAGCACCCCTGCACGAGGTCCTCGGCCGGGCCGGTCAGCACCCCCTGGCACCCGTTGCCGAAGATGCACGTCCATCCGCTGGCCAGGAAGGTGACGTCGAAGAGCCAGGTGCGCTCCTCCTCGGGGTCGTCGAAGCTGACCCATTCGTGTGCGTCGTCGGGCACGTGCTTGTGGGAGGGGGACACGCCCTTATGATGGCAGGCATGAGTGAAGACCGTGAGGACATCGCCCCCGTGCTGACGATTACGCCCGAGGCCCGTACCACGGTGCTCGAGGTACTGGCCAACGAGGCCGAGTCGGACAAGCTCGCCCTGTGGCTCGAGGTCTCGGGCGAGGCCGGGGGTGCCTACACCTACGACATGTACTTCCAGGCGGCGGCCGACGCGGCCGCCGGCGACGTGGTCCAGCCCGGCGAGCAGCTCGCGGTCGTCGTGCCGTCGACCAGCGTCGACAAGCTGCAGGGCGCCTCGCTCGACTACGTGACCGATGCCTCGGGCGAGGGCGGCCTCGTCATCGTCAACCCCAACACCCCGACGGCCCCGACGCTCGCCGGACTGGCCTCGATTCCCGAGGTCGACCTGTCCGACCCGTTCGCCGCCCGTGTGGTGTCCGTGCTCGAGGAGCAGGTCAATCCGAGCATCGCCTCCCACGGAGGCCGTGCGGACCTGGTCGCCGTGGAGGACCTCTCCGTCTACCTCCGCCTGAGCGGCGGGTGCCAGGGCTGCGGCATGGCCAAGGCCACGTTGTCCCAGGGCATCGAGGTCATCCTCCGCGAGGCGATCCCCGAGATCGCCAACGTCGTGGACGTGACCGACCACGCCGACGGCACCAACCCCTACTACCAGCCGGCCTGAGCCGACCCGCCGGGTGAGCCCACCCGGCCCGTCGTGACCGGATTCCACCTGCGCGACGCCGTGGCCGGCGACGCCACCGCACTGTCGGCAATCTTCCGACGCGCCTCGCTGTCCAACGACGGCGACCGCGAGTCGCTGCTGGCCCACCCGGCCGCACTCGACTGGCGGGGCCCGCCGGAGCCTCCCGCCCGGTGCCGGGTGGTGACCGACGGGAGGACGGGAGCGGCGGTCGGGTTCGCCACCACCGTCCCGAGCGGCGCGGACCTCGAGCTCGAGGACCTGTTCGTGGACCCGGCCCGCATGCGCCGCGGCGTCGCCCGTGCGCTGGTCGACGACGTGGTTGCCTTCGCCCGTTCGACCGGGGTGGCGCGGGTCACGGTGGATGCCAACCCGCACGCCCGCAGGTTCTACGAGGCGGTCGGGTTCGTGGCCGACGGACCGACGTCCACCGAGCTCGGTCCCGGGCTGCGGATGCACCGGGACGCCTGAGGGCCCCCGGAGGGCCGCCGCCGGGCGTGGCGCTTGCCCGGGCCGGGTACGTCAAGGAGGATCTGGTGGTGGCGGAACGGACCAAGTACGAGATCCTCGACGTGGACCCTTCGGCCTCGTCCGACGAGGTCAGGGCTGCGTATCGGAGCATGATCGGCGACGTTCGCCCCGACGGTGGAGCGTCCGCCGCCTCCCTCCCCGAGGTCCAGGACGCCTACGCCACCCTGTCGCATCCGGACCGCCGGGAGAATTACGACCTGTCGTTGACCGTCCTCCGTCTGACACCCCAGCCCCAGGCGGTGCCCGAACTGCCCCGCGAGGCGTGGTCGCCCCGCATGGGCTGGTTGCAGGATCGGCCCAGATCGACGACGCGCCCGGCCACTCATGGGACCGGCGGGCTCCGTGTCGGACCGGTGGCGTGGCTGGCGCTCCTCGTCGGGGCGGCTGTGGTCGTCGCCGGAGCCGCCTATGTCGTGACGAACCGTCACGCCGGCACCACCCCGAGCACGACCGCGGCACCCCCGACCACGGGCAGCCCAGGGGCGACGACGCCCGGAACTGCGGCACCGGGCGCGGCCACCGCAGGTGGTGTGCCCGCCGTCCCGTTCACGATCGCCCTGAGTGGACAGCAGACCCAGACCAGACCCGATGCCCACGGGAACGTGCAGATCACCTTCGCCATGGAACTGCAGGACGCCGCGCACACGCCGCTGCGGTTCGCCATGAACGGCAAGACGTCCGGGCCCGGCGGGTTCAACCTGAGTTCGGGCGTGGTCACCTACGGGCAGTACCACGGGACGGTCGTGGGCCTGTACGGCACCACCGTCACCATGCATGTCGATGCACCCGGTCCGACCACGCTGGTGGCCGACCTGACCGTCGACAGTCGGACGCGTGCCATCTCGGGCACCGTCAAGGGGACCGCGGGAACCCCGTAGCGGCGTGCGCCGGGGCGCGGCGCGCCGGCACCGCGGGCGAGGGCGTCGTCCGGTATCCGCGTCCCCCGCTCAGCCGGCCGGCGCCAGGTGCCCGTCGAGCCAGTCGAGGGCACGCCCCCAGGCGTCGGTCGCCGCGGCCTGGTTGTACGAGTCGCGGGCGTCGCAGTGGAACCCGTGCTCGGCGCCGGGGTACCGGACGATCGCCGTGTCCACGTCGGCGCCGGCGTTGAGCTCGTCACGCAGCTGCTCGACCTCCTCGACCGGGATGCCCGGGTCGGCGTCGCCGTACAGCCCGAGCCACGGTGTGCGCAGGGAGGTGACGAGCGGGAGGAGCGACGGCATCGTCTCGGTCCGGCCGTTGACGATCCCGCCGCCGTAGAAGCCGACCGCCGCCCCGAGCGCCAGGTTGCCCGCGACCAGGAAGGTGACCCGGCCGCCCATGCAGAATCCGACGATCCCGATCTGACGGTCGGACCATCCTGCGGCGTGCAGGTGGCCGACGGCGGCCTCGACGTCGGCCAGCAGGTCCGTGTCGGTCATCGCCAGCATGTGGGGGATGACGACGGTGAAGTCCTCGTAGCCGAACGCGGGCGCCCCCGTGCGGTGGAACAGGTGTGGCGCGACGGCGTGGTAGCCGGCATCCGCGAACCGCCGGGTGACGTCCTCGATGTGGCCGTTGACGCCGAACGCCTCCTGGATGACGACGACCGCACCCCGGGCCGGTCCCTCGGGGCGGGCGACGTAGAGCGGCATCTGGCCGCCGGGGACGTCGAGGGTGAGTGTCTGGGTGTCCATGGTGGGCCCACGATGCCCCGTTCTCCGCACCCCGTCCAGTACCTTGCACGGAGTGCATGCCCTACTCGTCGACACCGGCTGCGTCGTCGGCGTCGTCGCGGGCATCGTGCTCGACCCGGTGGGCCAGAAGTTGGCCGACCGGAGCCGTGCCGCCGAAGAGCGGCGCCGGCTCGAACGGGCCGGTCGCCGTGACGCGGCCCTCGCGGAGACCGCCGCTGAGCCGTCGGGTGGGTCGGCCGACGAACCGTCACCCGCACCGGCGGCACCCGCACCGGTCCCTGATCTGCATGGGGCCACGGACACGGGCCCCTCCGGACCGGCCGGGTCGACGGGCACCGCAGCTGACGAGGACGCTCCGGCCGAGTCGGTCCGCCACCTCCTGCCCCAGGGGCGGTCGGTTCCCCGGATGGTGGCCGCCGGCATCGTCACCGCGGTCCTGTGCGGGATGGCCGCCTCGCGCCTCACCGTCCACGGCCACGAGGCCACTCTGTTGCTCGTCCTGCCCTACTGGGTCTTCCTCGCCATGGCCGTCACCGTGTCGGTCACCGACCTGACCCACCGCCTCGTGCCCCGCCAGCTCCTCTACGGGGCGCTCGTCCTCATGGTGCCGCTGCTGGCCCTCGTCTCGGTCCACCTGCACGACTGGCGCCCGTTCGTCGACGCGGCAGCCGCCGGCCTCGGCTCGTTCGCCGTCTTCTTCGTCATCTGGTTCTTCGTGCCCCGGGGGATGGGCTTCGGCGACGTGCGCCTGGCCGGGGTCATCGGCGTCGCCGTCGGCTACCTCGGCCTGCTCGAGGCCTATGTCGCCTTCCTCATCGGCTTCGTGCTCGGACTGGTGTTCGGACTGGTGCTCATGGCGGCGTCGGGGTCCGGGCGCAAGACCCGGATCCCGTTCGCGCCGGCCCTGTGCATCGGCGCGGCCGTCGCCGTCCTGTGGGGGGTCCCGCTGGTCAACCACGTCTTCCATGCCTCGGGCTGACCGGGACCGGGTGCCCGGCCTGCGGGGCGCTCGGGCACGCCGAGTAGATTTGTCCGGATGCTGCGCTACCTGACCGCCGGAGAGTCCCACGGACGCGCCCTCGTGGTGATCCTCGAAGGGGTGCCGGCAGGACTGCTGGTCACCGCCGAGGACATCCAGCGTGGCCTCGCCCGTCGTCGGCTCGGGTTCGGCCGCGGGCCCCGCATGCGCTTCGAGGTGGACGAGATCAACCTGCTGGGCGGGATCCGCCACGGCCGCACCCTCGGGTCACCGGTGGCCATCGAGATCCTCAACACCGAATGGCCGAAGTGGGAAGAGGAGATGTCGCCCGCCCCCGGGCTGCCCGCCAAGGTCCTCACCCAGCCCCGGCCCGGCCACGCCGACCTCGCCGGGATGCTCAAGTACGGGCTCGACGACGCCCGCGACGTGCTGGAGCGCGCCTCTGCCCGCGAGACGGCCGCCCGCGTGGCCGCCGGCACCGTGGCCCGGCTGCTGCTCGGTCAGATCGGGGTCGACGTCCTCAGCCACATCGTCCAGATGGGCTCGGCCCGTGCCGAGTCGGGGGAGCTCCCGACGATCGCCGACCTGCCACGGATCGACGAGTCCCAGGTCCGCTGCGCGGACCCGAAGGCCGAGCAGCAGATGATCGCCGCGATCAAGGCCGCGGCCAAGGCCGGCGACTCCCTCGGCGGTGTCGCCGAGGTGGTGGCGCACGGCGTGCCCGTCGGACTCGGCAGCCATGTCCACTGGGACCGGCGCCTCGACGCGCTGCTGGCCCAGGCGCTCATGAGCATCCAGGCCATCAAGGCGGTGGAGATCGGCGAGGGGACCGAGGTGGCCGGACTGCGCGGCTCCGAGGCCCACGACGCCATCCGTGTGGTCGATCCCGAGGGCGACGAGTCGGAGCACGCCACCGCGCTCATGGGCGGTGGGTACGTCCGTGACACCCACCGGGCGGGCGGCATCGAGGGCGGCATGAGCACCGGGTCACCGATCGTGGCCCGGCTGTCCATGAAGCCGCTCGCCTCGCTCAACCGGCCGACGCTCGGCACCGTCGACGTGGTGACCAAGGAGTCCACGGTGTCGTTCAAGGAGCGCACGGACGTGACGGCGGTGCCGGCCATGGGCGTCGTGGCCGAGACGATGACCGCCCTGGTGCTGGCCTCCGAGGCCCTGCGGAAGTTCGGCGGCGACTCGGTCGACGAGTTCCGGCGCAACTACGCCGGCTACCTGGGCTCGTTGGGCGGGACCCCGTCCGCCGCCCGCCCGCTGATCGATGGCTGACCGCGTGGTCCTGGTCGGGATGATGGGCGCCGGGAAGACGACGGTGGGGCGCCAGCTCGCCGCCAGGCTGGGCTGGCAGTTCCTCGACTCGGACACCCTGGTCGAATCCTCCACCGGGTCGACCGTGGCCGAGCTGTTCGCCGAACGGGGCGAGGAGGCGTTCCGGGCCGAGGAGTCCCGGGTGCTGGCCGAGGCGCTGTCCGCCGACGGCCCCGCGGTGGTGTCCGCGGCGGGCGGCGTCGTGCTGGCCCCGCAGAACCGAGCGCTGCTGGCGTCCGCCCGGGCCGTCGTGTGGTTGCGTGCCGACCCGGCCACCCTGGCCGCACGGGTGGGCGCCGGGGAAGGGCGGCCCCTGCTCCGGGGCGACCCGGCCAGGGTGCTCGCCGACCTCGACGCCGTCCGGCGCCCGCTCTACGGCGAGGTGGCCGACGTGATCGTGGACGTCGATGCACTGGACGCCTCGACGGTGGTCGATCGGATCCTGGCCGCCACGGCGTTCGCACGGAGCATTCCGTGAGGACCACCGCCTGCTGGAGGTTCCCGTGACCCAGGTCGTCCCTGTCGAGCTGGCCGACCGCTCCTACGAGGTGGTGGTGGGGGCCGGGGCCCGTCACGAGCTGGCACGCGTCATCGCCGAGGTCGTCCCCGGTGCGCGTCGGGCGGTGGTCGTCACCCAGGAGGGGATCGGTGTCACCGTGGACCCCGGCCTCGACCACGAGGTGTTCACCGTCCCCGACGGCGAGTCGGCCAAGTCGCTGACGGTGCTCGAGGAGCTGTGCCGGGGATTCGCCCGGTCCGGCCTGAGTCGGGCCGACGTGGTCGTGGCCGTGGGCGGGGGAGTGGTGACCGACCTCGCCGGGTTTGCCGCCGCGTCGTTCCAACGCGGGACCGCGTACGTGAATGTCGCCACGTCGCTCCTCGCCCAGGTCGATGCCGCCATCGGCGGGAAGACGGGCGTGAACATCCCCGAAGGGAAGAACCTGGTCGGCGCGTTCTGGCAGCCGAGTGCCGTGTTGTGCGACACCGAGGTGCTGGCCACCCTGCCGCCCCGCGAGTGGGCGTCGGGGCGCGGCGAGGTGGCCAAGTACGCGCTCCTCGGGATCTCGACCGGGCTCGGCGGCCCGCCCACGGCCGACCTTCCGATCGAGGACCAGGTGGCCCGGTGTGCCGCCGTGAAGTCGGCGGTCGTGTCGGCCGACGAGCGCGAGGGCGACCGTCGGATGCTCCTGAACTACGGGCATACCCTGGCCCACGCACTCGAGGCATCGGCGTTCGGCGACGGGGGCACCGTCCTGCGGCACGGCGAGGCGGTGGCCGTGGGCCTGGTCTACGCGGCGTTGCTGGCCAGGCGGCTGGGGCGCATCGGCGACGCCCGGGTGGCGCACCACCGCCGGGTGATCGGCGAGTTCGACCTGGCGACCGGCCTGCCCGGCGTCGTCGACCCCGCGCAGCTGCTGTCCTTCATGGGCCGCGACAAGAAGGCCCAGGGCGACCTGACGTTCGTGCTGGACGGCCC
>JADGOH010000008.1 GCA_017883025.1 Acidimicrobiales bacterium
CCGGCGACGAACT
Organism: Acidimicrobiales bacterium; assembly: GCA_017883025.1. Lineage (GTDB taxonomy): Bacteria > Actinomycetota > Acidimicrobiia > Acidimicrobiales > RAAP-2 > Bog-756. The sequence goes on from JADGOH010000008.1 coordinate 14, forward strand.
CGCTCGCCAGGTTGCGCTTCAGCATGCACACCTCGACCGCCGGCCGGCCGGACTCGTCGACGGCATCGCGGACCAGCATCACCGTGGCGGCGTCACGCAGGGGCACGGTCATGGGTGCAGGCTACCCCCGTGCCCGGCTCCCGGGCCGACCGGGTCCGGTCGCGGCACCGCCCGCTGTCAGCACTCCCGAGGCCGACCTACGGCAGAGGGATCGGCTCGCCCGACCGGCGCCCGGAGCCCGGCCGCGCGTCCACCAACGCGCTGATGGCCAGCTCGCCGAAGCCCTCGGGCTCGGCGATCAGCCAGGCGTGGGCCCCGTCGACCACGACCCCCTCCACACCGGCGGCGCGACGGAGATCGTCGAAAGCCGAGCGGGGGACGAGGCCGTCACGATCCGACCAGGCCACCGACACGGGGATGCCGCGGGCGACGATGGCCCGGACCTCGGCCACCAGGTCGGCCCGCCGGATCACCTCGCCGGTGCGGAACATCCCGAGCGGGTTGTGCAGCAGGTTGGGGACGAAGTCCTCGAGCAGCGTGGGAAGGAGGCGCAGCCCCCGTGGCGAGAGCAGCAGGTCACCGCCGAAGTGGCGGCCCCAGTCCCACAGGGGTCGCTGGACCATGGTCCGCACCTCGTTCGGCAGCAGTGCCCAGGTCGGGCTGCCGATGGCGTTGGCCAGCAGGAGCGACCCCACCCGCTCGGACTGGTGGTGCACGAAAGCCGTCGACACCCCGCCCCCGAAGGAGTGGCCGGCGACCAGGGCCACGTCGCCCACCCCGGCGGCGTCGAGGAACCGGCCCACCCAGGCGCCGTAGCCGGCGAACGTACGCACGTCGACCGGGAGCTCGGGCGTGCCGCCGAAACCGGGCAGTGCCGGGGCGACCACCCGGCAACCGGCCGCGGCCATGGCCTCGATGGCTCGCGCGTAGGCGTTCGGGCGCAGCCCCCAGCCATGGAGGAACAGGGCGGACGGGCCGGAGCCGACCACGCCGTAGCGGACCCGGTGGCCGTCCACCGTGGTCGAGGTCCAGGTGATGCGGGCGGGCGGGCGCGTGGTCCCGGGCGAGGCGGCTTGCACGGGCACCGTCATCCCGGCCCGGTTGGCGCCGGACCCGTCCATCCCCGGGTCGAGACGGGTTGATGCGTCAGCCGACATGTCCTCCACTCTAGGCAGCACGGTCTGCCGTGCCCGGATGGGGGCCCGCCACGCCCGCGATCCCCTGGGTGGTGGCGGACCAGTTACGCTCCTTGCGACGTTCGCACGAAGCGAGTGGACAGTCGCACGAAGCGAGGACCGCGGAACCATGGCCGACAATGTGAAGAGCTCCGGGGCGGGCGGCAACAAGCCGAAGCCCGCGGGTTCCGGGAATACCCAGAGCGCCAAGGACAAGAGCCGGGCCGCCAGCCGGTCGGTCGCCGGCAAGGCGCCGGGCAAGGGCGGCAACGCCCCCCGACCGGGCGGCAAGCCGAGGAGTGCCTCGGGCCCGGGACCGTCGCAGCAGGGCAAGTGGATCGCCTGGGGCGCCGTCGGCCTGGTCGTGGTGATCGTGGCCGTCCTCGTCGTCGTGTTCGCCACCCGGGGGAACTCCACGAACACGTCGTACATCGCCACCACCCCGGCCCCCGCACAGATCGTCAAGGACGTCACCACCGTCCCGGCCTCGGCGTGGGACAAGGTCGGCATCACGTCTTCGGTCCCGGTTGCCAAGCCCACCGTCATCAGCGGCAACCCGCCGATGACCATCAACGGCAAGACACCGGCGATGCTCTACTACGGCGCCGAGTACTGCCCGTACTGCGCCGCCGAGCGCTGGGCCATGACTGCCGCGCTCGCACGTTTCGGGACCTGGGGCAACCTCCAGACGACGGCCTCGTCGCTGGCGGACGTCGACGCGGGCACGCACACGCTCAGCTTCCACGGCGCCACGCTCGACAGCCCCTACATCACCTTCAGGGGGATCGAGCAGTACACCAACATCCCGGTGGCCGGCACCCAGGGCCAGTACACGAACCTCCAGAGCCCCACCAAGGAGGAGGCGAAGATCCTGGCCAAGTACAGCTCGTCCAAGTACCTGGCCAACGGCAGCAGTACCGGGTCGATCTCGTTCCCGTTCGTGGACATCAACAACAGCCTGCTGTTCTCGGGGGCGAGCTACGACCCCCAGATCCTGGCCAACCTCTCCTGGGCGGACATCGCCGGCGGGCTGTCCGACACGAACAACCCCGCGACCCAGGCCATCCTGGCCACGGGCAACTACATGAGCGCCGGGATCTGCCAGGCGACCAAGGGCCAGCCCGGCAGCGTGTGCCAGAGCTCGGGGGTCCAGGCCGCGGCCAAGGCCCTCGGCATCACGTTCGGCTGAGCCGGGGGCCAGCGCACCCGTGCCCACTCTCCGGTGGCAGCCGATCGTCACCCTCCTGCTGAGCGTCTACGGGCTCGGCGCGTCGATCTACCTGACGATCACGCACTTCGAACCCAAGGCGCTCGCCTGCGTGTCGGGCGGTGCCTTCAATTGCGAGAAGGTGACCCAAAGCCCGCAGTCGGAGATCCTCGGCATCCCGGTTGCCATGTTGGGGCTCGTATTCTTCGTGCCCATGCTGCTGCTGTGCCTGCCCGCGGCCTGGCGCTCGGCCGACCGTCGGATCCACCTGGCCCGGTTGGTGCTGTCGGTCACCGGGGTCGGGATGATCCTCTACCTGATCGTCGCCGAGCTGTTCCTGATCAAGTCGATCTGCCTGTGGTGCACGAGCGTCCATGTCACGACGTTCCTCCTCTTCGTCGTCATCGCCACGGCGTCCCCGGTCGTGCTCGCCGCGGGCTACGGCACCGAGGACGCGCACATGGCCACCGCTGACGACGACGCGGCCTGAGTCCGGTCCGGTCCGGTGGGCTCGTGAGCGACAGTGGGCGCACCCGTTCGGCCGTCCTGGCCTGGAGCGCCGTCGTCGTCATCCTCCTCGGGGTCGTGGGGCTCGTCACCTACGCCCTCACCCACGTCCCGACGCCGGCGACGGTGACCCAGACGGCACGCACCTCGCCTGCCGTACTCACCACCCTGTCGACGGTGCCGACGACCACCTTCGACGCAGTCGGTGTCACCGTCCCCGGGACCGAGCTCGTCGCTCCCCAGGTAGTTGACGGACAGCCGGTCCTGACGTCGGGGGGCAAGCCCGAGGTGTTCGTCGTCGGCGCCGAGTACTGCCCGTTCTGCGCGGCCGAGCGCTGGCCACTGGTCGTCGCCCTCAGCCGATTCGGTCGCTTCACCGCCCTCCACGACGCGACGTCGTCGTCGTCGTCGGTCTTCCCCGGCACACCCACGTTCAGCTTCGCCAAGGTCCGCTACTCGAGCGCCTACCTCACGTTCACCGGCGTCGAGCTCTACTCGAGCCAGATCGGAGCGGACGGGACCTTCATCCGGATCGCCACCCTCACCCCTGCCCAGGCCGCGCTGGTCGCCCACTCCACCGGTGCCGCGGGGACGTCGAGCGGCTCGGCGCCGTTCGTGGACGTGGCCGGTCGACTGGTGACGACAACCTCCGCGTTCAGCCCCGCGCTCCTGGCCGATCAGTCACAGGCCCAGATCGCCGGCGACGTGGCCGCCCTGCCGGCCGGCCGGTCGACCCCGCGCTCGTCCGCGACCCCGCCCACCGGTCAGGCCATCGTCGCCGCGGCGAATCAGCTGACTGCAGGCATCTGCGCGTCGACCGGGCAGCAGCCGGCGTCGGTCTGCAGCTCGAAGGGCGTGCGCATTGCCGACCAGTCCCTGGGACTGCCGCCTCCGCCTCCTGCCGGCTGAGCCCCGTGGGGACCCCGTCGGCCGGCGTGCAGGCCGGCTCCGGGTCAGCCGACCCGGCGCTCCGCGTGCTGCCGCCGCTCCATCTCGTTCAGGCCGCCCCAGATACCATGCGGCTCGCGGATGCGAACGGCGTACTCGAGGCACTCCACCCGCACGGAGCAGGTCTTGCAGATCGCCTTGGCCCGCTCCTCGCGCTGCAGCTTCTCCTCCTTGCGCTCGGCATGGGCGGGTGGGAAGAAGATCTCCGCCTGTGGCCCACGGCACGCCGCCTTCAGCTGCCAAGAATCCGTCAACTGCTCCACTCCCCGACTCCCCCTTCGGTGTGACCTGATGCTTCGGAACGTAGTCGCAGCCCCTTTGGTACACAAGGGGTCGATCCAGGATTCGGACCGATTTCCCCTGCTTTCGCGCCGAGCGTGGCGATCCGGCGCCTTCGGGGGCGCGGCGAGCACCCCGCACGGCCCGTGTCGCCCGTCGGCGGGCGCCTGCCGACCCCGGCTCGCGACGGCCGCCGGACCGGCGCGGAGCGGTCGGGCGGAGGGCGGACACTACGCTCATGGCGTCATGGACGTCCGCGCCTTCTGCAGCCAGAGCCGGGTCTTGATCGTGGCCGGCAAGGGTGGGGTGGGCAAGACCACCATGGTCGCTGCACTGGCCCACCTGGCCGCCGGTGCCGGGCTGTCGGTGCTGGTGATCGAGCTCGAGGGGCGCACCGGCGTCGCCACCGCCTTCGGGGGCAGCGGGGGCCACGGCTACGCGGGCGAGGTGCTGCATGCGGCCGGGGCCACCGACTTCGGGGGCGGTCCTGTGGACGAGTCGGTGTCCATCCCCCCGGGTACGGTGCACGCACGAACGATCACCCCTGACGACGCCCTCCTCGAATACCTCGACGACCACGGCATGAAGCGCTTCTCCAAGCGCCTGCTGTCCTCGGGGATCATCGACATCGTCGCCGGGGCCATCCCCGGGATCCGGGACATCCTGGTGTTGGGCAAGATCAAGCAGATCGAGCAGGAGCGTGTGGCGGACCTGGTGCTCGTCGACGCACCGGCCACCGGCCACACGATGACCTTCCTCTCGTCAGCGGGCGGCCTCCTCGACGCCGCCCGGGGCGGACCCATCCGGGCACAGGCGGCCGATGTCGTGGCCCTGCTCTCGAACCCCGAGCGCTGCCAGGTCGCACTGGTCACCCTGCCCGAGGAGATGCCGGTCAACGAGGTGGTGGAGGCCGCCTACCAGCTCGAGGATCGCGTCGGCATCGCCCTCGGGCCGGTCATCGTGAACGCGGCCTACCCGTCCGTGCCGGCGCTGAACGCCCCCGCCGACGCCACGATCGCCGACGCCGGGGTCACACTGGACCCGGCGGCGGTCGACGCCCTCGAGGGGGCCCGTCGGTTCCGCCAGCGACGGCACGAGCTGCAGGAGGGGCAGGTCCGCCGGCTGGCCGCGGAGCTCCCGCTCCCCCAGCTGCGCGTCCCGTACCTGTTTACCGATGCCATCGGGCCCCTGGAGCTCGACACGCTGAGCGCGGCGTTGGCCACCGGGATCGAGGCGCTGCACGACCCGAACGAGGCGACGACATGACCGGCGCCCCCGTGGACGGGCCCCCGGCGACGATGACCCCCGCGACCATCACCGAGGTCGCCCGTGACCGGTCGATCGTCATCTGCTGCGGGTCGGGGGGCGTGGGCAAGACCACCACGTCGGCGGCCATCGCCCTCCAGGCGGCCCGGCTCGGTCGGACGGCCTGCGTCGTCACCATCGACCCGGCACGACGGCTCGCCAACTCGCTCGGCGTCGACGAGCTGTCCAACGCCCCCACCCGGATCGCAGGCGACTGGCCGGGCGAGCTCCACGCCCTCATGCTCGATCCCAAGGGCACGTTCGACGACCTGATCGCCCGGTACGCCGACTCGGAGGCCCAGGCCGAGGACATCCGGGTCAACCGCATCTACCGGAACCTGACGGGCACGCTGTCGGGCACGCAGGAGTACATGGCGATGGAGAAGCTCCACGAACTGGTGGAGGAGGGCGGCTTCGACGTGGTGGTGGTCGACACCCCGCCGTCGCGCAATGCCCTCGACTTCCTCGATGCGCCGAGACGGCTCACCCATTTCCTGGAGAACCGGGTGTTCCAGGCGCTGATGGCCCCCACGCGGGTCGGGCTCCGGTTCATGAGCGTGGCCGCCAACGCCCTGCTCAGGACCATCTCCAAGGTGGCAGGTGCCGACATCGTCCACGACGCCGTGGCCTTCTTCCAGGCCTTCGAGGGCATGGAAGAGGGCTTCCGGGTGCGGGCCGCCCGGGTGCGGGAGCTCCTCACCCAGTCGGACACCGCCTTCGTCCTCGTGGCGTCGCCCCGCCCGGACTCGGTGGACGAGGCCGTCCACTTCGCGGGCAAACTCGCCGACTCGCAGATGTCGGCCACCGCGCTGGTCGTCAACCGCGTGCAGCCGAGGTTCGCGTCCGACGAGCAGCTGGCCGCCCTCGCCCCCCTGAGCTCGCCCGGCGTGCACCGCGACGGCGCGGCGGCCGCACTGGCCGACCTGGTCGACAACCTGGCCGGCTACACCCTGGCCTCGGACCGCGAGGAGGCCGCCTACGCGGGGCTGGTGGCCGAGGTCGCCCCCGCCCCCGTGTACCGGGTGCCACTGCTCAATTCGGACGTCCACGACCTGGACGGGCTGGCCACCGTGGCAGACCTCCTCTTCGGCCAGGACGGCGCCTGACGCCGACAAGGCGCAGGTCCCGGCCCGCCCCCCGTTCGTCCTCGACCGGCGCCCCTCGTGGGCCCCGCCCGTGGGGCGCTAACCTCTGGGGCGTGCCGACCATCCTCGTGGCCAGTGACGCGCCGACCCTGCGGGCCGAGATCGCCGCGACGGCCGGGAAGCCCGGCACCACCATCGTGGAGGCCAGGTCCGGCCCCGAGGTCATGGCCCTGGTGGCCGGGTCGATGCCCGACCTGGTGATCGTCGACATGCAGATGGGCAACATGGGCGGCATGGCCACCACGCTCGAGCTGCGCCTCGAGGCCTCGTACGGCAAGTTGGCCCACGTGCCGGTCCTGATGCTGCTCGACCGGCGCCCCGACGTCTTCCTCGCCCGCCGGTCCGGGGCCGAGGGCTGGCTGGTGAAGCCGCTCGACCCGATCCGCCTCCGGCGCTCGGTGGCCGCCCTCCTCGCGGGCGGTACCTACTACGACGAGTCCTACGCCCCGCTGTCCGTCGTCTCCGCCCCCCTCGCCTCAGGCGGCTGACGGCTCCACCACCTACAGACCGGGTCACCGCGTTGTCCGTGTTCCGTCGCCACGAAGACCAGCACGAGGGTTCCCCGGGACGCCGGTCGCGCCGGCGCGATCGAGCCCAGACCCCGACGGGTGCCGAGTCGCCCGGGCTGCCCGTCGACGGCGGGGCCGACGCGCAGGAGCAGTTCATCATCGACGCCCTCCACGACCTGCGCGACACCGTCGTGCGCGAGGTGATGACCCCACGGGTCGACGTGGTCGCCCTCTCCATCCCCCTCACCGTCGAGGCGGTGTCGCAGGCCGTGCGCTCCTCTGGCCACAGCTGCTTTCCGGTGTGCGGCGAGGACCTCGACGACCTGGTCGGCACGCTGTTCGTCAACGACCTGTTCCGGGCCGGGTGGACCGTCGCCGGCACCGACGACGGGGGCAGTTCCCCCGGTCCGATCGACCTGGCGCGACGGCTGCGCCAGCCGTTCCTGGTGCCCGAGTCGCGCCTCGTCCTCGACGTGCTGGCAGAGATGCGCCGCCAGCGCCGTGCGTTCGCCGTCGTCGTCGACGAGCACGGGGGCGTCGAGGGGGTGCTCACGATCAAGGACCTGCTGGGTGCCCTCGTCGGCGACCTGCCCGACGAGTTCGACCCCGACGAGGAGCCCGACGTCGTGCGGGTCGACGGCCGGCGCTGGCTCGTCGACGGGCGGATGAGCATCGACGACCTCGCCGACCAGCTGGGCCTCGAGTTGCCCGAGGGCGGGTACGTGACCCTGGGCGGGTACCTGTTCGACGCCTTCGGGCACATCCCCGACGAGGGCGAGACCCTCGACCTCGGCGACTGGCAGCTCCGGGTGTCGGAGATGGACAAGCGGAGGATCGCCAAGGTGGTGGTCAAACGGACCGGGCAGGGTCACGTCGGCGCCGACGGGGGCGGTCCGGGGGACCGGGGGACCGACCGCACCCCAGTCGGGTAGAGTTTCCAGGTTCACCGGGAGCGGTTGCGGCCACTTTCGATGTGCGGGCTGTGGCGCAGTTTGGTAGCGCGCTGCGTTCGGGACGCAGAGGTCCTCGGTTCAAATCCGGGCAGCC
>JADGOH010000088.1 GCA_017883025.1 Acidimicrobiales bacterium
CCCCCACCGAGTTGTGAGAATTACAGCGTTTGCCCTGGTAGATGGCAGTTTCTCATTGGCAACTACGCCCGGGTTCGTGTCGAGGTCCGCACCCCCGGGTCACGGTCGAGCGTGAGATCGCCGGGGTAGCCACGTTGTCCGGGCCGCGACGGCGCACGGCACCCCTCCCGATCCCTCGCTTCCGGGAGGCGCACCTCACCCGCCTCGGCGGACACGGTGCGGTTTCCCGGGTTCGGCCCGCCTGGGCAGGGCCTTCAGGTTCCGACCCGCTCCGCACCGTTCGAGTAGAACTGCCGGAACCATCGGCGGTACTGCGCCACCGGTCCGTCGATCTTCGTGACGATCGGCCGCTCACGGTAGACCTTGTTCTCCCAGATGGGCACGTCCTGGGTGAACTGCAGGTTGGTGACCCGGTCGTTGAGCTCGGAGATCGACTCGGTGGCCGCCTCGTCCTCGAGGCGCTTCATCGAGAAGCACAGGGTGACCTCGGTCAGCTCATCGTTGATCGGCGTCTGGGTGATGTAGGTGAGCATGTCGATCGGGTCCTGGCTCACCTCGACGGCCACGATGCCCGGGCCGCATGTGGTCGTGGTGGTGTCGACCTCGAATCCCACCTCGGACACGGCGGTCACACTCAGACGCTGGTCGACGATCATGGAGGCGCCGGAGAAGCGGACCTCGAACTGCTGTCCCTCAGGGGGCATCATGTCGTGGACAGTCGAGAAGTGCGACCGGTCGATGATGTTCTCGGTCAGGTCCTGGACGTGGACGCGCACCTCGTAGGTGTTGCTCCGCCACCCGGTCCACTCGGACTCGTCCGGTCGGTAGTCGATGACGTCGAAGGACGGGGGTGCGGTGTCCGCGTGGTGCCACACGAAGATCCGGCCGTTACGCTCGCAGACGTCCCACGCCGTCGCACCGGCACGTGGCGGGCGGTCGAGTCCCGGCACTTCCACCAGGGAACCTGTGCCGTCGAACCTCCAGCCATGGAACGGGCAGGCGATCCCGTCGCCGCAGACCCGTCCGCCCACGCCGAGGTTGGCACCGAGGTGCGGGCAGTGGGCGTCGAACACGCGTGCCGAACCGTCCTCCCCGCGGAAGAGCACCAGGTCTCGTCCCAGGTAGTGGATCGCCCGCACGTCGCCGGCTGCGAGGTCGTCGGAGGCGGAAACGCCGAACCAGCCGTTGGGCGACGCCGGAAACGGGTAACGACCGGCCACGGCGTCAGTTGCCCGCGCTGTCGGTGGCACTCCGGAACCGGCCAGCGAACGCACGCAGGGGAAGGTCGGCGCTGGTGAGCATCCCCGGCGACGCCTCGCACACGGAGCGCATGGCGTTGAGGGCCGGCATTCCGGTGATGGTCATGCCCAGGGAGGCGAAGTACTCGGCGTCCATCAGGCTGTGCGGCTTGCCGGAGGTGGGCAGGATCATGTGCTTGTTGATGATTACCGGGTCGCCCTCGATGGTGGTGATGTAGCAGCCCCTGACGTTCCACTTCGGCTCCGTCTTCGGTGTCATCTGCCACTCGAGATGGACCTCGATCCTCGGCTCGCCACCGGACAATCCCTTGAACTTGGCCAGACTGCCCCCGACCGACCCCTTCGGGAGCGTCCACCAGCCGAGGTCGACGTCCTCGGTGCAGGCACCCAGCTCGCACTCGAACACGATGTCGTCGATGGGCAGGTCGAGGCAGTCCGCCATCAGGTAAATGGAGTCCGCGAACACCGTGCAGCCCTTCTCCAGCAGGCCGGGCACCGCGGGATCGTCCACCGGACGGCCGTACCCGACGTTCTTCCAGGTGTCGATGGAGTGGTGGCATGAGACGTCGACGGTCTCGAGCACGGTGAGGTGTTCCACGTACCCCATGCCGGCCGTGGCCACGACGCTGAGGATCTGGGCGAGCCCTGGGTTCATCCCGGTTCCGTAGAAGGACGCTCCCCCACGCTGACAGGCCGCTTCCACCAGCTCGGTCGGTGACTTGCCGGACGGGTGCGGGTGGTTGCGGTCACGGTGGTGGCCGGTGATCCAGTCGGACGTGGTGACGACGTTGACGCCGCGTCCGAGCAGCGTGCAGAACACGTCGACGTCGGGCCAGACGCCGTTGAAGTTCACGACGTCCGGTTGGGCTCGGAACACGTCCTCCAGATCGTCCGTGGCGATGACCCCGAGGGGTGCCAATCCGACGATCTCCCCGGCGTCCCGCCCGATCTTGTCGGGTGAGTAGCAGTACAGGCTCACCAGCTCCAGGTCCGGATGGTCGACGATTCGTCCGACCATCTCGGAGCCCACGTTTCCCGTGGCGAACTGGGCGACGCGCAATGGTGACTTCGACAAGGTGATCCCCCTCACCATACGGGCGCCACATCCGGTGCCAGTAGCCACATCCTAGGGATGAGCTGGACACCTGTCCAGAGACGTGTCTGGATTACGGTCCGGATGGATGCGGCCGTCGCTCCCCCCGGCCGAGCCCCAATGGTCGAGCACCGGTCGGGCCTCACCGAGGTTGCGGAGGAAGGGGAGACACTGACGACGGTACAGGTCACCGGGGAACCGGGTTCGTGGGCTCGCACGCCGTCGCCGCACTGCTCCGTCACGGACACGAGGCACGGGTCCTCGCCCGCACTCCCGAGCGTGTTCCGGTCGTCCTCGAGCCCGTGGGCGTGACGGCCGTGGCCTTCCAGGGCGACGTCGCCGACCCGGCCTCCGTGGCTGCAGCCGTCGACGGCTGTGATGCCGTTCTCCATGCCACAGCCGTGATCAGTGTGGGCGGCGCCGGGGGGCATACCCCGAACGTCAACGACGTCGGCACGCGGACGGTCCTCGCCGAGGCGTTGGCCGTTGGCATCGATCCCATCGTCTCCACCTCCGCCATCACCGTCCACCTCCCCGCACCGGACGCCGCCGTGACGCCGTCGTCGGTGTCCGCCGAACCGCTGTCGGCCTACGGGGCGTCGAAGCGGGACGCCGAACTGGTGGTCCGGGAGCACCAGGATCGAGGCGATCCGATCACCAGCTTCGCCCTGGGCGGGATCTACGGGCCGACGTCGCCACACCTGGACGGCAGCTTCCAGGCCATCCTCGGCGCGTTGGGCTCGATGATGCTCGTTCCTCCGGGTGGACTCGGGGTCGTCGACGTCCGAGATGCGGCCGAGTTGCTCACCCGTGCCATGGTGCCGGGCAGAGGACCCAGGCACTACCTGGCCGGCGGGCAGTTCGTCACCTGGGCCGAATGGACGGCCTCGCCCAGCAGCGGTTGGGCCACCGGACTCCGCAAGCCGTTCGGCTGCACGCTCCAGGACCCGACGAGGCCATGGCCACCGTCCGCCGAGTGACCAGTCGTGTCCGTCCGGGGCGGCGCCCGGACCGGCCGGCCGCCGCGGGCCTCCCGTCACGCGTCATACTCGACACGCCCAGACCCGACCGGGACCCGGAGCCGACCATGCCTGAACTACCGGAGATGCAGGCCCTCGCCGAGCGCCTCGACGCAGTGGTGGCCGGCACCGCCGTCCAGGGGTTCGAGCCGCTCGGCTTCACGGGGCTCAAGACCGTGCTTCCCGCCCCGGACGACCTCGTGGGCTTGCCTGTCGACGGTGTCGGCCGGCGGGGGAAGTACCTGGTGTGGTCCCTCGGGGGAGGCGTGCGGATCCTGGTCCACCTGTCCCAGGCCGGGCGCCTGGATCTCGAGACCCCGGCCAAGCACACCCGGCCACGGGGCGGCGTGGTGCGGTTCCGGTTCGATGACGGCTCGGCGGTCCTGGTGCGGGAGCACGGGAGCCAGCGCAAGGCCGGATGGTGGGTACTGGGCGCGGGGGACGACGGCCCACTGGCGGTGCTGGGGCCCGAGCCCGACGATCCGGCGTTCACCGAGTTCCTCCTGACCAGCGACACCACCCGCCGGATCCACACCGCGCTCCGGGACCAGCGCACCGTGGCCGGCCTGGGACGCGGCTACGTCGACGACATCCTGAACATGGTCGGGATCTCGCCGTTCGCAGCAGTGCGGTCCCTGTCGTCGGACCAGCGGACCGGCCTCGTCGATGCCGTGCACGCGGTGCTCGACGAGGCGCTGAGTCAGGAGCGACTGCGATCCGGCGGGCTGTCGGAGCCGAAACTCGGACTGCGGTTCGCCGTGCACAACCGGGTGGGCCAGCCATGTCCTCGTTGCGCCGAGCCGTTGCTGCGGGTGTCGTACGAGTCACACGAGATCGTCTACTGCAAGCACTGCCAGACCAAGGGCCGGGCACTCGCCGACCGGCGCCTGTCCCGGCTCCTTCGCTAGGCCCGGCGACCCCCCGCTCCACCCGACCGAGCGCCCGGTACACCGTCCGGGGAGCACGGCGGGCACACACCTGGCCTTCCCGGGAGGCCACCCGACGACGCCCGGCGGTCCGCACTTCAGCCCCGGCCGGAACGCGCCGACGTACTCAGGGTGAACATTCGTGGCGTGCTGCCCCGGGCCGGCGACAGCGCAGCGGCACGGCGGACCCCCCGGTTCGTCGTCGCCGCCTATGTCGCCGCGGGCTCGCTGGCCGCCGCCTACGCCCTGTCGCTCGTCGCCCGTCCCGACGGTCGGTCGTGGACCATCCTCGACAATTGGGGGGTCGACGTCCTCGAGCTCGGGATCGCCGTCCTCTGTCTCGCCCGGGCCCGAGCGCACCGGCCCGGCCGGGGCGCGGCCCTCGCACTCGGGCTCGGACTGCTGGCCTGGGCGGTCGGCGACCTCGCCTGGACCCTCGAGTCGCGGGGCGGGGCCACCCCGCCCACGCCGTCGGTGGCCGACGCCTTCTACCTCTGCATCTACCCGCTGGCCTACCTGGCCATCATGCTGATCATCCGGAGCGAGGTGCGCAGGTTCCGCGCCAGCACATGGCTCGACGGCCTCGTCGCCGGGCTCGGCGCCGCCGCGCTGTGCGCGGCGTTCGTCATCGACCCGATCCTGGCGTCGGCGACGGGGTCGGCCGGCGCGGTCGCCGTCGACCTCGCCTACCCGATCGGCGACCTCCTCCTGCTGGCCCTCGCGGTCGGCGCCCTGGTCATCGTGCCCGGCTGGCCCAGGCGGCTCGTGGTGCTGGTCACCGGGTGCATGGTCATGGCCGTCGGCGACACCGTCTACCTCTTCCAGTCGGCGGCCGGCTCCTACCAGCCCGGCACCCCGCTGGACGCCACCTGGGTCGTGGCCATCCTGCTGCTGTCGGTGACCGTGTGGCTGCCGGTAGGCACCAGTCGGCCCGACGAACGGGGCACCCAGCCCAGCCTGGCGCTCCCCGGCGTGGCCGCCGCAACCTCGGTCGCGATCCTGATTGCCGGCAACTGGACGCACGTGAGCCGGTTGGCCATCGGCCTGACCATCGCCACCCTCACCGTCGTGGGCGTTCGCACCGTGCTCGCCCGGCGAGAACTCGGCGCACTGACCCGGACGGTGCATGCCCAGGCCTCGACCGACGACCTCACCGGCCTCAGCAATCGACGCCAGCTCATGGCCGAGCTCGAGCGCCACTTCGCCGCCGGGGCCGGCAACGAGGGAACGGAGCACGGGATCGCCCTCCTGATGATCGACCTCGACCACTTCAAGGAGATCAACGACTCGTTCGGCCACCCGACGGGCGACTGGCTGCTGCAGCAGATCGGGCCGCGCCTGGCCGATGTCACCCGGTCCCGGGACCTGGTGGCCCGGCTCGGCGGCGACGAGTTCGCCGTGGTGCTGACCGGGGCGGACGTCGAGTTCGCCACCACCGTCGCCCGACGGATCACCGACGCCATCGCGCCACCCTTCGTACGGGAGAACACCAGCCTCCACGTCGGCGCCAGCATCGGGATCGCCCTGGCCCCCGAGCACGCCGCCCACGCCACGGAGCTCATGCGGTGCGCCGACGTCGCCATGTACCGGGCGAAGTCCGCACACTGCGACTTCGACATCTACGAGCCGGCCCTCGACGACGGTGCCGACCGACTGCAGCTCATGGAGGACCTGCGGGCCGCGCTCGAGACCGAGGGACTGACCCTCTACTACCAACCCCAGATCGATCTGCGGACCGGGCGGATCGCCACGGTCGAGGCTCTACTGCGGTGGCCGCATCCGACACTGGGCATGATCCCTCCCGACCAGTTCATCCCCGTGGCCGAGGACAGCGGACTGATGGGCCGGCTCACCACCTTCGTGCTCGAACGAGCCGTGGCCCAGTGCGCCGAGTGGCACGCCCGGGGCCACCGGTTCGCCGTGGCTGTGAACCTGTCGACCACGAACCTCCTCGACACCGGCCTGCCGGCGCAGATCACCGGCCTGCTCGGGTCGGCCGGACTCCCCACATCCGCCCTGGTCCTCGAGATCACCGAAAGCACGGTGATGGCCGATCTGGCCCGCTCGAAGGAGGTCATCCAGCGCCTGTCCGATGCCGGCCTGCTCGTCTCGATCGACGACTTCGGCACCGGGTTCTCGTCGCTCGCCTACCTGAGCGACCTGGCCGTCGGCGAGCTCAAGATCGACCGCATGTTCACCGGGCGGCTGAGCACGGACGGGACCGACGGGCGCGACGAGGCGATCATCCGCTCCTCGATCGAGCTCGGCCATTCCCTCGGGCTTCGGGTCGTGGCCGAAGGGGTGGAGCGCCAGGACCACTTCGGGTTCCTGGCCGCTGCCGGGTGCGATGTCGCCCAGGGCTACGTGATCAGCTTCCCGCAGCCCCCCGAGGCACTCGACCTCGATGCCATCGACCGTGCGTCGGCACCGTTGCTGCCCCGACCGGTTCGCCCCCCGGCGGCTCCGGTCGACGACTCCTTGGCCTCCCATCGGGCCTGAGCCGGCGGCACGCACGGCTCACCCGCCGTCCGCACGGGCTCCGCCGCGCCGCGGATCGCGCCACACCGCAGGCGCCGGGAGGGGCCCGACGGTCGGGGCGCCCGGGAAGCCGTAACCTGTGACGGTGAGCCCCCGGATCGAATACACCCGCTCGTCCATCTGGAGCGTGGCGCACGCCGAGGCCCCCGACGTGGTCACGTCGGCCTGGATCGACGAGCAACTGGCCGAGACCTTCGAGCGCTGCGGCATCCGACCGGGCCTGCTGGAGTCCGTGGCCGGCATCGTCGAGCGTCGCTGGTGGCCCGAGCACGTCACCTTCGACGAGGCCGCGGCCCTGGCCGGCACCAAGGCACTGGCGCAGGCCGGGCTCGCCCCGTCCGACGTCGATCTGCTCATCTCCACGTCGGTGTGCAAGCACCACCTCGAGCCGAGCGTCGCCTGCGCCGTCCACTTCCGACTCGGCCTCGGCCCCGAGTGCGTCAACTTCGACCTGGGCAACGCCTGCCTCGGGTTCGTCAACGCCATGCAGGTCGGGGCCATGGCCATCGAGACCGGCCAGGCCCGCACGGTGCTCATCGTCGACGGCGAAGGGAGCCGGCACACCCAGCTGGCCACGATCGATCGGCTCCGTCAGCCCACGGCCACGGCCATGGACGTCTTCGACCAGTTCGCCTCCCTCACCCTCGGGTCGGGTGCGGCCGCCATGGTGATGGGTGGACCCCGGGACGGCGCCCACCGGTTCGTGGGCGGGCTCTCCCGCGCCGCCACGGTCAACCACGACCTGTGCGTCGGTGACCTCGACACGATGCGCACCGACACCGCCGCCCTGCTCGAGAACGGGCTGGCGCTGGCCAAGGAGGCGTTCGTGGCCTCGGTGGAGGCGGGCTGGGACTGGGAGAACTGCGACCGCTACGTCATGCACCAGGTGTCGGCCGTCCACACCCGCAAGCTGTGCGAGCTCCTCGGGGTGGACATGGACCTCGTGCCGCTCACCTATCCGGGGTTCGGCAACATGGGGCCGGCGGCCGTGCCCTACACGCTGTCGACCGTTGCCGACCAGATCGGCACGGGCGAGCGGGTGCTGCTGATGGGCATCGGCTCGGGCCTCAACTGCGCCGCTGCCGAGCTGATCTGGTAGCCCCCGTGCCCCCGAGCCAGCCGACCGCCGCCCCGGCGGCGCCCCTGACGCCGACGCCCGAGCAGCTGGCCTCGTGGGGCCTCGACCCGGCGTGGTCCCGCCGGGTGACGATCGACGGTGCCGACGGGAGACCGGTCGACTGGCACGTGCTGGACACCGGCCCCGGTGCGGCCGGTACCGTCGTCTGCGTCCACGGCAACCCGTCCTGGGGCTATGTGTGGCGCGACCTGCTCACCACCCTGCCGCCCACGTGGCGGGTGATCGCCGTGGACCAGACGGGCATGGGCTGGTCCGAGCGGGGCCGCCCCCGTCGCCTCGCCGA
>JADGOH010000089.1 GCA_017883025.1 Acidimicrobiales bacterium
CGCGTGGATGTGGATGCTCTACGCCGGCCTGGGCTACCTGGGCGGCCAGGTGCTGGCCGCGATCACCGTGAGCATCGCCGGCGCGCTCGCCGGCCACCACGCGTCGCTGGCGGTGCTGTCCAAACTGGCGGAGCCACCGACCTGGTTCGTCGTCTCCACCCTATTCGGCCTGTGGGGCGGATTCCTGGGGGCGGCAGTCCTGGCCAGCCGGCTGAAGGGGACGAAGCACCTGGGATCCGACCTCGGTATCCGCTTCCGGTGGATCGACCTGCTCGGCATCCCGATCGGGTTCGCCGGACAGTACCTCGTCGCCCTCCTCTACCTGCCGTTCGAGTCCCACATCCACAATTTCCACCAGCAGTTCAGTGCACCTGCCCAACGGCTGACCGGCAGCGCCCACGGCGTGGGCTGGTTCGTCATCGGGGTGGCCACGGTGGTCGGGGCACCGTTCTTCGAGGAGCTGTTCTTCCGCGGGATCATCCTGCGGGCGCTCGCCCGGCTGTTCGGGCGATGGGGTCGATGGGTGGGCCCCGGCCTGGCCATCCTGATCTCGGGTCTGCTGTTCGGCGCCATCCACGCCGAGCTGCTGCAGTTCGCCGGTCTGGCGTTGTTCGGCGTGCTCCTCGGGCTCGTCTCCTACCGTACGGGTCGCCTGGGCATGAACATCGTCGCCCACGGGGCCTTCAATCTCCTGGCGCTGACCGCCGTGGTCAGCCCTGCCGTCCTCCGACTGCCGGGCCTGTTCTGAGATGACGGTGGGGGAGGCCGGGAACGCGGCGATGACCATGCCCGACGGCGGTGGCGACCCCGACGTCGGCGCAGGATCGCCCGACCCCGACATCTCCGAGCGGCACGCGGTCCGTTCGCCCCGGTCGCCGCGATGGGGTCGGTTCACCCGGCGTTCGGCCTGGCCGGCGTGGGCCAACGCGGTGGCGATCGTCGGGGTGACCGCGGTCACGCTGACCCAGCTCCACCCGAACCTGCTGTTCCTGGGCACCACGACCGCCGGCGGCGACACCGGGGCCCACGTGGCCCTGCCGGCCTTCCTCAAGTCGCACCTGCTCCTCCACGGTCAGGTCACCGGGTGGGACCCGGGATGGTACGACGGCTTCCCGCTCTACAGCTTCTACTTCCCGCTGCCGGGGCTGGTCACCGTCCTGTTGAACGTGTTCTTCTCCTACGACGTGGCGTTCAAGCTGGTGACGGTGCTGGGCAGCCTGCTGCTCCCCGTGTGCGCCTGGGCGTTCGGGCGCCTCGCCGGCATGCGCGACCCTGCCCCGGCATGCCTGGCCGCGGCCACGCTCCCGTTCCTGTTCGAGCCGAGCTTCTCGATCTACGGAGGGAACCTGCTGTCCACGTTGGCCGGCGAGTTCTCCTTCTCCCTCAGCCTGTCGCTGTCGCTCCTGTTCCTCGGGGTCGTGGCCTCGGGGCTGCGCACCGGCCGCCATCGGGCGCTGGCCGCAGTGCTGCTCGCCGCCACGCTGCTGTGCCACCTCATCCCGGCGCTCTTCGCCGCAGTCGGGGCGGTCGTCCTGCTCCTGCTCGACGCCGACCTCCCCCGGGCGATCGGCCGCAGCCGGCGGGCGGTGGCGGCCGGGCACCGGTGGGGCGGGCGGGTCCTGTGGTCGGTGGTGGCCGGTGTGGTCGGCCTGGGCCTGTGCGCCTGGTGGCTGGTGCCATTCGGCCTCGGGCAGGCCTTCACGACCAACATGGGCTACACCAAGGTGTTCGGCTATCCCCACCTGCTGTTCCCCGGTTCGTTCCGCTGGGTGCTGCTGCTGGACGCCGTCGGCGTCGTCGCCATGGTCGCCCGCCGAAGCCGGATTGCGCTCTTCCTCCTGATCATGGCGGCCCTGGCAGCCGCGGCGGTGATCCTCGACCCGGCCAGCAAGCTCTACAACGTCCGGATCCTGCCGTTCTGGTTCCTCTGCCTGTACCTCCTGGCCGGGTTCGCGGTGGCCGAGGTGGTCGCCGCCGTGTCCCGCCTGGCCCGCCGCCGACGGCTCAACCTGTGGGTGCGCGACCTGCGGGGCAGGCTGGCCGCCACCGACGGGCGGGACTGGGCCTCCGGCCGTCGCATCACCCCCTACCGTCGTCCGGTGCCGACCGCAGTGGCCGCCGGCGCCGTGGCGGGCCCACTGGTGGCGCTGGCTGCGGCCTGCCTGGCCGTCGTGCCGCCGCTGGCCGTGCCGGCCAGCACCCTGGCGAAGATCGGCGTGCACGTCGGCCCTGACCAGCCCAGCGCGTGGGCGTCCTGGAACTACAGCGGCTACGAGCGCAAGCCGGACTACCCCGAGTTCCAGGCCGTCATCCAGATGATGCGGCAGGTCGGGGCGGGCCAGGGGTGCGGCCGCACGATGTGGGAGTACGACCCGTCGCTCAACCGGTTCGGGACCACCGAGTCGTTGATGCTGCTGCCCTACTTCACGAACGGGTGTGTCGGCAGTCAGGAAGGCCTGCTCTTCGAATCGGCCTCGTCCACCCCGTTCCACTTCATCGTGCAGGACGAGGTGTCGCCGATCTCGTCGAAGGCGGTCGTGGCGGTGCCTGACGGGGCCTACGGCGGACTGGACGTCCATCTCGGGATCCAGCACCTCCAGGAGATGGGCGTCCGCTACTTCCTGACCTCGTCCACCACGGTCCAGCAGGCGGCGGCCACCGACCCGGCGGCCACCCTGGTCGGCACGAGCGGTCCGTGGGCGACGTCGTACAATGGCCAGTCCCTCGACACCACCTGGAAGGTGTACCGGATCGCCGACTCCCAGCTCGTCGTCCCCCTGACGAACCGCCCGGTGGTGTGGTCCGGCGTCGGGGCGAGCCAGACGTCGTGGCTGCCTCCAGCAGTTGCGTGGTTCAACTCGCCGTCGAGGTGGGGCGTGGTGCCGGCGGCCGACGGGCCTGCCGACTGGACCCGGGTACCGGTGGGGGAGCGGCATCCCGCAGCGGTGACGGAGCCGAAGACCACGGTGTCGGACGTGCGCCAGAGCGACCAGTCGATCTCGTTCCACGTCGACCGGGTGGGCGTACCGGTCGAAGTCCGCGTCTCCTACTTCCCGAATTGGCAGGCATCGGGAGCGGACGGCCCCTACCGGGTGGCCCCGAACCTGATGGTCGTGGTCCCGACCGGCCACGACGTGACCCTCACCTACGGACGATCCACAGCGGACATCCTCGGCCAGGTGCTGACTCTCCTGGCCGTGGCGGCCGTCGTGGCCCTGGCGGTCGTCGACCGGCGGACACGCAGGACGGCGCGGAGGGCCGGACCCTTGGGGACGGGGCCGGCTCGATGACCTACCACCTCGGGATGTTCCCCTTGTCGACGGTCCTGTTCCCCGAGGCCGGGCTGCCCCTGCACGTGTTCGAGGAGCGCTACCGGACCCTGATGGGCAGATGCCTCGAGTCCGACGGCGAGTTCGGCGTCGTCCTGATCGCTCGGGGCTCGGAGGTGGGTGGGGGCGACCAGCGGACCGACGTCGGCACCGTCGCCCGCATCGCCAACGTCGCTGAGCTCGACGACGGCCGGATGCTGGTGGTCGCCACGGGCGTGCGCCGGGTGCGGGTCGAGGACTGGCTGCAGGACGACCCCTATCCGTGCGCCGTGGTCGAGGACCTGCCCGACCCCGACCAACCGTGCCCTGGTGACGTCCTGACGGCAGCCGAGGGGTCGCTGCGGCGCCTGCGATCCCTGCTGTCGGAGCTCGGCGACGTCCCGGCCCTGCCGCACAGCCTGCGGATCTCGGGGGACCCGGACGAGATCGGCTGGCAGCTGTGCGACATGGCCCCCCTGGTCTCGCTCGACCTCCAGCGGCTGCTCGCAGCAGATGGCCTCGAGGCCCGGATGCGCCTGCTGGCCGACCTGTGCGACGCCATGAGCGGCGACGTCATCGGCCTGCTCGCAGGCGACGGGTTCGGCGAGGCCGGCGGGCCCGCCTGAGCCAGCACGCCCCTCCCAGTCGTCGCACCCGCCACGCCGGGGATACAGCGCGCCGACCGTCCAGTCAGGGGACCTGGCGCTGGACCAGGAAGGCGGTGATCCCGTCGGTCAGGCCCTGGGCCGCCTGCTGGCGCCAGACCGGATCCTGCTGGAGTCCGGCGTCGACCGGGTTCTGCATGTTGCCGCACTCGATCAGCACCTTGGGTACCGACGACAGGTTGAGCCCGCCGAGGTCCGAGCGGGGGGTGATGCCGTTGCTGCCGGCGTAGTCCGACACCGGCATGCCGGTGTCCGCCAGGAAGCGGTCCCGGACGTCGGCACCGAGCTGGCCCGACGGTGCCACGATGGCCCGGTTGTCGCTGATCGTGCTCACGACCGGGACGGGCACGTCGACGGCGAAGCCCCGACCTCCCACCGGCCCGCCGTCGCCGTGGATCGAGATCGCCGCGTCCGACCCGGCTGCGTTGCCGATGGCCGCCCGGGTGTTGACGCACGGGCCCACCCCCGTGTCGGTGGTCCGGGTGAGCACCACCGTGGCGCCGCCCGCCCGCAACAGCGCGGCGAGCCGGGCGGCCACGTCGAAGTTGAAGGCGTGCTCGTCGTAGCCGGCGGCCGTCGACGTGCCGGCCGTGTCGCACGTCTCGATGAACCCGCCCCCGTCGATCGGTACGTCGATGAATCCCGGTGCGCCGCCGTTGCCGCCGTCGTGTCCCGGGTCGATGGTGACCACCTCGCCGACCAGGGGTGGCACCCGCACCGCGCCGAGGTAGGCGGCGCCTCCGAAGGCGTAGACCGACCCGTTCGACGACACGATCCGGTAGCCGGCACCGCTCGTGTCGAGGGATACGGCCCGCCGCTGCAGGAGGCCAACGGCCGACCCGGCGAACGGGGTCCCGTAGGAGAAGAGGCCGCCGTCGGCCGCCACGAGCCGGTACCCGTCGCCGGCCGCTTGCATGCCGACGACGGGACGGTTGAGCGGGACGGCACCCATGGAGCCGAGGAACGGTGCGTCCCCGAAGGCGAAGATGCCGCCGTCCGAGGCGACCAGCCAGTACCCGCCGCCGTCCGGCGTGGCCGCC
>JADGOH010000090.1 GCA_017883025.1 Acidimicrobiales bacterium
CACGGCGCCAAGCTCCTCTACGCGTACTGCGAGTCCACGGTGCCCCGGGTGCAGATCATCACCCGCAAGGCCTACGGCGGCGCCTACGTGGTGATGAACTCCAAGTCGATCGGCGCCGACCTCGCCTACGCGTGGCCGTCGGCGGAGCTCGCCGTGATGGGGCCCGAGGGCGCCGTCGAGATCGTCTACCGCCGTGACCTGGCCGAGGCCGACGACCCGGTGGGCCGCCGCAAGGAACTGGTCGAGGAGTACACCGAGCGCTACGCCAACCCGTACGCGGCGGCCGAGCGCGGCTACGTGGACGACGTCATCGACCCGGCCGAGACCCGCCGGATCCTGGTGCGTAGCCTCGCCCTGCTGGTGTCCAAGCGTGAGGACCTGCCCAAGCGCAAGCACGGGAACATGCCGCTGTGAGCGTTCGGGAGCCGATGGACCCGGCCGTGCTGGCCGTGCTGGCCGCCGCCGTCGACCAGGCGTGGCCCCGACCCGTGGCCGTTGCCGTCGACGCCCCGTCCGGGCCGCCCGCTTGGCGGTTCAGTGGCCGGTGGTGGACCCGCCCGGCGAACACCCGACGCGACCGGCCCTGGACCGGGGGCTGAACCGCACCCACCGGACCAGGGCCGACGTACCGCAGGCCGCTGCCGGTCCGGTCAGATCTCCGCCTCTTCCGGGGTGCGCCGCATGTGCACGAAGCCGAAGATGGTGAAGACCAGCATCACGACCGCCAGTGCGAAGCAGGCGATCGACGCGAACAGGGCGATCTGGCCCATCTGCCAGAAGGCGTAGGCCTCGAGCAGGAGCCCCCGCAGGGTCGTGCCCTTGAACACCGTGTCGACCTTGGCCTCGGCCGCGACGTACGCAGGCGAGCCCTTCGGCAGGGCCATGGCCTCGGCCGACAGCTGCGAGTAGGTCTTGCCGCCCCCGATCTCGTTCAGGTGCACGGCGATGAAGTGATCGGCGTACGCCTCCGCCTGCTTGCCGGTGAGCAGTTGCTGCCCGGCGTACTGCGACACCACCGGGATCATCTCCGGGGTGATCTCCGCGTTCGGCGCGGCGTGGGCGAAGGCCGATGCCGGAGGGAACACGATCTGCTGCTGGGCCAGCTGGTTGTGGACGTTCGAGTTGGCGAAGCTGTATGCCCACAGCCCCAGGCTCCCGGCGACGACGAAGAAGACCGTCAGTCCCGCTCCGACAATTGTGAGGATGCCGTCGAATGTCTTGCGCTTCATGGAATTCGCCTCCTGCGGAGTGGTTCCCGACGATCGGGGCCGCTCCACGGGCCAACCTAGGGTCGCGAGCGACCCGCACCTAGAGCCGAAAGTCCCAGCTCGTGGCGGCAGCGTGTCCGGGCAATCGAGTCACCGCTCCAGGAACCCGACGCGGAACGGGTCGGCTGGGACGGGTCGGGTAGCGTCTCCCGCACGTGAGGGTCGGGCCGCACGGCGCGACTGGGGAGGTCGGTGGTGGCGATGGTGATCGTGGTGTTCCGGTCCCGGTACAAGGAGGGCGCCGACCTCGACGCTTACGGGGAGCTGGCGGCCCAGATGCGCTCGCTGGTGGGCACCCAGCCCGGGTTCCTCTCCATCGAGAGCTTCGAGGCGCCCGACGGCACCCGCGTCTCCCTCGAGTTCTTCGAGACGGCCGAGGCGGCCACGGCCTGGCGGGACCACCCGGCGCACCGCGAGGCACAGCGGCGCGGCCGCGACGAGTTCTACTCCTGGTACTCGGTGCATACCGCCGACGTCATCCGCTCCCACGAGCTGCACCTGACGACGACCGCCCCCGGCGCCCGATAGGGCCCCCGGCGGCACGCGCAGCGTGTCGGCCTCAGGTCGGGTCGGTCACGAAGTCGATCAGGCGCTCGACGGCGCCGACCAGCGCCGGCTCGAGGTCGGCGTAGCTGGACACCGACGCGAGGATCCGCCGCCACGCGGCCGGCGGGTCGCCGAACCCGAGCTCGGCGCACACGCCGGCCTTCCACTCCGTCCCCTTCGGGATCTCCGGCCACGCCCCGATGCCGAGTACCGACGGGCGCACCGCCTGCCACACGTCCACGAACGGTGTGCCGGTGACCAGTACGTCAGGGTGGCGCACCCCCTCGGCGATCCGGGACTCCTTGCTGCCCGGCACCAGGTGGTCGACCAGCACCCCCAGCCGACGGGCCGGGCCCGGCCGGAACTCGGCGACGGCCCGGTCCAGGTGGTCGATCCCGTCGAGCCGCTCGACCACCACGCCCTCGACCCGAAGGTCGTCGCCCCACACCCGCTCGACCAGCTCGGCGTCGTGGACGCCCTCCACCCAGATGCGCGCCGACTTGGCCACCCGGGCCGGCGCCCCGGCGACGGCCAGCGAGCCCGAGGCGGTCACCCCGGCGGGAGCGGCGCGCTCGACCGGCGGGCGCACCAGGCTCACGGCACGGCCGTCGACGGCGAAGGCCCCCGGCACCAGGCGGAAGACCCGCTCCTGGCCGGTGCGGCCCCGCAGCTCGACGCCGCCGCCCTCGATGCGAACCAGCGTTCCCGTGAACCCGCTCGCCCGGTGGACGAGCGCCATCCCGACCGCGGCCGGCACCAGCGGGTAGACCGCGGCCAGCTTGGCCTCGGGCGGCCCGTCGATGGGGCCGGACAGGATGCCCGAGGAGCGACGCGTCGGCGGACCGGGACGGGTGGGCACGCCGGGAACCTACCCGGTGGGTGCGCACACGGGGTGGAGCCCCGGACGGGCGCGGTGCGCCAGGCCGGCCGGGTCAGCCGACGGCCGCGGCCCGGTGCTGCTCGACGAGGTCGATCATGTCGTCCATCATCTGGCCGATCTCGAAGTCCTTCGGCGTGTAGACCCGGGCGACGCCTTTGCCGAGCAGGACGGTCTCGTCCTCCGGCGGGATGATCCCACCGACCACGACCGGGGCCTCGACGCCGGCGGCCCGCAGGCGCTCGACGACCTCGGGCACCAGCTCCAGGTGGCTGCCGGACAGGATCGAGATGCCGACGATGTCGACGTCCTCGTCCCGGGCGGCGGCGGCGATCTCGGCCGGTGACAGTCGGATGCCCTGGTAGACGACTTCGAAACCCGCGTCGCGGGCGGCCACGGCGATCTGCTCGGCCCCGTTGGAGTGGCCGTCGAGCCCGGGCTTGGCCACCAGCAGGCGGGGCGGTCCCCCGGCCCGCTCGGCGAGTGCCTTGGACCGGGCCAGCACGCCCTGGAACTCGGCCCCGCGGCGGCCCACGCCGCCTCCCACCCCGGTCGGGGCCCGGTACTCGCCGAAGACCTCGCGCAG
>JADGOH010000009.1 GCA_017883025.1 Acidimicrobiales bacterium
ATTGGCGTGCCGAGGAAGATGATGCGCTCTCTCAGCAGTCGGGAGAACAGGTCGTAGTTGCGCTCCCCCCGGCTGGTGGACTCCACGACCCACGGCACGCTGTAGCCCTGCGCGTCGATCGACCTGCTTGCCTCTGTGAAACTCACTCCGAGTCCTCCTCGCCCTGATTCACCGTGAGGTCGTCCCGTGACACGGGCGCCACGTTCTCGTCGACCAATTCGACGGAATCCACGAGCCATCGCATCGCTTTGGCCTTGCGTCGGTCCGAGCGTACCGCCGAGAGCCTGCCGGCCTGTTCCAGTTGACTCCGCACCTGGTCGGCGTCCATGTCCAGGCGGCTGCCCATGGCGGCCAACTCCTCGTCGAGCTCCCCGTCGGTGACCTCGACGGCCTCCGCCTCGACCAGGGCCCGCAGGGCCAGGTCGGCCTTCACGCTCTGCAGCGACTGGGCGCGGAGCTCCTCGAGGAACTCCTCCTCGCTCCGGCCGGTGACGCCGAGGAATTGGGCCAGGCTCATCCCCTGGCCCTCGAGCCGGTGGTTGAGGTCGTGGATCCGCTCGCGCAACTCCTGGAGGACCAACTGCTCGGGGATCTCCTCGGTCACCAGCTCGCAGAGAGCCTCCACCGTCTTCTGCTGGAGCGCCATCTGGGCCTCGACGATCCGCCGCTGACCGAGGCGCTCGGCGATGTCCGTCCGGAGCTCCTCCATCGTGGCGAACTCGGAGGCCTCGACCGCCCACTCGTCGTCGGCGTCAGGGAGCGTCAGCTCCTTGACCTCCTTCACGGCGACCGTGAAGGAGACGGTCTGCTCGAGCGCCTCGAGCTCGGCGTCGAAGGTGACCGTGTCACCGGCCTTGGTGCCGAGGAGCTGGTCGTCGAGGCCGGGGATCACGCCGTCGGAGCCCACCTCGTAGAGGAAGTCGTCGGCCGTCAGGTCCGAGTCGTCGCCGTCGGCGTCCGCCTCGGGACGGGTGCCGCGAATGTCGATCGTGACCTGGTCACCGGTCAGCACCGGGCGGGTGACCTCGACCAATTCGCCTGACGTCGCCCGCAGCCGGTCGACCTGTGCGGTGACCTCCTCGTCGGTGACCTCGAGGGCCGGCAGGGTGACCACCAGGCCGCCGTAGCCGGGGATGGCCACGGTGGGGCGGACCTCGACGACCGCCTCGAACGACAGCGGCCCCGACTCCTCGCCGGCGGTGATGTCGATGTCGGGCTGGTCGATCGGGTCGACCTCCGTCTCGTCGACGGCCCTCGAGTAGAACTCGGGTAGCGCCTCGCGGATGGCCTCGCCCCGCAGGGCCACCCTCCCGCCCATGCGCGACTCGAGAACCTTGCGGGGCACCTTCCCCGGCCGGAACCCGGGCACCCGGACTTCACGCGACAGACGTTGGAGCACGTCGTCGAGGGCTTCGTCCATCTCCGCTTCGTCGATCTCGACGGTGAGACGGACCTTGTTGCCCTCCTCGGGCGCTGCTGTGGCTCGCATACGAATAGATGAGTGTACCGGCCCCTGGGGCCCCCACTTCCCGCACCGTCGCGGGCGCACCCGGGAAGCGGGTCGCCGCCCTCAGACCATGAAGGCCATCGACTCGAGCACCCGGTGACCCAGGGCCACGTCGCCCTCGACGAGCACCTCCCCCGATGCGAGCACCCGGGTGGGGTGCACCCGTCCGAACCCGAGCCGCCAGAACGTCTCCTGGTCCATGGTCAGCGTCGCCGTCGGCTCGTCCGGGCCCCTGCCTGGCACCGCGACGGCACGCCCGTCGACCATGACTACCGGCACCCACCGGCCGAGCACGCCGGTCACGACGAAACGCACCGAGGTGCCGTCGGGCGGGGCGACCCTCCTCCCGACCACGTAGCCCATCGTCGAGGCGCAGCGGTCCAGCACGGCCGACTCGCCGGCGCCGTTGCGACCGCCCGGCTGCCCGAGCGCCCGGCGCACGTCCTGCTCGTGGGCCCAGCCGTCGAGGACACGGGTCACCAGGAAGTCCCGAAAGGGCACCTCCCCCACGGGGCTCCAACCGACGACGTCGAACCGTTCGGCAGGGAGCGCGCGCAGCTCGGCGATCCGACGTTCGGTGACTCCCACGAATTCGGCGAGCACGTCGGGGCCGGGCACCGTGCGCCGCGCCTCGATCCACGGCTCGTTGAGCTCGGCGAACTCGTTGCGCACGTGGTCGGGCACGTCGGCGAGCGGCGGCGGTGACTCGTCGCCCATGACCATGCGCTCGACCCCGATGATGTGGGCGAGCTGGTCCTTGACGGTCCAGCCCGGGCAGTCCGTCGGCAGATCCCATTGGGTCGCGCGGACGCCGTCGCACGCCGCGGCGAACGACGACCACACCTCGTCGAGCTCGTCGACGACCGGCTCGTGGTGGGCGGACCCGACGGTCATCAGGTTCGGGCCGGGTCAGCCCGGCAGGTTGGCCTCGATGGCGTCGACTACCTCCGGCGCCTCGGGATCGACCATCGGACGGAAGCGCTGGAGAATCGTGCCGTCGGGCCCCACGAGGAACTTCTCGAAGTTCCACTGGATGTCCCCGGCCTCACCGTCGGAATCGGGGAAGGCCGTCAGCTCCTCGTAGACCGGATGCCGGTCGTCACCGTTCACGTCGACCTTCTCGAACATCGGGAACGTCACGCCGTAGGTGGCCGAGCAGAACGTGGCGATCTCCTCGGAGGTACCGGGCTCCTGGGCGCCGAACTGGTTGCACGGGAACCCGAGGACCGAGAAGCCCTTGTCGCCGTAGGTCTTCTGGAGCCGCTCGAGACCCTCGTACTGGGGCGTGAGCCCGCACTTCGACGCCACGTTGACCACGAGGATGGTCGTACCGCTGTAGTCGCCGAGCGAGGCCTGCTCGCCCTGGAGGGTGTGGAGGGACACGTCGTGGATGGTCATGCCGCGAGTCTAGGGCCGGTCGCTGTCGGCGACACCGGCCGGTGAGAGGTCCCGTGACGGTGGCCGTGGCCGGGGAATCGCCGGTGCGCCCCTCCACGTCCGGCGCGACGCGGACGCTCCCGCCGATCGGACGGATCTGTACCCGGAGCTAAAGCACAGGGGGGCGCAGGACGAAGAACAAGTGAGCACCGGTCGCCGTCTCGCGGCGTCGGGTACCGCAACAGATCGGATGGAGAGCATGGCGTTCGAGGTCGACGACGTGGAGCACGCCGGAGCGTCGCTGCCCGGTGTGTCGGGATCCGTCGTCCAGACACTGGTGGCCATCGTCCGTGCCGAGACCGGCGATGCCGGCCTCGCCCAGGCGCTCGCCCTGGCCGCTGAGGAGCGGTCGTTCCCCGATCTGGGCGACACCGACCGACTGGCCCCCCTCGACGAGGCCGTGGCGTTGTTCGCCGCGGCGGGCCTCGTCACCGGCGACGGTGCCATCGCCCTCCACGTCGGCCAGGAGCTGCTGTGGACAGGCGACGGTGCCGAGCTGGCTGACCGGATCCGCTCGCTCGATACGATCGAAGACGCCTTCCGGCACGTCGGCGCCCTGGTGGGCCGGTTCGAGCCGGCGACCGACGCCGTCGCCCTCGAGGTCGGACCCGGACGGGCCCTGATCGAGGTCACCCCGGTCGAGGGTGGCGGCCGCCACGCCCACCTGTGCGAGCTCACCCGGGGGTTCCTCGGCGAACTGCCGGCGCTCTTCGACTTCGAGCCGGCCACGGTCTCGGAGCACGAGTGCGCGGCGCGGGGCGGGCGGTCGTGCCGCTACGAGCTCCACTGGGACGAGCGGCCGGCCGCGACCGATCGGCCGTCGGCAACCGGGCGCGTCAAGGACGAGGTCGACACGTGGCCCGTCTTCGCCGTCGAGCGGCCGACCCTCGGGCGCGGCTCCGGAGGCAACGGGGCCCGTGACATTGGGACGCCCGGCAACGGGGCCCGAGCCAACGGGCTGGCCGACAGCGGCGCAGCCCACGGGAACGGCAGCTGGACCCGCGCCCGTGTCGACGCCGCCGAGGCGCCGGTCGGCGGGACGGAGCAGGCAATGGAGGTCGAGGTCCTGGCCGAGCAGCTGATCGCGGCCCGGGCCGCACTGGTCGAGTCCGTCGCCGAGGCGGCCCACTGGGAGGCCGAGGCCTCCCGCGAACAGGCCGGACGCGCCGCCGACAGCGCCCGCGAACAGGCCGAGGCCGAGGCGGAGGCCGATCGAGCCCGACGCGAAGTCGTGCGCCTCGAGCAGCTCCTCGAGGGGACGACCGCGGCCATGCTCGACTTCTTCGACCTCGATCTGGTGACCCTCCTTTCCGAGCTGGCGTCGCGGGCCGAGCAGGTGGTGTCGACCGAGCGCTTCCTCCTGATGGTCCGGGTGGAGCCGGGCCTGCCCATCGAGCTCCACAACCGCGGCATGGGCGACGACGAGGTCCGGGCGCTGACCGCCGAGCTGTGGAGCACGGGCACTGACGACGACCCCGGCCGACGGGTGCTCGACATCGCCTCGCCGCGCCGCCGCTACGGCCGCCTGGCCGTCTTCGTCGACCCTGGCGCCGAACACACCGCCACCGATGATCTCGTGCTGCGCCTGTTCACCCACTACGCCGCCAACGTCCTCGACGTGTTCACCGTCCTGTCCGACGCCCGGCGGAGCGACTCCACGGCTCGGACGATCCTGTCCTTCTCGGAACAGCTGTCCGGGCTCACCAACCTGGCCCAGGCGCTCCAGATCCTGGCCGACACCGTCCCCGACGTCACCGGATGCGCCCAGTCGACCGTCTACCTGTGGGACAAGGAGCACTCGCGCCTGGTGCTCGGCGCCTACACCGCCGGCATGACCCCGCCGGACGCCCACCTCGGCCAGATCGCCCCCCAGTGGGCGGCCGCAGGGTCGACGACCCACATCCGGGCGCTGCGCCCGGGTGAGCGTGCAGAGGGCACCGCCGCAGGGGGCGACAACGGCGGGCCCCTGTCGGTCGAGATCGACAATCCCCTGATCCAGCGCATGATCAGCGGTCGCGAGGTCATGGTCCTCGACGCCTCGACGGTGGACGACGCTCTGCTCCGCAAGCTGATGGAGGAGTCCGGGGTCCCCGCCTCCGTCGTCGCCCCGCTGTTCGCGGCGGGCGAGTTCCTCGGAGTGATCGCCGCCAACTTCGCCAAGGACGCGGCGTCGGCCACCATCCACGACGCCGACCTGCACGAGCGCCTGTCCGGCCTGGCCGACCAGGCCGCAACGGCCATCCAGAACCTGGAGCTCCTCGAGAAGGTCTCCCACATGGCGTGGCACGACGCCCTCACGGGCCTCCCCAACCGGCGGCTCTTCGAGGACCGCGTGGAGCAGGAGCTGGTGCGGTCACGACGGGTCGGCGAGCCCGTCTGCATGTTCTTCGTGGATCTCGACAACTTCAAGACCGTCAACGACACCTACGGTCACGCCACCGGCGACGAGCTCATCCAGCAGGTGGCCCAGCGACTGTTGGACACGGTCCGCAGCCAGGACACGGTGGCCCGGGTGGGGGGCGACGAGTTCGCCATCCTGCTGCCCGGCCTGGTCGACCAGCTCTCCATCAACCAGCTGGCCGAGCGCACGCTCGACGCCATGCACACCCCGTTCCCCATCTTCGGTGATGAGGTCTCCACCTCGGCATCGGTGGGCATCGCCATCGCCCCCGAGCACGGCGACACCTATGACGACCTGCTCAACCGGGCCGACGAGGCCATGTACCGGGCGAAGGACCACGGCCGTGACGCCTTCGAGATGTTCCGGGACTCCACCGACCCGAGCAATCCCGGACGGCGGGCCCTCGACGACCGGCAGCTGCACGCCGACCTGATCAGCGCCCTCGACGGCAACCAGTTCTTCCTCGTCTACCAGCCCTACATCGACCTGCGGACGGCCGAGATCGTCGGTGTCGAGGCCCTCATCCGGTGGCAGCACCCCACCTTCGGCGTCCTCGACCCGCCCCAGTTCATCCCGATGGCCGAGCGCAGCGACCTCATCGTTGCCCTCGACAACTGGGTGCTGTGGCAGGCGTGCCGGCAGCTCCGCTCCTGGCGTGACCACGGCATGGACCCGCTGCGCCTGTCGGTCAACCTGGCCTCACGAGACCTGTCCAGCCCGGACTTCTTCGACAGCGTGGAGCGCACGCTGACCGACACCGGCATCGACCCCTCGCTCCTCGAGCTCGAGATCACCGAGCGGGTCGTCCTCGACAAGAGTGGACCGGCCGTCGGCAACATCGACCGACTCCGCAAGCTGGGGGTCCGGTTCACGGTCGACAACTTCGGATCGGGCAACTCGTCGCTGGACCGGATCGGCTCCTTCCCGGTGAACACGCTCAAGATCGACCAGTCCTTCGTCCAGGTCCTCGGGCCCGAGGACGAGGAGAACAGCCTCGTGTCGGCCATCATCGCCATGGCCGGCAATCTCGGGCTGTCCTGTGTGGCCGAGGGAGTCGAGACGCTCCTGCAGAGCCGGGTCCTCCTCCAGCGGGGCTGCACCACCGCCCAGGGCTACTACTTCAGTCCGCCGCTGCCTCCCGAGGGCATCGAGGCCATGCTGAACTCGCTGACCCCCGCCGAGGTCCCCGACTCGTTCGGCGAGCCTCCCTCGGGCGGGGCCCCGCCCGCTCCGGACGACGACTGACCGGCCGCCCGGCCGCTCCCCGGGCGGCCGACAGGCCGCGAGCGACTGCTAACTCCTGCAAGCGGATCAGGCTCCCATCCCCCGTTCGCCGGAAGGGGGCCGATACCGTCGCTCCATCGGCAGTCCGCACGGGCGCCGCTCGGAGCAGGAGGAGGAACCATGGCTATGTACGAGGGCTACTGCGTCAAGTGCCGGGAGAAGCGGGAGTTCGACGGCGAGGTGGTCGAGATGGCCAACGGCCGTCGATCGGCCAAGGGCAAGTGCCCCGTCTGCGGCACCGGCATGAACAGGATCCTGGGCAAGGACGCCTAGTTCGGGGGACTCGGCGGCGGACACCGGTCCGCCGCCCCTCCCCACCCCGGTCGTCGGCGGCTGACGGCGGACCGGTCAGTGGGCGAAGGCGGGCAGCGACAGGCTGTCGAGCACGGCGCCCTCACGGAGCCCCCACTCGCTCACCACGAGGCCCCGCAGTCCCAGGTGCTCGACGAGCGTCGAGAACACCACGGCGCCGATCGGCAGGAGCGGGGCACGGCGGGCCTGGATCCCCGGGAGCGCCATCCGGGCGTCGAGGTCCAGCGTGGACAGGCGGTCGGCCAGCTCGTGGATCTGTCCCGCCGGGAGCTCCACCTGGTTGACCGACGGGGTGCCCGAGGAGCCCGACCGGGGCGGTGGTCGGTGGATGCCCATGGCCAGGCGGGCCAGGGCCCGGACGGTCCCGCCGCTGGCGATCACCCGGTCGGCCGCCCGCGGGCAGGTCCCGAGCATGGCGGCAATGGGCGCCGAACGTTCGACAGCCAGGTCGCGGATCGCCTGGCGCTCCCCTGCCGACAGGCGGTCCCCGGTGTCGAGCTCACCCCGGATGCGGGCTGTGCCCAGGGCCACACTGGCCACGGAGGCGACGTCGTCCACGGTGCCGATGCCTGCTTCCAGGCTGCCACCGCCGAGGTCCAGTCCGAGCACCGGGACGTCCCCGACCCACACGCCCGCCCGCTGGCCGAGGAAGCACAGGCGGGCCTCCTCCTCGCCGGACAGCAGGTTGATGGAGCTGCCGAGGATCCGTTCCAGGCGGGCGAGGAGCCGATCCCCGTTGTCGGCGTCCCGCAGGGCGGCGGTGGCCATGGCCACCACCACGTCGGCCCCGGCGTCCTCCGCGGCAGCGTGCAGCCGTCGCACCGTCCGGACGGCCAGCGCGGAGCGGTCCCCCGGCACCCCGCCGGTGCGGGCCACCTCCGTTCCGAGGTGGAGGAACGAGCGGCGCCGCAGGACGGGGTCCAGTCGGCCGTCGCGGGAGGCGTCGACCACCATGAGGTGGAACGAGCTGCTGCCCAGGTCGAAGACGGCTACGCGCACGGTGGGCATCGGCGCGACGCTATCCCGTGGCCGCCGGGTCGGGGGACACGTGGCGCCATGCCGTACGCTGGTCGGCGCAGCACCGGCGGTGGGGCACCGCGGGAATGCACGGGACGTAGCGCAGCTTGGTAGCGCGCCTGCTTTGGGAGCAGGAGGTCGCAGGTTCAAATCCTGTCGTCCCGACCGAAGGGGGCCCGGCCCGATGATGGTCGGACTGGGCCGGCTCAGGCCGTGGGGCTGAGCTGGAGACCGAACAGCGCTCGCAGCTCGGCGGCCGGCACCGGCCGCGAGAAGAGGAAGCCCTGGGCGAAGTCGCACTCGAGCGACCGCAGCACGTCGAGCTGCTGCTCGGTCTCGACGCCCTCGGCCACGACCTGGAGGCCCAGCGCGTGGGCCAGCTGGACCACGGCCGACACGATCTCGTCCCCGCCGGAGCGCATGCCGAGCTCCTCGACGAACATCCGGTCGACCTTCAGGACGTCGAGCGGGAACCGCTGGAGATAGCTGAGTGACGAGTACCCCGTGCCGAAGTCGTCGATGGCGAGGAGCACGCCGAGCTCCTTCAGCGCGGTGAGCACCACCAGGGCCGAGGCGGCATCGCGCATCAGAGCGCTCTCGGTGATCTCGAGGGTCAGTTGCTCGGGGGGCAGGCCCGTGCGGGCGAGGATCTCCTCGACGGTGCGGACGATCTCGGGGTCGTCGATCTGGCGGGCGGACAGGTTGACCTCGACCGAACCCTGCGGGCCCACCGACCCCGACGGCCCGAACGGGCCGCGGTGGTTCCAGTCACGCAGCTGGCTGCACGCCTGCTCGAGGACCCAGGCGCCGATCGGGATGATCAGCCCACTCTCCTCGGCCACGGGGATGAACCGGCTGGGTGCCACCATGCCCTGGTCCGGGTGCTGCCACCGGATCAGCGCCTCGACGCCGACCGTCGTTGCCCCCTGGACCTCGACGACCGGCTGGTAGTGCAGCGTCAGCTCGCTGCGCTCGAGCGCCCGATGGAGCGAATGCTCGGTGGCCATCCGGTCGAGCACCTCGATCCGGAGCGACTCGCCGAACGTCTCGACGCCGAAGCCACCCCGGCGCTTGGCCTGGTACATGGCCGCCTCGGCATGGGCAAGCAGGTCGGCGGGATCGTCCACTCCGAACGTGTTGAGCGACAGCCCCACCGAGGCGTCGAGGAAGACCTCCGCCCCCTCGACCGGGAACGGCGCGGACAGCGCCGCCTGCACCCGGCCCACGAATGCCGTCGCCTTCCACTCGGCGTCGCCCGACGCGTCCGTGACCAACGCCAGGAACTCGTCGCCGCCGAAGCGGGCCACCAGATCGACGTCGCCGGCCGCGTCCTCGATGCGCCGGGCCACCGCGGCCAGCACGCCGTCGCCCAGGGCGTGCCCCATCGAGTTGTTGATCGCCTTGAACCGGTCCAGATCGAGCAGGACCACGGCCACACTTCCCGACGTGCCCGCGTGGGCGGCCGCCGCACCGGCCAGGCGCACCAGGTACGTGGACCGGTCGGCAAGTCCGGTCAGCGGGTCCCGGACGACAGTCAGGTCGGTGCCCGGGCCCGACGACCCGGCGTCGGCCGACGGGCGCAGGAATCCGGCCACCGACCTGTCCCGGCCGTGTCCGATCACGACGAGCCGGCCGGCGGTCCGCACCCGGTGCCCCGAGCGGTGGCGCAGGTCCAGCACGAGGTCGAGGGTGCCCCCGGTGACGGAGCCGGTGACCGGTCCGGTCGAGGCGCCCGTCGTGTCCGCCATGAGGAGCCCGAACGGCGACCGGGCGAAGGGCCCCGTCAGCACGGTGTCGGTCACGAAGGTCCCGACCACCTCGTCGCGAGTCCATCCGAAGGCTGCCTCGGCCACGGCGTTCCACTCGATCACGACTCCGCCACGGTCGATCTCGAGGAAGGCGTCGGGGCAGCCTGCGATGAGCCGGTCGAGGCGATGGTCCGCTCCGGTGGCGGCAGCGGTCGTGCCGCTCCCCCGGGACTGCGAGGACGGTGTCACGAAGCCCGTCTACGCGGGAGCCGCCACTGCAACCGTCCGAGATCGTCGACCATGGGTTTGCGCTCCAACCGGCTTCCGTTGCAGAACCCCGCACACGAGTAGGGGGTTTCGGGTCAATCTAGGCACCAGGACCCCTCGGTACAAGGATTTCGCCGCGCGGTCGTCGTGCCACGCCTTGGTCGACCGTCGCCCACGGGGCGCCGTGTACCGTGCCGGGCGTGGTCGTCGTCACCGGAACCGTTCAGAAGCAGGCGTGGGAGGACAAGGTCCTCCCCCCTGTCGAACAGGTTCGCCCGGGCCTGTGGTCCATCCCGGTCCCGATCCCCGACAACCCGCTCCGCTACGTGCTGGTGTACGCCCTCGAGCTCGACGGCGGCGGCGTGGCCCTGGTCGACGCCGGGTGGGACACCGACGAGGCGTGGGACGCCCTGACCTCGGGGATCGCCACCGCCGGCGGGAGCATCTCGGACGTCGAGGCCGTGCTGGTCACCCACATCCACCCGGACCACTACGGCCTGGCCGGCCGGGTCCGCGAAGCTTCAGGGGCGTGGATCGGCCTCCATCCGGACGACGCCGTGATGCTCGAGTCCCGCTATGGCGACACCGACGCCCTGCTCGACGCCATGTTCCACTTCCTGGCCGATGCCGGCGTGCCGGAGGAGAAGTTGCCCGACCTGGCCTTCGCCTCGATGGTGATGAAGTCCATGGTGACGATGGCCGAGCCCGACGTCCTGTTCGAGGACCAGAAGGCGATCGAGCTGCGGGGTTGGAACCTGCGCACCATCTGGACCCCCGGGCACTCGCCGGGCCACGTCTGCTTCTACAGCGAGGACCGGCGGCTCCTGCTCTCGGGCGACCACATCCTTCCCCGTATCACCCCGAACATCTCGGTCCACGCCCAGCAGTTCCCGAATCCGTTGGGCGACTACCTCGAGTCGCTGGCCAAGGTGCGCGACCTGGGCACCGACGAGGTGCTGCCGGCCCACGAGTACCGGTTCGCCGACCTGCCCGGCCGGATCGACGAGATCACCGCACACCACGCCGACCGGCTCGAGGAGATCGTCCAGGTCATCGGGGCCCACCCGGGCTGCACGGCGTGGGAGATCACCCTCCGGCTCCACTGGTCGCGGCCGTGGGACCAGATCGAGCCCTTCATGCAGCGCCAGGCCAACGGCGAGACCCTGGCCCACTGCGTCCTGCTCGAGTTGCACGGGAGGGTGCACCGGGAGGGGGACTCCCCCGCCCTATTCTTCGTGTCCGAGCACTAGGAGCGTTTCGTGGACCGACGGGAACAGCGGGAACGGCGTCAGCGTCTGCAGCGGCGCCGGGCCGGGACACTGGCGGTCGCCGCCGTCCTGGTCGTGGTCGTGGTCGTCGTCGTCTCGATGTCGAGCGGCGGGTCCAAGGTCTCGTCCTCCTCGTCCACGACGACGACCGCCCACGCGGGGACCGGTGGTGCCAAGGCCGCAGTTGTCACCTCCGGGCCGGTGGCACTCGAGGCAGGCGTCGAGCCGTGGTTGCTGCCCGCACCCGTCTCCCGGCCCTCCGTCGTGGCGAACGGGTCCGGGTTCACCGTGCTCGGCGGGCTGGCCACGTCCCAGGCCTCGGTGGCCACCGTCTACTCGGTCAATGCAGCGGGCGGGCTCGTGACCCAGACCGGGACCCTGCCTGCCGCCGTCCACGACGCGGCGGCGACCGCCCTCGGCCGGTCCACGTACGTGCTCGGGGGCGGTTCCCCCGACACCGTGGCCACCGTCCAGTCGGTGCCCACGCCCGCCGTGCCACTGGTGGCCGCCGCCCCGCTGACCTCACCGGGTACCGTCGCCGGCAAGCTGCCCGCCCCCCGCTCCGACCTCGCCACCACGACGATCGGGTCCACCGCCTACGTGGTCGGCGGGTATGACGGCACGACCTATGAGCCCCAGGTGCTCGCCACCACCGACGGCACCCACTACTCCACGGTGGCCAACCTGACCGTGCCCGTGCGGTACCCGGCCGTCGTGGCCAGGGACGGGCTGCTCTACGTCTTCGGCGGCCAGACGGCGTCGACGGGGTCGGCCACGACCGCCACCGACGACATCCAGGTCGTGGACCCCGCAGCGCACACCGCCAAGGTGGTGGCCCACCTGCCCCAGCCGCTCTACGGTGCCGCCGCGTTCGTCCTGAACGGGTCCCTCTACGTCGCCGGCGGCCAGGTCCCCGGCGGCGTGACCCTCACCACGGTCGACGCCTTCGTGCCCTCGACCCGCAAGGTGCTGAACGCCGGGCTGCTCCCCCAGGCCGAGGCCTTCGGCGGCTACACGACCGTGGGGACGGGAAAGTCCGCTGTCGGGTACATCGCCGGTGGCGAGGTGGCCGCCCAGTCCGGCCCCGACCAGGCCGGCGTGGCCTCCGGCACGCTGCAGACCGTCCTCTCCCTTCGACCGAGCACCTGGGGCGGGGCCGCCGGGTCCCCGGGCGCCGGAGCACCCTACGTGGGCACCCTGCTGATCGCCGACCGAGGGAATGACCGCATCATCGCCCTCGACACGAGCCGGAACCAGACGTGGGTCTACCCGTCGCCGACGATGCCCGCCCCGCCGGGCGGGTTCTACTTCCCCGACGACTCCTTCTTCATCCACGGCGGCACCGGAATCATCTCCAACCAGGAGGACAACCACACCATCGTCGAGATCGGCTACCCGTCGGGCAAGCTCCTGTTCCAGTACGGGCACCCGCTCAAGTCCGGATCGGCCCCGGGGTACCTCAACCAACCCGACGATGCCTTCCTGCTCAAGGACGGGACGATCACGGTGGCCGACGCGTCGAACAACCGGATCCTGTTCATTTCGCCGGCGGGTCAGCCCACCGGGCAGATCGGCAACGGGGCGGCCGCCCACAACCCGCCGACCTCGATCGACTACCCGAACGGCGACACCCCGCTGGCCAACGGGGACCTGCTCGTCTCCGAGATCAACGGGTCGTGGATCGACGAGTACACCATGGCCGGCAAGCTGGTCTGGCAGGTGCACATGGCGTCGGTCAACTACCCGTCCGACCCCCAGCAGCTCGGCAGCGACCTCTATCTGATGACCGACTACAACCCGCCCGGCGAAGGCAAGGTCCTCACGTTCACCCGGTCGGGCTCGACCCCGTGGGTCTACGACGTGGCCGCCGGCGACCCCATGTTGAAGAAGCCCTCGCTGGCCGAGCGCCTGCCGAACGGGCTCGTCATGGTCAACGACGACTACCGCAACCGCATCGTGGTCATCGACCCGGCCACGGACAACATCGTGTGGCAGTACGGGATCACCGACCAGTCGGGCACCACGCCCGGGATGCTCTCGATTCCCGACGGCTTCGACAACCTGCTCGCCGACGGGACCACGCCCACCCATCCCCAGACCGGATGAGGCGCTGACCCGCCGAGCTGGTGACTGCCGGGTCGGTCAGCTCCCGGTGTCGGGCCCCGGCGCCGGCACGTCCACCCCGCTCCTGTCGGCGCCATCGGCGCCTCCCTGGCCGGCGTGGCCGGACGACGACGGGTCGGGGTGCTCCATGCCCGCCAGCTCGAGCTCGATGCGCCGACGCTCCTTGCGCCGGCGTCGCATCTCGAACATGACCACCCCGGCGATCAGGACGGCCACCACGGCCAGGGACCACAGCCCGATCTGGCTGAGGACGTGCTCGAAGGAGACGCCGACCACGTAGCCGAGCAACGTGTACCCGATCCCCCAGCAGAGCCCGCCGAGGACGTTCCAGAACAGGAAGGTCCGGTAGCGCAGCCCGCTCATGCCGGCGAGTCCCGGGACGACCACCCGTGCGAAGGCGATGAACCGGCCCAGGAAGACGGCAGGGCCGCCATAGCGCTCGAGGAGGCCCAGTGTGTACTTGACCGCCGTGGTGTCCTCGAGCTTCGGGCGCTCCTCCCGCCAGAAGACGGGTGGTCGGCGCTGCAGCAGCCACGGACCGGCCTTCTTCCCGACCTCGTAGCCCACGGAGTCGCCGATCACGGCGGACAGCACGACGACGACGATCATGACGCCCAGGTTGACCCTCCCGAGCCCGGCGAGGACACCGCCGACGACGACGGCGGTCTCCCCCGGGAAGAAGAATCCGACCATGAACGCTGCCTCGGCGAACGCGAGGAAGCCGACGATGACATAGGCCCAGGTGCCGTTGAAGTGGAGTAGCCAGCCGGTGATGCCACCGGGGTTCGACGAGTTCGATGTCGTGGCCAGGAGGAGTGTCGCCGTCACCGGGCGAGTGTCACGCTGGTCCAGGTGCGCCGGCGGCAGGCCGGGCAGGTCATCCACCGGTCGAACTCGCGTCGGGGGATCCAGGCCCCGAAGGGGAGTTGCAGCACCAGGAACTCGAGTACGCCGACCCGCGTGACGGACCCGCAGGTGGAGCACGCCACCACCAACGCGCCCGTCCGTGGGAGCGGGTCGTCGGCGGTGACCGTCGCCCGGGCCCGTTCCGGCTCGTCGACGGGTCTGGCGTCGGAGAAGAGTGCGTGCTTGCCGGCGGGCCGGGCGTGCCGGACCCGTCCGGTGGCCGAGTGGGCAGTGTCGACCCGCTGACCAGCTCCTTCGTCCTCCGCCGCCGACCCGTCGGCCTCGGCCTCCACCGGCATCCAGTACAGGGCCCGCTTGCCGAGCGGGTCGGGTCCGTCGGGCATCAGGTCGGCGTGCCGGCCGCCACGCCCGGTCCCGGGACGTCGGCCACGGGGGCCGGATCCGGGACGTCATCGACAGGGGTGGACTTCGGCGCGTCGGCGACCGGAGCAGGTTCGAGCAGTGACGCGGCGAGCGCCCGGTAGGCCGCGGCCCCCGGCGAATTGGGGGCGTGCTGCAGGATCGACTTGCCCCGGGCGGGCGCTTCGGCGAAGCGGATCGACTTGCGCACCGGGGGCTGGAGGACCGGGATCCCGTAGCGGGCCTGCACCTCTTCGAAGATGTGGCGGGAATGCTTGGTGCGGTCGTCATACATCGTGGCGATCACGCCCCGCACGGTGAGCTCGCTGTTGGCGAACGCACGCACGTCCTCGATGGTCTCGAGCAGCTGGCCGACCCCACGGTGGGACAGAGCCTCGCACTGGAGCGGGATCAGCACCGACCGGGCCGCGGTCAGCCCGTTAATGGTCAGCACGCCCAGCGACGGCGGGCAGTCGATCAGGATCAGGTCGTAGTTGTCGAGCACGGGCTCCAGCGCCCGGGCCAGCACGTGCTCGCGCCCGGTGCGGGTGAGCAGGTGCACCTCGGAGCCCGCCAGGTCGATGGTGGCGGGCAGCACGTCGAGGCCGTCGACTCCGGGTACGGGCAGCGCCACCTCGGCCACGCCGGCACGGCGGACGAACACGTCGTGCAGCGAGCTGTCGAGCCGGTCGGGGTCGAAACCGAGGGAGAAGGTGAGGCACGCCTGCGGGTCGAGGTCGACCACGAGCGTCCGGCGGCCCAGCTCGGCCGACGCCACCCCGAGGGAGTGGACGGTCGTGGTCTTCGCCACGCCGCCCTTCTGGTTGGCCACGGCCAGGACGTCGGTCACGGGAGGAGTCTACGTGGTCGGCCCGGGTCGGTCCCCGGCGCCGCATCCCGCCCGAAGACGCCCGACGACGGTCGCTCAGTAGCCGGACGTGCCGGTGACGGGAGCGAGCAGGCCCCCTGCCGACGCCGATCCGAGGAACGGTGCGCCGAAGCTGAACACCCCGCCGTCCGCCGCCGCGAACCGGTACCCGGAACCGTTGGTCGTTGCGGCCATGCCCCGCACGGGGGCGGCCAGCACCTGC
Source organism: Acidimicrobiales bacterium (assembly GCA_017883025.1). GTDB lineage: Bacteria > Actinomycetota > Acidimicrobiia > Acidimicrobiales > RAAP-2 > Bog-756. The sequence continues at coordinate 15,723 of JADGOH010000009.1, forward strand.
GCCCCGGTCGAGCCGAGGAACGGGGCGCCACCATAGGAGAAGAGCCCGCCGTCCGCAGCGACGAGCCAGTACCCGCCCGAGTTCGGATCCCGGGCGATCCCGACGATGGGCCTGGCGATCCGATGGCCGCCGAGCGAACCCTCGAATCGGGCGTCGCCGAAGGCGAAGATGCCGCCGTCGGTGGCGACCAGCCAGTACCCGCCGCCGTCCGCGGTGGCGGCCATGCCGACGATGGGCGCGTTGAGTCGGCTGCCCCCCATCGAGCCGAGGAAGGCGGCGTCGCCGAAGGCGAAGATGCCGCCGTCGGAGGCGACCAGCCAGTACCCGCCGCCGTCCGCGGTGGCGGCCATGCCGACGATTGGCTCGTTGAGTCGGCTGCCCCCCATCGACCCGCGGTAGGCCGCCCCCCCGTAGGCGAAGATGCCGCCGTCCGAGCCGACCAGCCAGTACCCGCCCGAGGCTGGGGCCATCGTCATGCCGACCACCGGCCGGTTGAGATGACCGCCGCCGGCCGACCCGCAGAAGGGCTGACCTGGGCTCGGGTAGGTCGCAACACCCCCGTCGGCCGCCACCAGGTCGTAGCCCGTGAAGGCGGCGCTCGGCACGGAGCACACCGGGACCGAGCCCGGCACGGGCGTCCCGCCGGCGTCACCGGTGAGCTGCGGATCGTGGTGGAACATCGGCCACGCCCGGTGGCTGAGCGCCGCGGCGCCGTCAGAACCGGCGATCTCGAAGTGGTCGACCCGGCCCGAGTTGCTCGGCCCGATGTATCCGGCCAGTGTGATGCCGACGGTGCCGTTCGGGTCGTCGGTGACCAGCGGCGCGTTCTGCATGCCGAGGTCGCCGTTGCCCTGGCCGTCGAGCGACGTCACCACCGCCCCCGTCCGACCGTCCAGGATCGTCAGCCCGTCCGTGGTCGGGACCAGTACGTCGTCGTACCCGGTGCCGAACAGGTCGGCGGCCACCACCGACCCGATGACCCGTCCGCTGGCCACCGACCACACCCGAGCCCCCGTGGCCCCGTCGAGCACGGTGACCGAGCCGCCGGTGCCGTTGTCCGTCCCCTCCACCACCTGGAGGTGCCCGTTGCCCAGCACGTCGGCGAGCGCCGGCGAGGAGAAGGTGCTGCCGTCGAGCCTGGCCGACCAGGCGGGCCGGCATCGGGTGTCGTACGCCTTGACGGTGTCGGTGTCGGCGGCCCCGAGGAAGTACCTGCCGGTCCCGACCGCGATGCCGGTGGCCCCGCCGGCCAGGAAGCCGCCCACGGCCGGCGAGGAGTCGAGCACCTGGTCGGTGGAGGTCCGGCAGATGACGTTGCCCGTGCCGGACAGGATGCGCAGCGTGCCCCCGTCGTGGTAGGTCTGCCCGGCGGCGAGTCCGGTGGACTGGTCGGAGGCCTCCACCACCTCGGCGCGCCCGGTGCCGTACAGGTCGGCGATCGCCACGGTGCCGTGGGTGCTGTCGGTGTTCAGGAAGGGCCAGCCCGGGAGCGGCGTTCCCGAGGTGGGGTCGAGCGCGTAGGCGACCTGTCCGAGTGAACCGGCCACGGCGGACGGACCGGACGTGGCAGCGCCCTGCAGGGTCCCGACGGCGATGCCGGCGATGACGCCGCCGGACGGCGCGGTGTCCGACGGCGGGTTGGCGACCGAGGTGATCCAGCGCAGCGACCCGTCGGCGCCGTACGCCTGGTACCCGCCACCCTGGGGCAGGGCGTCGTCGCCCGATCCGACGAGGACGTTCGTTCCGCCGGCCGCCGGCGCCACCGACGGCGTCGAGTCGATCGGGGCGTTGGCGTGGGTGCCGGACCACCCGGTGGGGACGGCCGGCGACGGCGGCGACCCCGGGGCGGCACCGTCCAGCTGGAACGCGTAGAGGTGCCCGCCCCGATCCCCCACCACCACAGACGGCCGGCCTCCGAGCGTCGCCGGGATCGGAGACGACTGGGCGATCGGGGTTCCCGCGTCAGCCAGCGGGCCGGTCGACCACGTCTCGGTGATCGTCGGGAGGGTGGCGGGCACGACGGCCGCCGAGGAGCCGGATGCGCCGGCGACGGCGGGCGTCAGGGCCGGGACGAGGCAGGTGGCGACGGCCGCCGACGCCCCGGCAAGGGCGGCGAGTGCGGCGCGTCGGCACGGGCGGGACATCGGTTCGGTGCGCATGCGGTCCTCCCAGCCTACGGGGTCGTGCCCGGCGACACCGAGGCCGGGGGTAGGTCGGGCCGCCCATGGCCGGCGCGACAATCCCTTCGTGCCCCCGGCAGGAGTCGAACCCGCAACCTGATGGGTAGAAACCACCTGCTCTATCCAGTTGAGCTACAGGGGCGGAGCACACACGAGTCGGACCGTGTCCGGGCCGCCATCGGCTTGTGCCACACTAGAGGCTCCTTGGTGGCCGTAGCTCAGCTGGTCAGAGCGCCGGGTTGTGATCCCGGAGGTCGCGGGTTCGAACCCCGTCGGTCACCCTCAGTCCCTCGAGACATGGGACTCGCGACCGTGCCACCCGGGGCAGTACCGTAGGTCCCAGGCACAGGCGCCTCTAGCTCAACGGCAGAGCAACGGACTCTTAATCCGCAGGTTCCCGGTTCGAATCCGGGGGGGCGCACCACATCCGCCGGCCCGTGGAGTCGCACGGCTCCGGGACGCACGGCTCCGGGACGCCCGGCGCAACACACCGATCGGCGCCGGCCGTGGAGGACCGGCTGCCGATCCCTGGCCGGGGCGGTGCGCCCTCCCGTCCGCCTCCCTCCGGAACGACGGCGAACGGAGGGCATCGTCCCTGGTCAGCGAGGTGTGATCCCCCAGGACCCCGTCCAGCGGGCGCCGGGCCGGAGGACGGTGAGATCGGTGCCCGACCGGAAGGCGTCCGGTGGGCACGTCATGGGCTCGACGGCCAGCCCGGTGCGGCGTGACCCGGGGTCCAGGGTGTCGCCCGTGAACAGCATCAGGTGGCCGAACCGTTCGTCGGCCCACAGGGTCACCCCGGCGTCACCGTCGGGGTGGTCGAGATCCACCCGGGCCCGGCCGTCGCCGTCGCGGGTGAGGTCGCAGTACGCGGTGTCGAGCCGGGTGACCCCGATGGGGCGGTCGGTCGTGAAGTCGTACTCGGACCCGGCGACGCCCACCGAGCCGGTCGGCAGGCCGCGATCGTCGGCGACGAGACGCCGGTGGGCCGGGACACGGAGCCGGGCCTGGTCGATCGAGCCGGTGCCCACCGTGAGGTACGGGTGGAATCCGAGCCCGAACGGAAGGTCGGCGGTCCCGAGGTTCTGGGCATCGGTCGACACGGTGAGGCCCTCGCGTCCGAGCCGGTACTCGATCTCGAGGCGGAGGGCGAACGGGTAGGCCGGTGACGGGTACAGCTCGCAGCTCAACCCCACCCGGTTCTGGGCGCGACCTGTCAGGCGCCACGGCAACCACCGGACCAGGCCGTGGATGGCCGTACGCCGGTCGACCTCGTTCAGCGGGGCCTGGGCCGTGATGTCCTCGAAGGTGTAGGCGCCGTCGCCGAGCCGGTTTGGCCACGGGGCGAGGACCTGGCCGCGGCCACCGTGGCTCCACTCCTCCGGCCCGAACCCGTCGACGACGGGTCGCTCGCCAACGGTGAACGCCCGCAGCGTGGCCCCCACCTCGGTGACGACGGCACGCTGATGGCCGTGCCCGATGACCCACTGATCGCCGGTGGCGGCGGTGGACTGGGCGGGATGCTGGTCGGAGGGGGGCGTGGGAGCGGTCATGGGGTGGGGTCTGGTTTCCTCGTGGCGGAGTGGGCGCCGGTGCCGCTGCGTCGGTCGCGGCGCCCGGCGGGGCCGCGGAGCGGCCCGGTGGGGACGGAGGGCGACGGTCGTGGCGCACCGTCCGGTTGCCGATGTCGCCCGGTATGGTAGGCGACGAGGCCGCACCGGCCCGCCGAGACCCTGTCGCGACGAGCCCACACGCCCCGGCGGCGCCGGCGTCACGCGACGGCCGACGAACGGAATCCCCCGCCATGCGCATCCTGATCACCAACGACGACGGCGTGTTCGCACCCGGGATCGCCGCACTGGCGCGGGGCCTGCATGCCGCCTTCGGGGACGAGCACGACCTGGTCGTCGTCGCCCCGCTCACCGACCACAGCGGGGCGGGTGCCGCGGTGGGTCCCGTCTACGAGCGGGAGTCCATCCCCTACGAGCACGTCGACATCCCCGGCCTGGCCGACGTCCCGACCTTCGGCGTCGACGGCTCGCCGGCCCTTTCGGTGATCCTGGGCTGCATCGAGGGGTTCGGCCCGCGGCCCGACATGATCGTGTCCGGCATCAACCACGGGATCAACGCCGGCCGGTCGGCCATGCACTCCGGCACGGTGGGTGCGGCGTTGACCGGCGCCCAGTTCGGCGTGCGGGGCCTGGCGGTCAGCATCGCCTGGGCCTCCGAGCCTGACTTCTGGGAGACGGCCGTGGGCCTGGCCTGCGGCATCGTCCCCGAGCTGGCCGGGTCGGAGCCGGGCACCGTGCTCAACCTCAATGTGCCGGCCGTCCGCCCCCACGAGCTCAAGGGGCTGCGCCACGGCAAGCTCGGGCGGGTGGGGCTCATCCGGTCGGTCCGGCCCGAACACACGCCGATGCCCGTCGAAGGTCCCGCCGTCGACCGCACCGGGGGCGCCATCGTGCTCTCCATGCGGGGGATGTCCGAGGACGCCGACCGCCTGAAGGAGCGCGCCGAGCTCGAGCCCGAGTCGGACGCCGCCCTCGTCGAGGAGGGGTGGGCCTCGTTGACCCCGTTGGTCGGCGTGCGCGAGGACGTCACCGGTGGTGGCGTGGCGGCGCTGACTGCGGCACTGGCCACTCGATCGGCCTGAGCACTTCCCGTGGGGTCCGAGGCCCCGGGGCGCCGGTCCCGACCGGCAGCGGTCAACCCAGCTGGGCGTCGAGCCAGTCGTAGGTGACCTGCGCGGACAGGCGCAGATTGTCGGACTGGCAGTGGGCCGAGGCGCCGTCGGCCGGTCGGAACACCCGTGCGGTGACCGGACCGGCGACACCGGCGACCAACGCGTCGAACTGGGCCCGCGGCTCGTCCCCCTCCCGCTCCCCCACGAGGGCGAGCACCGGGCAGGCGATCTCGGCGATCCGCCCGTCGAGCCGGTAGGACGCCATGGCGTCGCGCCAGGCATGGAACGACGGGACCCCGAACCGGGTGCAGATGGCCTCGATGCCCCACTGCATCTGGCGCGGCATCAGGTCCTCGGGTACGCCGGTCACGTCCTCGGGACGGATGTCCCGGATCATCCGGTAGACGTCGGTCCCCACCCAGGCCTCCATGTAGCGGCCCATGTCCACGACGGGCGGATTGGCCACCAGCGCCCGGACCCGGGGGTCGGTGGCCGCGGCGCGCGCCGCGAAGTAGGAGCCGAAGCTCTGCCCGCAGAGGACCACGCGCCCGGAGTCGACCCCGGGCAGGCCGACGACCGCGTCGAGCACCGCGGCGATCGGCACCTCGTAGTCGGGCCGGAACGTCATGGCCGGCTCGGTGCGCATGCACCCGAGCTGGCCGGGACCGTCGAAGACCACGACGTTCCACCCCCGCTCGGCGCCGGGCGCGCCGAGCTGGAAGTAGAGCTCTTCGGCGCTCGAGTCGAACCCGCCCACGGCCACCACCGTCGGACGTGGGGTGTCACCCGATGTGCCGGCCGGCGGTCGCACCAGGTAGCCGGGCAGGGACCCGCCGGCGAACGGGATGGTGAGCGGCTCGACGGGCGGGTCGACCAGCGCGGCCGCCTCAGAGAAACAGGCCTGGCTGCGGGCCCCGGCCCCGTCGGCGCCCGAGCCGCCGCCGTAGTATTCGGCGGTCCGATAGTAGGTGGAGGCCCGCAGGAGGTGGTCGCGGCCACTCACCCTGCGACCGGCGGCCAGGCACTCCCGTCCCTGCGCCTCCACCCGCTGGGCCAGTCGCTCGAAGGCCCGGGTCCAGCTCTGCGGGCTCCCGTCGGTGATCTCCGCCACCACGGCCAGGCACTCACCCACCGAGGAGCCCGCGTAGTCGGCCATCCCGAGGGCCCGGATCAGCTGGTAGTTGAACTCGTCGTCCCGGAACCCCTCCACTCGGACGGCACTGCGGACGACATCGGAGTCTTCGAAGGACACGGCGCTCTCTTCCTCGGGGCGGGGTGGACCGGTCGGGTCCCCACGCCGTGGGTCATTGTGCCCGATCCCCGGCCTACCCTGTGACATGCGCGCTGCCGCCATCCAGACGACGGCCGGCGACGACCGTGCCGCCAACCTGATGGCGGCGGGCGCCCTCGTCGAGGAGGCGGCCGGCGCCGGCGCTGACCTGGTGGTCCTGCCCGAGTACTTCTCGGTGGCCGGGACCCCCGAGGTGCTCCGGGCCGGCGCCGAGGCGCTGGACGGCCCCACGGTCACCTGGGCCTCGACCCTGGCCGCCCGCCTCGGGATCCACCTGGTGGCCGGGAGCTTCCCCGAGGTGGCCCGGGCGGGCGACGGGCGCCTGTCCAACACCAGCTGTCTGCTCGGCCCCGACGGCACCGTCCTCGGCGTGTACCGGAAGATCCACCTGTTCGACGTGGCGCTGCGGGGTGTGGCCTCCCGGGAGTCCGACACCATCGCCCCGGGCGGCGACACCTGCGTGGTGCCACTGAGCACGACCCCCGGGGCCGTGCTCGGGATGACGCTCTGTTACGACGTCCGCTTCCCCGAGCTCTACCGGATGCTCGCCCTCGACGGGGCGACCGTGGTGACGGTGCCGGCCGCCTTTACCGCCGCGACCGGGCCGGCCCACTGGGAGCTGCTCCTGCGGGCACGGGCCGTCGAGGACCAGGTGTTCATCATCGGAGCGGGCCAGGTGGGCGAGCTCCCCGTCGGCATGCCCCGGTGCCACGGCCACTCGATGATCGTCGACCCGTGGGGGGAGGTTCTGGCCGAGCGCACCGACCCGACCCCCGGTGTCGTGGTGGCCGACCTCGATCTCGACGGCCTCGCCGACGTGCGCGAACGCCTGCCGGTGCTGGCGAACCGCCAGCCCGCGGCGTACCGTGGGCTGCATGGCGACTCAAGGGGCACCACGGACTGACCGGCCGAGGGCGGCACCGTCACGGGTGCTCCGCGCCCCGAAGGATCTGCCGGACGACAATCCGGGGTCGGCGGCCCCCTACGAGGTCGGCCAATTCGTCCACGACAACCTCGAGCTCTACTACGAGGTCCACGGCCAGGGCCCCCGGGTGCTGATCTTCCTGCACGGCATCCTGATGGACGCCAACATGAACCGCCGGCTCGCCTCGGATCTGGCCGCCAAGGGCAACCGGGTCATCCTCCTCGACCTCCCTGGCCACGGGCTGTCCGCCCGGCCCCCGCGGGCATCGTTCCACCGGATGGACACCTACGCCGGCCACGTGATCGCCCTGATGGACCACCTCGGCATCGACCAGGCCGTCGTCGGCGGCGTGTCACTCGGCGGCAACGTCAGCCTGCTGGTGGCTGCCCAGGCGCCGGAGCGCGTGCGGGGCCTCGTGGTCGAGATGCCGGTCCTCGAGTGGGCACTGCCGGCCGCCGCCATCACCTTCATCCCCATGCTGCTCGCCTCCCACTACGCCCGGCCGATCGTCGGGCGGTTGGCCAAGGTGTTCCGCGCCCTGCCCCGCACCGGCAACGGGGCGCTCGACAGCGCGATGAACATGCTGTCGGCGGAGCCCCGGGAGACGGCAGCCGTCCTGCACGGGATCCTGGCGGGGCCCATCGCCCCGACCGTGGACCAGCGGGCGGCCATGGACGTCCCCGCACTCGTGATCGGCCACAAGGTCGACCACGTCCATCCGTTCCACGACGCCCAGCAGCTGGCGCGCCGGCTGCCCCAGGGCCAACTCATCCAGGCCAGCTCGGTCCTCGAGCTCCGGGTCCATCCCGAGCGCCTCACCGCGGAGATCAACAGGCTGCTCGACACGGCCTGGGCCACGCCTGTGCGCCGGGCCCGAAAGGCCGGCTGAACTCCGCCAGGGGACGCGGGGCCTCAGGCCGCATGCATCACCTGCTAGTCGTCGTGGTCGGGCCGCCGAGCCCGCTTCCGCTCCGACAGCCGACGCTTGTCGGCCAGTCGCCGCTCCTTGGCCCCCTTGGACGGCCGGGTCGGTCGGCGGGCCTTCTCGACCCGTAGCGCGGCGGCGAGCCGCTCCCGGAGCCGCTCGACGGCCAGCTGCCGGTTCCGCAGCTGCGACCGCTCGTCGTCGGCCACCACCCGCACCTCGGGGCCGAGTCGCTCGAGGAGCCGCGCCCGCTGGTGCGGCCCGAGCGACGGCGACGCGGACACGTCGAAGCGGAGCTCCACCCGTGTGGCCACCTTGTTGGCGTGCTGGCCGCCGGGACCACCGCTCGGGCTGAACCGGAACTGCAGCTCGGACATCGGGATCCGCAACGACGAGGTGACGCGGACCACCTCGGGACCCGAGCCGGTCGCCGGGTCGGGCACCGGGCTCATCGGACGGCCGGGCCGACGGCGACCCGTTCCTCCACCACCGGGTTGGTGAGGACGCCGACTCCCTCGACCTCCACCGACACCGTGTCCCCCGCCGCCAGCCAACGCGGCGGGTCGGAGGCCGCCCCCACCCCGGCGGGCGTGCCGGTGGCCAGCACCGTACCGGGCTCCAGCGTCGCCACCCGAGACAGGTGGGCGATCATGTCGGCCACGGTGAAGATCATGTCGGCCGTCGTGCCGTCCTGGCGGAGCTCGCCGTCGACCCAGGTCCGCACCGATAGCGCCTGGGGGTCGGGGACCTCGTCCGCCGTCACGATCCAGGGGCCGGTCGGCCCGTGGGTGTCGAAGCCCTTTCCGAGCAGCATGGTGGGCGTGGCACGTTGCCAGTCACGCACGCTGACGTCGTTGACGACGGTGTACCCGGCCACGACCTCGAGGGCGCGCTCGAGCGGTACGTGTCGGCAGCACCGGCCGATCACCACGCCGAGCTCGCCCTCGTAGTCGACCTGCACCGAGGCGGCGGGCACCTCGACGGCATCGCCCGGTCCCACGACGCACGTCGACAGCTTGGCGAACCATGTCTGCTGCGTCGGTCGGTCGACGCCCATCTCGGCGATGTGGTCCCCGTAGTTGCGGGCGATCCCCAGGAACGCCGGGGGACGGGGCACCGGGGCACCCAGGCGCGCTCCCGCCAGCGGCACCCGCCTGGCCCCCGACCGGGCGGCCCGCCGCAGTGCCGGGCGTGCGTCGTCGCCGAGTGCGAGCACGTCGACCAGCACGGCCGGCAGGCCGACGGCCGGGTCCGTCAGGTCGACCACTTCGTCACCCACCACGAGCCCGCTGACGGGTCGGCCGTCCTCGAGCAGGGTCACCAGGCGCACGCCGCGAACCTACCGGCCCACGGGACACCGGTCCTACACTCCGGGCATGACCCCATCACCTGCAACCCCCCACGCCACCGACGACCGGTTCGCCGGGCAGGTCGTCCTCGTCACCGGCTCCTCCTCGGGCATCGGCGCCGAGGCGGCCCGGCGGTTCGGAGCCTCGGGCGCCACCGTGGTCGTGAACTCGATGACGTCGGTCGACGCCGGCCGTGCGCTGGCCGCAGAACTGCCCGATGCCACCTATGTCCAGGCCGACGTGGCCGACGAGGCCGACGCCACCCGGCTGATCGCGGAGGTGGTCGCCACCCACGGCCGACTCGACGTCCTGGTGAACAACGCCGGCACCACCGCGGTGATCCCCCACGACGATCTCGAGGCCGCCAGCCCCGACGTGTGGCGCCGGATCTACGACACCAACGTGATCGGCACCTGGCAGGTCACGGTGGCCGCCGTGCCCCATCTGCGGGCCTCCGGCAACGGGCAGGTGGTCAACGTCTCGTCGCTGGCCGGCGAGCGACCGGTCGGCAGCTCCATCCCCTACGCCTGCTCGAAGGCGGCCATGAGCCATATGACCCGCCTGCTGGCCAACACCCTCGGACCCGACATCCGGGTCAACGCCGTGGCCCCTGGGCTGGTCGACACCCCGTGGACCGCCGACTGGGACGTGGTGCGCGAGTTCGTGCGGGCCCAGGCCCCGCTGCAGCGGTCGGCCACCCCCGACGACGTGGCCGAGGTGATCATCGGGCTCGCCCGCTCGACCTACGTGACGGGCCAGGTGGTCCTGGTCGACGGCGGGCTCAGCCTTCGTTGACCCGTTCGTCCCAGGTGCCGCGGTCGAGGCGCCAGATGCAGTGGGCCGCCGAGGGGAAGTGGGGCAGCACCCGCTCCTCCCACGGGGTGAACCCGAGGCGGGCGGCCACCGCCTCGGACCGGGTGTTGCCGGGCAGGATCACGCTGTGGAGCACGTCCTCGCCCAGCTCCTCGAACCCGTAGCGCACCGATCGCGCGCCGGCCTCCGTGGCGTACCCGAGGCCCCAGGCGCCGGGGTCCAGCATCCAGCCGACCTCGACGCCCGGCCATTCGGGCTCCGGCCGCCAGTAGAGCCCGGCCCGGCCCACGAAGCGGCCGCTCCCCCGCTCCTCGAGCGCCCACTGCCCGAGGCCGAGCAGCTCCCACAGCCCGGCGAGGGAGGTGAGCGATCCCCATGTCTGGGTCCGGGTGAAGTCGTCGGGCACGTGCAGCGCCGCCCGGACCTCGTCGCTCGCCATGATGGCGAAGAGCGGGTCGAGGTCTTCGGCACGGAAGGGCCGAAGGGTGAGCCGCTCGGTGGTCAGGGTCGGGCAGGCGGGCACGGGAGCCAGTCAACCACCGGTCCACCGGCCGCGGCCACCGGTACGCTGCGGGCGTGCCCGCAACCCCGTCCGGCGGCCAGACGGAGGCCCCCGTCCCCCCGCGTCGAGCCGGCGGGCCGTGGACGTGGAGGGTGCCCGGGGTGCCGGCGGAGCGGCTGCCTCTCCTGCTCCACCTCGCCCAGCGCCCGCTTCCCGTCGGTGCGGCGGTCGACCTCGAGGTCCGGTGGCCCGGCGAATCCGACCGACTCGACGCCCTCCTGGTCGGCGGCGGGTTCACGGTCCGGTCGGTTTCGCGGTCCGGGGCTGCGGGCGCCGTCCGGGCCCGGGTGGTGCGCGAGCGCACGCTGGCCGACACCGTCGGGCCGGGGATGCGGCTGCTCGTCTGCGGCGTCAATCCGTCGATCTACTCTGCCGACGCCGGCGTCGGGTACGCCCGCCCGGGCAACCGGTTCTGGCCGGCCGCCCTCGCCGCCGGACTGGTCGATGCCGACCGGGACCCGGTGGCCGCCCTGGCCGCCGGCATGGGGATGACCGACTTCGCCAAACGGGCGACGCGGACGGCCGCCGAGGTCACCCGTGAGGAGCACGAGGTCGGGTTCGCCCGGGTCTCGGCGTTGGTCGGATGGCTCCGCCCGGGTGCCGTGTGCTTCGTCGGCCTGTCGGGCTGGCGCACCGTCGTGGACCGCCGTGCGGTGCCGGGCGTGCAGCCGGCGACCATCGCCGGCCGGCCCGCCTACGTCATGCCGTCCACGAGCGGGCTCAACGCCCGGACGCCGCCCGCCGAGCTGGCCCGACACCTGTCGGCGGCCGCAGCGCTCGCAGCGACGATCGACTGACGGCCCGGTACACGGGGCCTGGCCATCGGGTGGGTTCGTCGGGACGCGGGCCGGACACCGGGCCCGGCGGAATGGTCCCGCCAACCCCGGCTCAGGACAGGCCGGGCAGCGGGTCGTAGTGGTCGACCTCGGGCTGGCCCTCGAAGAACGGCTGGATGTGGGACCGCCACTCGGCGAAGGCCGGGGACTCCCGGAAGCCGGGGACGTGGTCCTCGAGCGTCTCCCAGCCCACGAGCAGGAGGTACCGGTCAGGGGACTCGATCCCCCGTCGGAGGGCGAAGGAGCGGAAGCCCGGTGCGGCCGAGATGACCTCCCGGGCCCGGGTGACGGCCGCCTGGAACTCCTCGTGGGAGTCCGGGCGGACGGTGATCAATGCGTGCTCGAGGACCATGCCCCGACGCTACCGTCGCCGGCGTCCGGGTAGCGTCGCAGGTACGCGCGCACGGGTGCCGCGGACCGTGAGGAGCCACCGTGAAGATCGAGATCTGGTCGGACGTCGTCTGCCCCTGGTGCTACGTCGGGAAGCGGAACCTCGAGGTGGCGCTGGCCGGATTCCCCCACGCCGACCACGTCACCGTCGAGTGGCGCAGCTTCGAACTGGACCCGACGACGCCGAACCGGGTGGAGCTGTCCATGGACGAGGTGCTCGAGCGCAAGTACGGGATGAGCCCCGACCAGGCGTCGACGGCCAACCGCCAGATGACCGAGCTGGCCGCCACGGTCGGCCTCGAGTACCACCTCGACCGGGTGCAGATCGGGAACACCTTCGTCGCCCACCGCCTCATCCACCTCGCCGCTGACGAGGGACTCGGCGGCGCCATGAAGGAGCGGCTCCTGCGGGCCTACTTCACCGAGGGACGGGCGGTCTCGGACCCCGCCACCCTGGCCGAACTGGCGGCCGAGGTCGGGCTCGACACCGACCGCGTGGCCGAGGTCCTGTCCACCGACGTGTACGCCGACGAGGTCCGCGCCGACGAGGCCCGGGCGGTCGAGCTGGGCTCGACCGGCGTGCCCTTCTTCGTGCTCGACGGCCGCTTCGGGATCCCCGGAGCCCAGCCCCCCGACGTACTGCTGCGCCTGCTGCACCGCGCCTGGGACTCGTCGGAGGAGGCCGCCGCCGCCCCGGCGGACTGACGGGGGACACGACCTGTCCCGGGGGTCGGGTCCGCCGCTACCATCGGCAGATGTCCGACATGCTGGCCCGCACGGCCCATCTGCCCGAGGTCGACTTCGCGCCCGGCGATCCGGTCGTGACCGAAGGCGGTGCGAGTGGGGAGATCTGGATCCTCGTGTCCGGCGTGCTGACCGTCCGCAAGGGCGCAGAACTGGTGAACTCGATCTCGCATCCGGGGGCGGTCGTGGGCGAGATCTCGGTCCTCCTGGGCACCGACCACGGGGCCACGGTCGAAGCCGCCGAGGCCAGCCGCCTCCGGGTGGCTCGGGACGGACGGGCCTTCCTCGGCGAGGACCCCGACCTGTTGCGATCCGTGGCCGTCGGGCTCGCCGAGCGCCTCAACTTCGTGACGACCTACCTGGCCGACCTCAAGCACCAGTACGGCGACGCCCCCGGACTGTCGATGGTGTCGGAGGTGCTGAGCCGGCTGGCGGCCCAGCAGCAGCCATCGGCCCGGCCCGGGTCGGCACGGGACCCCGACCCCGAGTACTGAGCCGGACCGACGGCCCGGGGCTGCCAGCAGCCCGTCAAAAGACCGTGCGGGCGGGTGGGGCGTCGTCGGTGAGCGCACAGGTCTCGCTGCCCATGATCGACACCCACCGGGCATGCCCTGTCGTCAGGTCGACCTCGACCCTGGCCGGGGTCTTGCCGATCTGCGTGCCGGCGTTGAACACCCAGGTGTCGCCGATCCGGTCGGCCCACGAGCCGGCCTCGGTGGACGGCGCCTGGTGGACGTGGCCGGTCAGGACGACGTCGGGCCGGTACTCGCCGATCCATGCCAGGACGTCGGGGTCCCCGTAGTCCTTGCGGCCGGTCCAGCACGTGGGCGAACCGAGCGGCGGCCAGTGGTACACCCAGACCCAGCGTGCGGGCCGACGGGCGGCGTCACGCTCGAACCGCGCGACCGCCTCCTCCCGGCCCACCGGACCGTCCCACCACGGGCAGATGGTCACGAGCGTGTCGTCCAGGAGCAGCGAGTCCCCGTCGGTCGGGATGCCCGCCGCCCGCGCCTCGGCCAGCCACAGCGCGGACTGCTCTCCCGCGGCGTCGGGCCCGGTCAGGTCGTGGTTTCCCGAGCTGACGGCCACCGTGGTCGCCCCGTCGAGCAGGGCCAGGTAGTTCAGGATCACGACGGACTGGGCGTCGAGCGGCACCGGTGAGGCGATGTTGAGGCTGTCGCCGGCCACCACGACGAGGTCGAATTCCGGGCCTGCCCCGACCACCCAATCGAGCTGGGGCAAGTTGTAGTGGAGGTCGGAGACGAGGAGGATGCGCATGGGCCGGGTCGCCCGGTGCGGGAGGTACGGGCGCCCCGGAGCCTAGGCGGAGGACGCCGTGCCTCCGGACATGCCACGCCGTCCGGGTCCGTCGTCCGACGCCTACAGTCGGGGCGGACGCGATCGGAGGCCTCGTGGACGACAGCGAACTGGCCCGCCGGTCAGCGACGAACTTCGGCGAGATGCTGGCGACCATCGGTCGGTACGGCGTCGGCCCCGATGCAGAGATCCGCCGTCCGGACGCGGTGGGCGCGGCCATCGACGCGCTGGGCGACAACCCGTGGTTCAACGCGGTCGTCGTGCCGGCGGACGCTGCCCCCCCAGCCGACGATCCGCTCCTCCCCTACTGCCTGTGGACCTTCGTCGACCATGCCGAGGGGAGGATCGAGGACCCCCAGATCGCGACACCGTGCATGGGCCTCGCACTTGAGGACGCGCCCCGGACGGCGGGTGGCGGCCCGGTCGAGGTGGTGTCCCCGTCGTTGGGCGTGGTGGGCGCCATGAACGACCGTGCCTACGACAGCGGGCCGGCGTTCGGTCCGTTGGCCGTGCGCCTCGCCGACGACCGTGTCCGCACCCACGGGCTGCTCGCCGACGGGCGACCCGTCTGCGTGGCCATGACGTTGACGCTCGGCGACGACCTCGGGATCCACTACGTGGCCACCGAGGCCGGTCACCGGCGGCGGGGGCTCGCCACGACGCTGCTCACCGAGGTCATGGAGCGGGCGCGGTCCGATGGGTTGCGCACCGCCACCCTCCAGGCCAGTCCGGACGGCCGACCCGTCTATCGGAGGATGGGGTTCCGGGAGGTCGGCCTGATGCGCGGATTCGTCCGGACCGGCACGGCACCGGGGCCCTGAGTCCCGAGGAGTGCACCGCCGACCCGGGAGCGGGTGCTCCGGTGTTCGCCTCCGCGTCGCCCGCTGCCCCAGCGGCTCAGACCCCGGCGACCGCCGGCGACAGCGCCCGCCACTCGTCCATGGGGACCTGGCCGAGGTCGCTGCCCAGGACCTGGAGGAGGACGTGGTCGGCCCCGGCGTCGAGGTGCTCGCGCACCCGGGCCACGACGGCAGCCTCGTCCCCCTGGACGACGAGCGCGTCGGCCAGCTTCTCGGACCCGCCGCGGACGAAGTCGTCCTCGGTGAATCCCTGGCGCAGCCAGCTGTTCCGGTAGTTGGGCAGGCCCGTGTAGATGTCGAGGTGGTCGTGGGCCCGGCGCAGTCCCTCGGTGCGGTCCTGTCCAAGCACCGCCGCCTGCTCCACGACGAGCAGTGGGTAGGGCCCGAGGGTCTGTCGGGCCGAGGCCGTGTGCTCGGGGGTCACCAGGTACGGGTGGGCCCCGGCGGTCCGGTCGCGGGCCAGCTCGAGCATCTTCGGTCCCAGGGCGGCGAGCACGATCGGCGGGCGCACGGCGTCGGCGCCGAAGTAGGGGGCCGAGTCGAGGTCGTCGAGGTACTCGGACATGGCCTGGAGCGGCGGGCGGTAGGTGACCTTGCGGTCACGCTCGAGCGGACGCTGATGGCTCACCCCCAACCCGACA
Organism: Acidimicrobiales bacterium; assembly: GCA_017883025.1. GTDB lineage: Bacteria > Actinomycetota > Acidimicrobiia > Acidimicrobiales > RAAP-2 > Bog-756. The sequence goes on from JADGOH010000009.1 coordinate 31,239, forward strand.
ACGAACCGGCGCGGCGCCAACGACTCGATGAGTCGGATGGCTCCGTTGGCCGCCATCGCACCCCGGGCGTAGATGTTGGCGATCCCGGTTCCCACCACCAGCCGGCTGGTGGCGGCCAGGTATGCCTGGGCGGCCGAGAACGACTCGCGTCCGTAGGCCTCGCCGTACCAGAGCGAACCGTACCCGAGGGATTCGATTTCGGCGGCGGCGTCCTGTGCGGCTGGGCCGGGCAGGGCCTCGAGTGCGGGGGTCCAGAGTCCGGTGCGGTTGGCTCGGAGGGCGTCGACAGCGCTGGTCATCGCGCCACTGTAGGGGTCCGGCCCCGGGGCATGGTCCGGGACCGCTACCCCACCGGGCACACCGTCACCGTCACCGTCCTCGTGGCTCGGCCTGGATGGCCGTCCTGGGGTCCGGAAGGAATCCGCCCTCCGTGGTGGCTGGGGGACGGGAGCGCACCGGAGTCTGTGGGGTGGACGGAGTGCGCTGCGACCCGGACGGTACGACGCGCCGCTCGCGCAGGTGCCGGAAGTCATCGCGCACGGGACCGGCAGGGACAGCCGCGACAACAGCATGCAGTGCCGTCGGTGCGTTGACGAGTGCTCCGACGAGGCGTCGTCGGCCAGCCGGGCCTGCTGAGCGTCATACGACGCCGGTCCCGGGTCAGATCGGAGCGAACGCCCCCGAGGCGATGCGCACCCGCGTGCCGATGAGCTCTTCGGCACAGGCCGATGCCGCCAACGCCGGGTCGTCACCGATCGACACGCACCGCCGGCCGTCGTCGGTGTCGCACACCGCCACCACCCGCACCGGGTCCAACCCGTCGAACGTCACCGTGTACGTGGTCACGGTGCCGGCCCCGTCGTACCCGTCGATCGTCCCGACCGCGTCGACCACGTCGGTCACCGACGCCACCTCGTAGGCCAGGTCGGCCAGGAGCGGCGGGCGGGCATCGGGTCGGGCCGACCAGACGCCCAGTCCGGGCTTGGTCAGCAGCCCGCTGACGGTGCTCACCATGCCCAGCCGGTCCGGAGCGTCGCGCAGTCGCGTGACGACGGCGGCCATCGCCTGGAGCACGAAGTTGTTGAACGGCCCGCCGGCGAAGGCCATGCCGCCGGTGACCGTCGGCGTTCCGGCCGGATCGAGGCCGAGGGCCCGCTGCTGGACCCGGACCGCCGCCGGAAAGCAGCTGTAGACCTCGGTGACCTCGACGTCTGCAATGGGGAGCCCGAGCCACGCCGCGGCAGTTTCGCCGAGGACCTCCATGGCCGGCCAGGTGTCGATACGGGCCCGACAGAGCACCGACACCGCATGGCTGGACTCCAGCCCGACCCGGGGGAACACCCACCGGTCGGCCGGCACCCCGAGGCGCTCGGCCGCTCCGACCGAGCACAGCACCAGGGCCGCGGCCTGGTTGACCGTCCACTGGGTCGAGTGCCACTTGTTGTAGGGGAAGGCGAGCGGCCGATTCCCGGGCGACGGGGTGTCGAGCCACGCGGCGTCCACCGTACGACGGAAGGCGGCGTCGGGGTTCTGCACGGAGACCTGGGCGAACCGGGCCCACAGCTCCGAGATCTCGGAGCGGTGCTCGGCGACCGTCCGGCCGTCGGCGGCCCGGAGGGCGTTCTCGATCATGGCGTACTGCTGGACCGGTTCCCACAGTCGGTGGGCGACCTCGACGGGCTCGAGGATGGGTCCCGTCCGGGCGCGCACGACGTCGGGCACCGCGCCCGGTTGGTCCGTCTCGGTCGGTCGCCGCCCGGCCCGCTCCTGGTCCCGGGCCCACCGTTTCGCCTCGCCGCCGACCACGACCGCCACCTCGGAGGCGCCCGACAGGATGGCGGCCAGCGCGTCGTTCACCAGGCTCTGCTGGGGGATCCCGAGCTCCGCCAGGTGGGTCGTGGCCCCTGTCGCGCCGATGCGCTCCGCCACCAGGCGCGCCGGGTCCGGATACGCCCAGCTCCCCTGGGGCACGGCCACCCGGTCCACGGCGGCCGCAAGTCCCCGACCGCCGGCGTCGGCCAGTGCGGCCGCAGTCGCTCCGGCCATGAGCTCGCACGCCTCGGCGTCGTCGGAGGCGGTGCCCACGCCGACCAGGACGGGCATGCGCGGGTCGAGTGCGCCGGTCACGTGGCGACCGGATCGTCGGCGGTGGTGGCGGCTTCGGTGGTGGCGACTGCCGGGCCGGCGACGACGCGGCGCCGACGCAGCATCCGACCCAGCTCGCGCCACGTAAGCTCGACGGCGCCGTTGGCGACGGCCTCCGCCCGGGCACGCTCCGGCAGGTCGTAGTGGGCATGGTGGGGCCGTCCGGGCTTGTCCTGGAACCACGCCCGACGCATCCCCATGCGGTCGGCGAAGTCGTGGAGCTCCTCATCGGTGTCGGCCACCAGGTGGGACCAGCGGTCGTCGACCGGGCCGAGGTGCGCCGGCTGCCGCCAGTCGTCCAGATAGACCGTCATCGCCGCCGGCCCGGTGCCGCCGCGCTCAGACGACCCGGCCCGGGCCGCCCGAGCCGTCCACGACGGGCAGCTCGGCGGCAGCCCATGCCACCATGCCGCCGGCCACGTTGCGCACGTCATACCCGGCGCCAGCCAGGTGGTGGGCGACCGAACCCGACCGCCCGCCCACCCGGCACATGCAGACGATCGTCCGGTCGGTCGGGAGCTCACCCATGCGGTCCACGATCTGGCCCATGGGCAGGTGGACGGCGACCGTGGCGTGACCGGCGGTCCACTCGTCGTCCTCACGGACGTCGAGCATCAGCGCGCCGGCGGCCACGAGGCGGTCGGCCTCGGTGACGTCGACGTCGGTCACGGTCGCTGGCACGGAGGCATCGGAGGCAGGAGCAGGCACGGCCTCACGGTAGCGGAGCTGACTCCGTCCACCGCGCGACCACCGGAGGGCCCAGGCGGCACGTCGGGGTCAGCTCCCGAGGTCCATGAGTTCGATCCGGACCCCGTCCGGATCGGTGCAGTAGACGAAGTCGAGGGTGACGTCACCGAGCGGCAGCGCCGTCCGGGTCGACCGGACGACCGTGCCCCCGAGCGTCTCGATGGTGGCGGCGGTCGCCCCGACGTCGTCGACCCGAAGGCTCAGGTGGGTCAGTCCGAGGGCGTTCATCGGCCGCCGGGACCCGTCACCCGTGACCCCCGGGGCGTCGAACCCGAGCAGCTCGACCGTGACCCCGTCCTTGGCGATCATGCGCGATCGCAGCCGGACCCCCTCGACCTCCATCAGGGCGGCGAACTCCTCCCCCACCTCGTGGGCGGCCACCTCGGCGAATCCCAGGCCCTCGCAGTAGAAGCGGAGGGACGCGTCGACGTCCGAGACGCAGATCCCGAGATGGGAGAACGAGACGCTCACCGTGGCCGCCCGGTCATGCCGCTGTCACGGCCCGACACCAGGATCGCGCTCAGGCCGGCTCGGCGGCGAGGGTCGCCCCGAGCCGGAGCAGCTGGTCGGTGGCGCCGCCCAGGGTGAGCTCGATGTGCTTGGTGTTCAGGAAGAACCGGTGGAGCGGGTACTCGCGGTCCACGCCGACGCCGCCGTGGAGGTGCACGGCGGCGTGCACGACCCGCTGCCCGCCGTCGGCGGCCCAGAACTTGGCCACGGCGACCTCCTTGTCGGCGGGCAGGCCCTCGGCGATGCGCCAGGCGGCCTGCCATGCGGTCAGCCGGATGGCCTCGGCGTCGACGTAGGCGTCGGCGGCCCGCTGGCCCACGGCCTGGAACGTGGCGATCGGCTTGCCGAACTGCTCCCGGTTCTTCGTGTACTCGGCCACGAGGGCGAGCGACGCGGCGGCGGCACCGGCCTGCTCGAGGGCCAGTGCGGTCGTGCTGCGCTGGACCAGCCAGTCGACGATGGCCGGGCCGTCCTCGACGGCCCCGAGTACGGCATCGGCACCCACGGCGACGGTGGCCAGGGTGACGAGGCCCTCGTGCTGGCCGTTGTTGGCCGTCATCGTCTCGACGGTGACGCCGGCGGCCGACGTCGGGACCACGAACACGGCCACGCCGTCGGGCTCGATCCGGGCGCTCACCAGGACGGCGTCGGCAAACGTCCCCGAAGGCACGCACGCCTTCACGCCGGTGAGGGTCCAGCCGTCACCGGCCGACTCGGCCACGACGGCCGGGGCCGCTGGCGTGCCACCGAGCTCGACGAGGGCGGTGGTGAGCACGGTCGCGCCGGCCACGACCCCGGGAAGCCACCGCTGCTGCTGGGCCGCGGAGCCGAACCGGGCGATGGCCGGTGCGGCGGCGGCCAGGCACTCCACCACCGGCACGTAGGCGGCCGTCCGGCCGGCGGCCTCGGCCAGCAGGCCCGTCTCGAGGAAGCCGAGCCCGGCGCCCCCGACGTCCTCGGGCAGCGCGATGCCGAGCAGCCCGGCGCCGGCCAGTTCCGACCAGAGCTTGCGGTCGAAGCGGTCGTTCGTCGGGTCGGTCTCCATGTCGCGGAGCCGCTCCTGGGTCGACAGGTCGGTGAAGATGCGGTCGGCCAGTTCGCGGACGGCCTCCTGCTCCTCGCTGAATGAGAAGTCCATGGTGTGTCCTCTTTCGTCGTCTGGGGCGTGGTGTGGGGTCGTCGGTGGCCGGATCAGCGCAGCGACCGGGGCATGCCCAGGCCGAAGATCGCGATCAGGTCCCGCTGGATCTCGTTGGTGCCACCGCCGAAGGTCAGGATGACCAGGCTGCGGGCGTACATCTCGAGCCGCCCGGCCAGCACGGCCTCGGGCGAGCCCTTCGAGAGGTAGCCGGCCTGGCCGACGATCTCCATCATCAGCTTGAAGGCCTCGAGGTAGAACTCGGTGCCGAACACCTTGATGGTCGAGGCGTCGGCCACGTCGAGGTGGCCCTGGGTCGCGGTCCACGCCACCTTCCAGTTGATGAGCTTCAGGAACTCGAGCCGGGCGTAGATGCGGGCCAGGTGGACCTGCACCCACTCCTGGTCGATGACCCGGCGGCCGTCGGCCAGCTTGGTCGCCTGTGCCCACGCCCGGACGTCGGTCATGGCCCGCTCGATGATCCCCGACGAGCACAGGGTCACCCGCTCGTGGTTGAGCTGGTTGGTGATGAGCGACCAGCCCTGGTTCTCCCCGCCGACCAGGTTGGCCGCCGGCACCCGGACGTCCTCGTAGAACGTGTAGTTGATGTTGTGGTCGCCCAGCAGGTGCATCGGGACGACCTTGATGCCCGGGGTGTCCATCGGCACCACGAACATCGAGATCCCCTTGTGCTTGGCCACGTCCGGGTCGGTCCGGGTGGCCAGCCAGATGTAGTCGGCGTCGCCTGCCAACGACGTGTAGATCTTCTGGCCGTTGATGACGTACTCGTCGCCGTCACGGACGGCCCGGGTCTGCAGCGAGGCGAGGTCGGTGCCCGACTCGGGCTCGGTGTAGCCGATGCAGAAGTGGATGTCGCCGGCGAGGATCTTCGGGAGGAAGAACTCCTTCTGCTCCTGGGTGCCGTAGTCCATGAGGGTCGGACCGACCGTGTTGATCGTCAACATCGGGACCGGTGCCCCGGCCCGCATCGACTCGTCGAAGAAGATGAACTGCTCGATCGGGCCCTTGCCCTGGCCGCCCCACTCCTCCGGCCAGCCGATGCCGAGCCAGCCGTCGGTCGCCATCTGCTTGACCACCCGCCGCATGTCGGCACCGATGCCATGGCTGGCGGCGAGCTGCGCCTCCACCTCGGGGGTCAGGAGCTTGGCGTAGTACTCCCGCAGCTCGTTGCGGAGCGCCTGGTGCTCCTCGGTGTAGCCGATCTCCATGGGGTCCTCCCGGTCAGGTGCCGACCGCCACGAAGGGCGGTCCGTCACGACTAGAACACGTTACATTCGCCCGTGCGGGGACGCCACCGTCCACACCGGCAGCGTAGGGTGCGTCCACCCCCGCCCGGGGCCGCTAGGGTTACCATCCGGTAAGTTCCGGGGGGATCCGGATGGGGGCCGCGGAGGCGCCCGTCGACGGGTCCCGGCCGACACTGTCCGAACGTACGCAGGAACGTCATCACAGCACGCTGCGGTCCCGAGCCGCCCGTCACCGAGGAGCACCACATGCCCGAAGCTGTCATCGTCGCCACCGGCCGGACCCCCATCGGCCGGGCCAACAAGGGATCGCTCGTCGAGTGCCGTCCCGACGACCTGTCGGCCCTCGTCATACGCGAGGTACTGGCCAAGGTCCCCCAACTCGACCCGCACACGGTCGAGGACGTCATCTGGGGCTGCGGCCAGCCCGCCGGTGAGGCCGGCTACAACCTGGGCCGCGTGGCCGCGGTCCTGGCCGGCCTGGCCGAGGTGCCCGGCGTGACCGTGAACCGCTACTGCTCGTCGTCGCTGCAGACGATCCGCATGGCCGCCCACGCCATCAAGGCCGGCGAGGGCGACGTCTTCGTGGCCGGGGGTGTCGAGACCGTCAGCCGCTACCTGCACGGCGCCTCCGACGTCGGGCCCCACAACGCGGAGTTCGCCGCGGCCGAGGCCCGGACCGCCGAGCGCACCGCCACCTCGACCGGGTCGTGGACCCCGCTCGAGGGCGTCTTCCCGGACGTCTACATCGCCATGGGCCAGACCGCCGAGAACGTCGTCGACCTGACCGGGGTGACCCGCGAGGAGCAGGACGAGTTCGGCCTGCAGTCGCAGCTCCGCGCCGTGGCCGCCCAGGAGCGTGGCTTCTTCGACCGCGAGATCATCCCGGTGACCCTGGCCGACGGCACCGTCGTCACCAAGGACGACGGCCCCCGGCCCGGCACCACCTTGGAGAAGCTGGCCAGCCTCAACCCCGTGTTCCG
>JADGOH010000010.1 GCA_017883025.1 Acidimicrobiales bacterium
CCGGTGGGAGCGACCGGCCGCTGGTCCGCAGGATCGCCTACGTGTGCGGCCTGGTCCTCGTGGGCATCGCCATCGTGCTGCTGGAGGCCGGCGTCCACCTGCTCTGACCTGTCGCCCCGGACGGCGGACCGCCGGGGGCCGGCGTGGCTAGCCTGGGACCACGGCCCGTCGGGCCGCCGGGGAGCGACGGGACGGGGGTGCGGCGATGGTCGGGGACCACGACGACGGGCGGGAGGCGGTCGACGTGTTCGGCCCGCTGACCGATGACGAGCTGGCGCGCCTGGCACTCGCCGCCGAGCCGGTCACCGTGCCGGCCGACGACGCCGTCCCGCTCGCCGAGTACCTCGAGCTGGACGACGGGCTGCTGCCTACCTGGTACATGCCCACCCCGATGGCCCGGGTCAGCCCGCGTTGGCGGCTGCCGGTGGTGCTGGCCCTCGTGGGCGTCTTTCTGGTGATCGAGGCCTTCGGTCTGTGCAGCACGTTCGGCCAGGTCGTTCCCGCCTGATCCCTCACGGCCCGATCGACCGCCCGCACCGGGGGTCGGGTCGCTCGTTCTCACCACGGAACGCGGTGGTGTGACCACGCGAGGTGTGGAATCAGTTGCAGACTCAGAGCGGGATTCGCAGGTCGTTGCGAGGGTGCGGACAGGCGTGCATGATGGGGGGGAACAGAAGTGGCGTGCGGACCGGCGCTTCGAGGGTTCGGGACACACCACCCCGAGAAGAGGACAGCATGAAGACGATGAAGTGGACACAGCGAATCTGCATCGGATCGAGCATCGCGCTGGCATCGATCTTCGCGGTGCCGGCTGTCGCCGGTGCCGCCGACACCTCGTGCTACACGGGATGCACCCCGCCCACGGTCAACAACAACACCGTGCCGCCGCCGTCGCCGCGGGCCGACCCGGTCCACACGGCCGCCTCGGTGAACGGCTCGTCGTCGCTGCCCTTCACCGGTGCGGACATCGGTGAACTGGCGGTCGTCGGTGCCGGCGCCATCGTGGTCGGCGGGGTCCTTGCCCGCCGCCGCCGCTCGGCCTCCTGACCGCAGCCGCAAGCTGATCACCGGGCTCCGTCCCGGTCACCGCACTTCCGTCCACGCCGATCGGTCGCGCCCCGGCGCCGGCACGTGCCCCTCGTCGCCGCCGGGTCAGTAGCTGGCGGGAAGGAGCGGGGCCAACGCCCCGAAGAAGAGGTACACCACTCCCAGCCACACGGTGAGTCCGACCACCAGCACGGCTGCCCGCCGCCGGCCGCGCAGGCGCGCCGCCAGCACCCAGATCCCGCTGATCAGTGCGGCCACGACGACGCCCCACAGGATCGCCTGCCACCAGTGCCGTTGTACGGCGGCGGGTGCCGTGGCCGTCGACTTCCCGTGACCGGACGTCGTGGTCGCCGGATGGGCGGGTGTCGTCGCACCGGTCAGCACGTCGGCAACCAGCGCGGCCTGGACGACGAGTCGTTGCGTGGCGCTGAAACGCGGGTTGCACGTGGTGAGCGTGAGCACCGGCGTGGGAGTCGGCGCCACGACGGCCACGTCGGTGGGGGCGACGGCCTGACTTCCGGTCACCTTGTAGACGAACCACCCCTGGGCCGTCAGCACGTCGATCGCGTCCCCGGGGACGAGCGCGTCCAGGTTGTAGAAGGGATGGAGGTAGGTCGTCCGGTGCCCGGCGATGGCCGCGTTCCCGGCCTGCCCGGGCAGCGGTGTCCCGGGGTAGTGCCCGGGCCCGGCCCGCAGCTGCTCGGCGTCGGTGCCCTCGACCACCACCATCGACACCGAGATCTTCGGGATGGACAGGATGCCGACCGGGCTGCCCGGTGCCGGTGCCGGCACCGGGGGCGCGATGGTGGGCGGCGACGTCGGTGTACGCGGCGGCGTGACCTTCGTGCTCCGGTGCTCGAGGCGCTGGGTGGCCAGGAACTGTTGGCGGAGGTCGTCCTGCGCGCGGGCGGTGATCAGCCCGGTCCCCCACAGCAGGTACGGGATGAACAGCAGGACGAGGATGCCGGCGACGAGGATGACGCGCCCGACGCCCACGCGGATGGTCGAGAACGACACGTCCCGATGCTATCGGCCCCGACCCCGTCCCCCCGGGCGCGCCACCGCCGGCGCGCCCCCCTCCGGTACGATCGTCCCGGCCCGACCGTTGCGCCCGCAGGCCCTGCACCTGACGTGCACGCGGCGCGCCTGGAGCAACGAGAGACAGCGTGAGCGAAGCAGTGCGGGGGCGGCGGACCAGGTGGATCGTGGGCTCTGCCGTCGTCGTGCTCCTCGTGGCGTGGACCGCGTTCGTCGCCGTGGGCGTGTGGACCGCCTACCACCACGACGAGCGCGGCATGGCCGACCTCAACAGTGTGCGGAACCATCTCGACCCGGCCACGGTCACGGCCTCGGCCACGGAGCGGTCGCTGCGGACGGCGTCCACCGAGTTCGCTGCGGCCCACGGCGAGCTCACCGGACCGCTCATGGGGCCGGCCACCTGGATCCCGGTGCTCGGCCGTCAGCTGCGGTCGGCGCGGACGCTGAGTGCCGGTGCCCAGCAGGTCGCCACCATCGGCGCCACGTTCCTCGCCCAGGTCCACGGGATCCTCGACCAGCCCCACGGCGCCGGCCCCGAGCGGGTCGCGTCGCTCCGGCACCTGTCGGCCCTGTCGCTGACCGCCGCCCACCGCCTGGACGCCGTCGACACCGGCCCCGGCAATGCCCTGGTCGGCCCCCTCGCCCGCAAGCACGACCAGTTCGTCACCCAGCTCGACGATGCCCGCACCCGACTGGCCAAGGCCGCAGGGGTCTCCGCGGTGGTCGCCACCATCCTGCAGGGGCCGCAGTCCTACCTCGTACTGGCCGGCAACAACGCCGAGATGCGTGCCGGCTCCGGCGCCTTCCTCGAGGTGGGGACGGCCGACACGTCGGACGGCACCATCCACCTCGGCGAGTTCGGCCAGAGCGGATCGCTGGCGCTGAAGCCGGGCCAGGTGACCGTCTCGGGGGACCTGCAACGGAATTGGGGCTGGCTGCTGCCCGGGGTCGACTGGCGCAACCTGGGGCTGACACCCCAGTTCGACGTGACCGCCCCGTTGGCCGCCCGCATGTGGGCGGCCCGGACCGGTCAGGCGGTCGACGGGGTGCTGGCCGTCGACATCGTCGGTCTGCGCCAGATCCTCACGGCCACCGGTCCGGTGCAGTCCGCCGGCGTCACCGTCTCGGCCGACAATGTCGAGCAGTACCTGATGCACGACCAGTATGCGGGGCTGTCCGACGACTCGGCGGGCAACGCGGCACGGGCTGACGCGCTCGGGGCGATTGCCGACGCCGTCCTGCGCCAACTGCAGGGCCAGTCGACGAATCTGCGTACGCTGGCCTCGGCCGTCGCCGGGGCGGTGGCCGGCCGTCACCTGATGGTGTGGTCGTCGAGCCCGGCGGCCCAGGCTGCCTGGGTGGCGAGCGGGGCCAGCGGCGGCCTGACCTCCTTGTCGCTGGCCGTGACGGTGGTGAGCCAGGGCGGCAACAAGCTCGACCAGTTCCTGCCGGTGTCGGTGGCCCTGACCACCCGGCCCGCAGGGTCGGACACCGCGGTCACGCTGACGACGACGCTGGCGAACCGCACGCCCGCCGGGCAGTCGCAGTTCATCGCCGGTCCATTTCCGGGGCTACCCCTGGTCTACGGGGACTACTCGGGTGTCGTGGCCGACAACCTCCCGTCCGGCGCCACCGGGATCACCATGACGGGGGCCGGGGCGCTGACCGCACTGGGCGTCGAGGGACCGACGTGGCTCGTGGCCGCGCCGATCGTGATCCATCAGGGAGCGGCGGCCACGGTGGTCACCCGGTTCCGACTGCCGGGCACGCACGGGTCGATGACGCTGGTCCCCTCGGCCCGGGTGCCGGCCGAGCAGTGGAGCTACCAGGGCGCCCATGTCACCGACGACCGGCCGACGACGTTCTCCTGGTGACGGGTCAGCCCCCGGGTGACGGGCCGGTGCTCCCCGTGTCGACGGGGGCCCACCGGTAGGGTACGGCGATGACCTGGGAGCCGAGTGGGGAGGGCGGACAGCCGTCCGCCCCGTCCGCCGACGGTGACCCGGACGCCGACTACGGGACGGTGTCCCGCGTGCGGGGCGCGGTCCGCCGACGGCTCGGACTCGCCGTGACCCGGCTGCGCCACCAGCGTGTCACCTTCGGACGGCGGTGCGACGTCCGCTCGGGCGCACGCTTCGCCGTCGCCCGCGGCGCCGAGGTCCGGTTCGGGCCCGGGTGCGTCCTCGACCACGGGTTCACCCTCGAGAGCTCGGGGCGCCTCCTGGTGGGCGACCGCACGGTGTTCGGCCACCACTGCACGCTGGCGTCCGACCGGAGCATCGTCATCGGCACCAATTGCCTCTTCGGCGAGTTCACGTCGATACGCGACCACGACCATGCCTTCGACGGCTCGGCGACGGCCATCCTGGACCAGGGGCGTGCGACGGCCCCGGTGACCATCGGCGACGATGTCTGGGTGGGGGCCAAGGCGACGATCACCCGCGGGGTGACCATCGGGTCGGGGACGGTCGTCGGCGCCCATGCCGTGGTCACCCGCGACCTGCCGGCCGGGTGCGTCGCCGTAGGCGTGCCGGCACGGGTGGTCCGGATGCGCGACGGCGGTCCCGTCCCCGACTGACCGCGGCCGACTAGGAGATGGCCACCGTGGGGCTCGACAGGTGGAGTCCGCCCGCCGAGCCGTAGTAGTGGGCGTCTCCGAAGGCGAAGATCCCCCCGTCCCTGGACACCAGCCAGTAGCCCCGGGCGGTCGGGCTCGCCTGCATGCCGGTGATGGGGGCGTTGATCCGGTGACCGCCCGTCGAGCCGTAGAAGCCGGCATCGCTGAAGGCGAAGATCCCACCGTCCGAGGCCACCATCCAGTAGCCCTGGCCGTCGAACGTAGGAGCCATCCCGACGATCGGCTCGTTGAGTGCCAGGGCGCCCGTCGAGCCGTAGAAGCCGGCATCGCCGAAGGCGAAGATCCCGCCGTCCGAGGCCACCAGCCAGTAGCCCTGGCCGTCAGTGGTGGCGGCCATCCCGACGATCGGCTTGTTGAGCGGGACGGCGCCGGTCGAGCCGGAGAAGGCGGCATCGCCGAAGGCGAAGATCCCGCCGTCCGAGGCCACCAGCCAGTAGCCGAGGCCGTCCGCCGTCGACGCCATCCCGACGATCGGCCGGTTGAGGGGGAGGCCGCCCGTGGAGCCGTAGAAGCCGGCATCGCCGAAGGCGAAGATCCCGCCGTCCGACGACACCATCCAGTACCCCTGCCGGTCGGGCGTCGAGGTCATGCCGACGATCGGACGGCTGAGGGTGAGTCCCGCCGCCGATCCCAGCAGCGGCGCGTCGCCGAACGTGAAGAGCCCGCCGTTCTCGGTGGTGAGCCAGTAGCCCTTCAGGCGGTCGGGGCCGTTCCTGCCGCCGTTGCCGGTGCCGACCCCGAGGTTCGGCGGCAGGGTCGTCGTGGTCGTCGGGGGGGCGATGGTCGCCGTGGTCGTCGTGGTCGTCGGGCTCGTCGTGCTCGTGGACGGCGCGGTGGCCGGACCGGTGCTCGTCGTGCTCGTCGGGGGGACGATGGTCGTCGTCGTGGGCACACCCGTGGTCGTGGTGGTGGTGCCGTTGCCGGTGCCGCCACCCGAGCTGCCGCCCAGCAGCGGTGGCAGTGCCGACCCGGCGACCACCGACGGCCCGCCCGAGCCGGCGTAGGCCTCGACGGTGTGGACGAAGGCGCCGGCGCGCTGGGTGGTCGGCCACCACGGGGGGATGCCGCCGCCGTAGTACCCGCCGAAGTCGACCTCGCTGACGGTGATCCGGAGCGCCGTGGCGACCAGCGGGGCGAACGCGAACATGGCCTCGTGGTTCCGGTACTGACCCTGCTCGGTGGCGACCGTGACCCACCCGGCCCCGGGCTCGTCCGCCGACAACGTGTAGTTGCGCAGGCCCGGTGCGGTGGAGCCCACCGACTGGGTGTCGACCACGACCCGGTCCAGGGTCGAGGGATTGGCCAGGGCGACGGTCAGGGTCGGGGTCGCGTCAGCAATTCCCGAGGTCCAGCCGAGTCCGTACCCTGCTGGGAGTCCGGCGATGGCGGCCGATGCGTTGCCGCTCGAGGCCGAGGCGGTCGCCCCGCTGGATGCCGCTGCCAGGTTGACCCCGAAGGTCTCCGTCGGCCCGACGGTGAGGGTGTCCCCGGCGGGGTAGGTCACGAAGGCGACCTGGTCCGACAGGGGCAGGCCGTAGGCGGTGCCCGACGCCGCCTGGACCGTGGTGGCGTTCCCGTATTCCGACGTCACCGTCACCGGGTCGGTGCTGCCACCCGGGCTCGTGAGCGTCACCGACGCGGTGACGGGGAGCCCGTCCGTCCACACCGCCGAGACCCTGGTGGTGCCGGACGCCGTGGTGCCGAAGTCGGCCCGGTAGCCCTGGGGGATGCCGGTGGCCGGCATCGACAGGTAGGACCTGCCGGCCAGGGTGCCCGACGTCGTCATGGTGGCCAGCGCCGCCGGCTTCACGTAGTCCACCGTCCGGCTGGCCTGGACGAGCGAGAACGAGATCCCGTTGTTGCCCCAGCTCCCCTCGTCGAAGAAGTAGTTCTGCACCGGGACGCCCAGCGCCCGCTGCCAGATCAGCGACCGGGTGACGGCGTTGGCCTGGCCGAGGAAGTTGTAGTCGCCGTCGCTCCACCAGCCGACCTCGGTGAACCACAGGGACTTGCCGCCGAGGAGCGCCTGGAGCTGGCGGACCTGGGCCGCCATGCCGTCCTCCTCGTAGGCGTCGTTGGAACCGGTGTAGGGGTGTACGGCGGCGACGTCCATGTCGGCCAGGCCGCCGGCCGCGATCAGCTGCTGCCACCAGCCGACGACCGGCTCGAGCGACGAGCCGCCGATGACGGTGGAGGACGACCCGGGCAGGACCGACTTCACCGCGGCGTAGAACGGGGCGAGCACCTTAGCGGTGTAGGTCCCGCCGTTGCCCCAGCCCGTGTTGTTCGGCTCGTTCCACGGTTCCCAGCTGGTGACCGGTGCGCAGTTGCCGCAGCCGGATGGCACGGTGGCGTAGTGGGCCACCAGGGCGGCGACGTCACCCTGCCAGAGCCCGGCGTCCACCAGCGCGGTGGCCAGCGGCTCGCCGCCGCTCGCCTGGATCCAGTAGGCGACGTGGTCCCGCGCGGCCAGGAATGCCGCCTTGTACGGGTCGGTGCTCGACGAGGCGAACGTGAGCGCCGAAGGCCCGCAGGTGCCGGGGGTGGGCGCCGAGACGTTGCACCCGGGGAGGAGCGACGTCCAGTCGACGACCTTGCCACCGCGCAGCGAGTCCAGTCCGAGCTGCGAGTTGAGGGCCACGCCCCGGGGGTCGGCCGGGCCGCCCGAGTCGGTGCCCGGGGGGAGGGCGGAGAAGTCGAGGCGGTCGCCTGCCGCCCCCACCGTGTAGGGCAGGCAGGTGGTGCCCAGCGTGGTGGCGGGCGTGGTGGTCGTGTCGACCAGGGTCGCCTGCACCTCGTAGGGACCGGGCACGGTGTCGGCGGCCGGGATCGTCAGCGGGATCGAGGCGAGGCCGGTGCGCGTCGTCGGCAGCGGCACCACCGTGGGTGGTGGCACGGTCTCCGTGGCCATCGAGGCGGTGTCCTCGACCGAGTACGACAGCTGCAGGTGGGAGGCGATCGCCGTCCACCACGGGTCGAAGGTTGCGTCCACCGTGGGGGTCGAGCCCGCGGCGAAGTAGTTGCCGGTGGCCGGGGTGACCAGCCCCGCGCCCCAACCCAGGCTGTCCGTCGGCGCCTGGGCGGACGAAAGGTACGCCTGCGCGGTGGCGAGCGGGATCGACGAGATGGAGTCGGCGGCCCCGTTGAACGGTGGGCCACTCTGGTAGTAGAGGGTCGAGCCGACCAGGAAGAAGCCCCAGCCGCCGAAGTTGAGGGTGCCTCCGAGGGTGGTCGTGCCTTTCAGGACGCCGGTGGGGGAGGTGGCTTCCATCGAGTGGAGCGGGTCGGCGGTGTAGACGGTGCCGTCGGGTCCCTGGACGGCCTGGGCCGGATAGTAGAACTGGGTGCCGGAGCCGGTGCGCTGACCGTTCCCCTCGATGTGGCGGGCGCCGAACGTGGCGAGCACCTTGCCGGTCGGGTCGAGGGTCTCGACGTACCCGTTGGCCGAGTGGAGCAGGTTGCCGCCGGCCTCCTGGGTGACATAGTCGTTCATCCCGACCACGAGCGGGAAGGTGCCGGTGACCGCACCGGTGGACGGGTCCAGGAACAGGCTCGACGCCGTGTTCTGCAGGATGCTGACCGCCACCGTGAACGAGGTGCCCGAGCCCGTGCCGAAGATGGCCGTCGGGTTGCCACCGCTGGGGTCGACCGACCACAGCAGCGTGCCGCCGGGCGAGAATTTGCCGACTGCGGCACCGTAGTAGGACGAGAGGTAGATGTTGCCGGACGGGTCGACCACCGGCTGGTAGGCCATGTCGGCACTGCCGGCGAAGTGGGCCGGAAGTGCGAAGGACGACACCTTGGCACCGGACAGGGTGTAGGTGACCAGCTGGCCGCCGGTGTCGACGTAGAGGTTCGTGGCCGTGGCGGCAAAGCTGCTCACGCCACCGGTCGGGGTGACGACTGTGGCCGTCGGGTGGGTCGGGAGCGCCGTGGCGGGCCCGAGCGATGTCGACGGGGTCGTCGTGGTGCACACCGGGCTGACCTCGGAGGCCGTCGGCGCCGCGGGGCTGCCGGCGATCTGGGGAGCCGTGCCTGCCGCGTGCACGGGACCACCTCCGCCCGTGCCGACGGTGACCGAGGCGCACAGGGCGGCCACCCCGAGCACGGCGACCCGCACGGTCCCACTGCACCTGGGGATGGCCCCTGCCCGGTCCATGTCCTCAGATCGGCCCCGCCGGGAGTTACTTGAGGGTAATCACACGAAAGGTCGTCCAATGACCACGCATCGTGGCAATTGCAGGTCAAAAGGGTAGAAATCCCCCATCGGTGGCTCCGGCGGATCCGCCGGGTAAGGTGCGCGCGTGTCGACTCCCGGCGAGTACCCGACGTCGCCCGCTGGGGGTCGAGGCCTCCGGGTGCTCCGGATCTCCCACAGCAGCGTGGTCACCTCCTGGCGGGAACGGGAGCGGGTACTGCGGCAGCGGGGCGTCGACGTCACCCTCGCCACCTCGGTCCGCTGGGAGGAAGGCGGCTCGATGGTGCCGTTCACCGCGGACGGCGACACGTTCGCAGTTGCGGTGCGGACGTTCGGACGGCACCCCAACCTGTTCGTGTTCGACCCGCGGCCGCTGTGGCGACTGCTCGGGGCCGGCGTCTGGGATCTGATCGACATGCACGAGGAGCCGTTCGGTGTGGCGGTAGCCGAGGTCCTCGTGCTGCGGTGGCTACGGGCGCGCGGCACCCCGTACCTGCTCTGCTCGGCGCAGAACATCGACAAGCGCTACCTGCCGCCGTTCCGCTGGATCGAGCGCTGGTCGTTGCGCCGGGCCGCCGGCGCCTACACCTGCAATACCGAGGCCGGTGACATCCTCCGGCGCAAGGGCCTCACGGGTGAGCTCGAGCTGCTCCCGCTCGGCGTCGATGTCGCCCGGTTCCGGCCGGCGGACCGCCAGCCCCCGTCCGGGCGCCTGCGCGTCGGGTTCGTCGGGCGGCTGATCCCGCACAAGGGGGTCGACGTACTGCTGGCGGCGCTCGCGCTCGACGACCGCCTGGACGCCGACATCTACGGGGCTGGGCCGGAGGGGGCCGCGATCCGGGCGGCAGCGGTGGCGTCGGGCATCGCCGACCGGGTGACGTTCCACGGGCACCTCGACGAGTCCGCGCTTCCCGACGTCTACCCGACCTTCGATGTCCTCGCCGTCCCCTCGGTCCCGGTGCCCGGCTGGCTCGAACAGTTCGGGCGTGTCGTCGTGGAGGCGCAGGCGGCCGGGGTGCCGTCGGTCGCCAGCGCGAGCGGTGCCCTTCCGGACGT
This sequence comes from Acidimicrobiales bacterium, assembly GCA_017883025.1. Lineage (GTDB taxonomy): Bacteria > Actinomycetota > Acidimicrobiia > Acidimicrobiales > RAAP-2 > Bog-756. The sequence continues at coordinate 9,978 of JADGOH010000010.1, forward strand.
CGTGGGCGACGCCGGACTCCTCGTGCCGCCGAACGATCCGCAGGCCCTGTGCGCCGCCCTGGTCCGGTTCCTCGATGAGCCGGGCTTGTGGGAGCGGCTACGTGCCGCCGGCACCGCCACGGTGGACCGCTACTCGTGGGCCAGCGTGGCCGAGCTGCAGCAGGCCCTCTACGAACGGGTCACGGGGCGGGGCTGACCCGCTCGTCGGCGGTGACGGACCGGTAGAGCGCCTCCAGCCGGTCGAGGTGCTGCTCGATCGAGTAGTGGTCCTGCTGACGCCGACGCAACGCGACCCCGACGGCGCGCCGCCAGTCGGGGTCGTCGGCCAGCCGGGCCAGCGCGTCGGCCGCAGCCGACACGTCGTCGGGCGGGAAGAGCACACCGGCGTCGCCGACCGTCTCGACGTGGGCCCCGCCACCGGCGGCCACCACGGCCAGTCCGTGGGACATCGCCTCGACGACCGACAGACCGAACGGCTCCGCACGGGCCGGGGCGAGGAGGATCGAGGACCGCGCCAGGAGTCCGTCGGTGTCCTCGACGTGCCCGACGAAGGTGACGCTCGCGGCGCAGCCGAGCTCGGCGACCAGGTCCTCCAGGTCCGGGAGCAGCACGCCGGAGCCGGCCACGACCAGCCGCCAGCCGCGTTGTCCCAGCCCGCTCCGTGCCCACGCACGGAGCCCGACGTCTGGGGACTTCTCGCGGTCGAGTCGTTGGAGCATGACCACGACCGGCTCCTCGAGCGGCGCCTGCGGCCGGGTGGCGACCCCGTTGGGGATGAGGGTCGTCGGCCCCTCGACCGACCGGGCCACGAACCCGCTGATGGCGATGTCGGCGACGAGGTGTCGGGACGTGAGCCGGGCCAGCGCACGGCGTAGGGAGGTACTGCCCCGCTCGGCGGCGAAGTGGCGGGTGGCGACGACCGGGGAGCGGACCACCGGGCGGGTCAAGAAGGCGCACGCCTCGGCGGCGGTCATATGGACGTGGACGAGGTCGGCGCCACGCGCCCCGACCAGAGCCCGCGCCCCCTCGGCGACGGTGGCGGCCGGCCGGTGCACCACGGACCGGTCGAGCTCGGCGCGCATCCGCTCGGGGGCGCCCCCGATGACGTCGACCTGGTGACCCCGTTCGGCGAGCCCGTCGGCCACCTGGCAGATGTACCGCTCGACGCCGGCGAAGTTGTCGGTGATGACCACGTGGGCGATGCGCAGGCCCGTCCGGCCCAACTCCGCCTCGGCCCGCAGGGGGCCGCGTCGGAACAGCCGGTACCGCAGGGCCGCCTCGTGGCGACGTCGCCCCGGCAGCACGACGGCCCGCGCCCCGAACCCGAGTAGGGCCGCCGCCCGGTACGACCACCAGCCGACCCTTCCATGGTGCATGCGGATGTAGCGCTCGTGCGATGCCTGGAAGTGGGTCTCCCGCCCCGTGCGGTCTCCGCCAGTTCCGGCGCCGACGTGGGTCGCCGCGACTTCGGGGCAGACGGCCACCCGCCACCCCCGATCGACGGCCCGGCGCTGCCAGTCGGTCTCCTCGGCGTACAGGAAGAAGCGGTCGTCGAAGGCGCCGACGTCGCCGAGGGCCCGGTCGGCGACGAGCAGGACGGAGCCGATCAGGAAGCCCGCGCCGTGGCGCAACCGCCCCAGGCCGGCCGCCTCGAGCCATGCGCCAGCCGGCGTCGGGAACGGCCAGAGCACCCGTGCCACGTTGTGCCCGGCGGGGTCGTGCTGGGTCGGGGCGACAGCAGCCAGCGAGGGGTCGGCCGTCAGCAGGGCGTGGAGGCGGCGGACCGAGTCCGGGGTGATGGCCGCGTCAGGGTTGAGCAGGAGCACGTCCCGTCCGCCGCGTGCCGCACAGCCGAGGTTGACCCCGCCGGCGAACCCGAGGTTCCGGGCGGACGCCAGATACCCGGCCCCGTGCCGCGCGGTCACCTCGGCGACGGCGGCGTCCGATGAGTTGTCCACCACCCGCACCTCGAATGCGCCCTCCAGTCCGGACAGGCAGCGGTCGAGGAGGTCCGGGGCGTGGTACGCCACGATCACCACCAACGGGTCGAGCGGGGACGGGGCACCCGCCCCCGCCGGCGTCATCGCCGGTACGCGTAGGCCTGGTAGTTGCCTGCGGTGGCGTGGCGCACGTGGTTCAGCACGAGGCCCAGCACCGGGCAGCCCGTCGCCTCGAGCCGGTTCGCCGTCCGCTCGAGGTCGCCCTTGTCGGTCCTACCCTCCGCGGCCACGACGATGGCCCCGTGGGTGAGGCCCCCCAGGATGGCGGTGTCGGGCGCCACCAGCACCGGCGGGGTGTCGAGCAGGACGATGTCGGCCAGCAGCCGCAGGTGGTCGAGGACCGGCTGCATGCCGGGGCTGTCGAAGAGCTCGCTCGGGTTGTCGAGGAGGGTGCCGACCGGCAGCAGCTGCAGGCCGTCGATCCCCGTCTCCATGAGGTGGCTGCCGAAGCTGGCGTCCTCGAAGGCGACTCGGCCGCCCGCCGCGTCGGAATGTGCTCGGCCCGATCGCGCTGCGGTGCCCCCCGCGTCGTCCGCCGCCGGCTCGGGCCGTCCGCCCTCGGGCTCGGCCAGCTTCCAGTTGGCCTTGATCAGGTCGGACAGGCCGGGGACGCCCATGCTGTCGAGGCCGAACGCCTCCTCCAGCCGGGGCCGGCGGAAGTCGGCGGAGACCACGATCACCCGGCTGCCGGTGAGCGCCCATGACACCGCCAGGTTGGCGGTCACGAAGGTCTTGCCGTCGCCGGGCTCCGGGCTCGTCACGGTGACGATCGGGCTCTGCTCGCCGACCAGCAACACTCGCAGGCTGGTCCGCAGGTCCCGGACGGCCTCGGCCAGCGCGGACTGGGGCGCCTGGACCAGGGAGAGGCTCACCAGCCCCTTCTTGACGTCAGTGTCCTCGGGCAGTTCGCCGAGGACCGTCCCGTCGACGGTGGACCCGAGGTCGGGGTTGACCCGGATCCGGTCGTCGAACTGCTCGCGCACGAAGGCGATCCCGCATCCGACCAGCAGGCCGGCCACGATCCCGAGGGCGATCAGCTTCGGCGTGGTGAGGCCGGTCGAACTACCGGGTGTGGCGGCGACCTGGATCACGGCGTACGGCATGCCGATCTGGATCGCCGACTGGGCGGCCTCGAGCGTGCTGGCCGTCTGGGTCAGCGCACTGATCTGGGCCGTCACCAGCGTGTTGGTCGAGCCCGGCGACTCCTGGGACTGCAGGGTGGCGATCTTGCCGTTGACCTGGGACAGGGCCACGGTGTACTTGTCGACCTGCAACTGGGCCAGTGCCTGCACCTTTGCGACATAGGCCTCGGAGAAGGCCTTGGCCACCGCCTGGGCCTGCTCGGCCGTCGGGCCGGTGCCGGTGACGGTCATGGCCCCGGTGGTGGGGTCCACGGTACCGGTGACCTGTCCGGCCAGCGCCTGGGGTGACGGGTCGTGCAGCGCCTTCGCCGCAGCGAGCTGGACCGGTGTGCTGGACAGCTCCTGCACCGGATCGGGGAGGGTGAACGACGACGTCGTCGAGCCACTGGACTGGCTCGGGCTGCTGACCTGGACCAGCGCACTCGACTGGTAGGAGGGCGTGGCCAGCTTCGCGTAGGCCAGTGCCGCAGCGACGGCGACAATGACACTGACCACGATGGTCAGCTTCCTCTTCCAGAGGGTGTGGAGCATCTGCTGGATGGTCACTCGGGACTCGCTTTCGGCGGGCGTGGGCAGGCACAAGGATACGGGCGCCGGGCGTCGGATTGCGGCACCGTCGGGACGGGGGCCACGGCCCGGCCGGGGATCGGGTTCCTGCTCACGACGGTCCGGTGGCCGCACGGACCCGCAACATGACGTCCTGCATCGCCCTGGCCCGCTCCCGCCAGCTGGCCACGGGGGACGGTGCAGGGTCGGCGTCGCCCGGTCCGGAGGCACTGGCCACCCCGCGGCCCCCGGCGGCGTCGAGGACGATCGATACGGCGTCGACGAACTCGTCCCGCGGGCGCACGATCACCGGGGCGCCCAGTCCGCGGAAGCCGGCGACCGGAGTGGCCACCGTCGGTCGGCCCGCCGCCACGCATTCGTAGGCCTTGATCGGGTCGAGGCTCTCGGTGAAGGGGTTCACCTGGTGGGGGACGAGTACCACGTCGGCGTGCTGCAGGAAGCCCGGCACACGCTCGTAGGGCTGGGGCCCCAGCCGGTGGACGTTCGGGACCCCGGCGAGCCGGACGTGGGACTCGTGGCCCAGGCTGTCCGGGCCCACCAGCGCGACCTGCAGGTCCGGGTGGGCGGTGGCCAGCTCCTCCACCAACGCGACGTCGATCCGCTCGTCGTGGAGGGTGCCGACGTAGACGGCCACGGGAGAGGCGGGCAGCTCGGCAGGACGGGGCTGCGGCGTCCGGAACAGTTCGACGTCGACCCCGTTGGGGATGAGGTCGACGGCCCGATGGCGGCCCCGGGAGCGTGCGAGGTCGGGCGAGCAGACCACGACGGCATCGCTGCCCTCGAGGAGCCGTTCGTCATCGGCCCGCAGCCGGGCCTCCTGGCGGGGAGCGGCAGGCGCCAGCAGCCAGTCGTCGGTGACGTCGTAGACGACGGGCCATCCGGTGGTCAGCGCGTAGTCGGCGTAGTTCGCGTCGTTCACCCATACGAGCGGGTCCACGAGGCCGAGCCGGATGGCGGCACGGGCCACCTGGCGACCGAGGGAGCGGTCTGCCTCCGGCCCCAGTGCACGCGGGAGCCATTTGCGGGGGCGCAGGACATGGACGCGCGGGTGCACCCGCTCGAGCCGGGGTCCCGTCAGCCCCCGGAACCGTCCGTGGGCGAGCTCGAAGGGGACGTCCAGCGCCGGCGCCACGTAGAGCACCCGGACCGACGGGTCCAGATCGACCAACCCGTCGACCAGGATCCGGATCCGGCGCCGCACGGTGCCCCACTCCTCGAGGGAGCAGACGACGAGGGACGTCCCTGGTGGCGGGGCGGTCGTCACGGCTGTCGTGCCGTCCTGGTGCTCGGCTGGGAAGCCCACGTCGTGCCGTCCTGGTCGTCGCACGGTGCCACCGGGTCCGGGGCACGGCGGTCCGGGGTGGATCCCCGTGACACGGAGAGAATCGTCAGGTGCACGGAAGACCTTGAGGTACACCTTCGTGGTGCCGATGGACCGGGGGGTACCCCGACCGACCGAGGCGAGGCGCTCCCGATGCACGGTTACTATGAACCGGGCGCCTTCTGCGTCCCCCTGGACGTATGCCGAGGCCCGATGTCCCCACTCCGGACGCACCCATGACTCCGACGTCGCCCGGGCGGGACGCGCCACGACGCGGGGACCGCCGCCGGTGGACGGCGGTGACCGGCCCGGTGCTCGGCTGGCTCGTCGTCGCTGCGGTCGCCGCCGTGGCCGGCATCTCGGTGGGCGTCAACCTCACGGCCGGACTGGCGGTCGCCTTCCTGATCTTCGCGTTCGGCATCTTCGTGGTGGACCCGATCCTCGTGGCCGTCATCGTGCTGCCCGGTGCCATCATGATCCAACGGGTCGGCGGGTCCAGCACCAACCTCAGTGTGGCCGATCTCCTGGTCTTCGTGGGAGCGGTGGTCTGCCTGTTCCACATCGACTGGCGCTCGGCCACGCACCTCAAGCGGTTCCTGTCCGGGATCGTCTGGTACCAGGCGGTCCTGGTCCTCGTGGTGCTCGCCCATCCGTTCCGTGGGGACATCATCGAATGGTTCCACCGGCTCTCGTACCTGGGGGGCAGCACGCTGGTGGGGTGGGTCATCGCCTCGCACGGCCGCGCCCGTCAGGCCTTCCGGCTCTACCTGTGGGGCTCCGCCGCCCTCGCTCTGGTGACCCTCGAGCATGCGGTCGCGCTCCACTTCCAGCCGGCGCAGTGGGGGGTGTACCAGAAGAACGCGATCGGGGCCGTCCTGTGGGTGGCCGTGGTCGTCGCCCAGCTCAACCCCGTGTGGGCCCGTGTCCCCAAGCTGGAGGCACGAGTGATCGAAGGGCTCTGCCTCCTGGGCCTCCTGGCCACACAGTCCCGGCAGTCGGCGATCCTGGTGGTGCTCGCACTGGGCACGGCGATGCTCCTGCACCCCGAGGTCCGGGCCCGGTCGAGGACGATCGTGTTCATCACCGTCCCGGTGATCGGGCTCGTGTACTACAGCTTCGCCCTGGCCTTCCAGAACAATCCGCACTTCAACTCGGTGGCCATCCGGTTCGAGCAGATCGACGCCGCCCTGCGCGTGTGGCACCAGAGCCCATGGCTCGGGCTCGGGATGCGCTTCTACAACCTCCCCCAGTACCTGACGGTGACCGCCCCGCCCAACTCGCTGGTCGACAACCTGGCGTCGACCGGCATCATCGGCTCGGTGGCCTTCGTGTTCCTCGTCGTGGTGACCATGCGGTCGCTGTCCCGGCTGCCGCGGATCTACGGAACGCTGGGATTGGTGGTGCTGCTGGCCCACTACGTCAACGGGCTGTTCGACACCTTCTGGATCGGAGCCCTCTCCATCACACCGTTCGTCATCGCCGGGATCTCGCTCGGGATGGCCGACACCGACCCCGGCGCCGAGCACGTGCCCGGCACGGACGCCGATCCGCTGGCCGCCGGCACCGGGCGCGGCGCGGCGGGTCGCGTCGAGCCGGGTGACAGGGCGGCCGCTCGTGCCGGTTCGCGATCCCGCCGTGCCGTCGGGGAGCCAGGGCCTGGTCCCGCTCCTGTGCGCCGCAGCGGACCGATCCCCCCCGGCTTCGACCGGTGACGGCCCGACGGATCGCGACCGGTGGAGGCCCCCGCCACGTGGCCGCCAAGCCCCGACTGGTCGTGAACGCCCTGCCGCTCGACCGGCTCGGCGGCGGGGTGAGCACCTACATCCGGGAGCTGCTGGCCTCGCTGGCGCCGGTGGTGGCCGCGGAC
>JADGOH010000091.1 GCA_017883025.1 Acidimicrobiales bacterium
GGTAGTCGTCCACGTCCTCGATGTCGACCAGGGCCCGGTCCGGGATGTGCAGCAGGTCGAGCTTGCGGGCGAGGGCCACGTTCTTCTGCATCGAGCGGCCGAGGGTGGCCACCACCCGCCCGCCGGCGATGGCGGCGTCGGCCACCTGTTGGACCCGGTGGATGTGGCTGGCGAAGCAGGTCACGATGAACCGGCGGTCGGGCCGGGCCAGGAAGACCTTCTCCAGCGTGGCGCCCACGGTCGACTCCGACGCGGTGAACCCGGGCTCCTCCGCGTTGGTCGAGTCGACCAGCAGCAGCCGGATGCCGGGGTCGGAGGCGAGGGCCCCCATCCGGGCCAGGTCGGTGCGGCGCCCGTCGACCGGGTGGAGGTCGATCTTGAAGTCGCCTGAGTGGAGGATGATGCCCTGCGGCGTGTGGAACGCCGTGGCGAAGGCGTGGGGCACCGAGTGGGTGACGGGGATGAACTCCACGTCGCACGGGCCGATGCGCCGCCGTTCGTGGTCCCGCACGGGGATGAACGTGGCCCGGCTGGCCATGCCGGCCTCGTCGACCCGGCTCCTGGCCAGGGAGAGGGTCAGCTCGGAGCCGTAGACGTCGACCGGGAAGTCACGGAGCAGGTAGGCGAGCCCGCCCGTGTGGTCCTCGTGGCCGTGGGTGAGGATGACGCCGTCGACCCGGTCGGCGTTCTCCCGCAGGTAGGTGAAGTCCGGCAGGACCAGGTCCACGCCCGGCATGTCCGGGTCCGGGAACATGATCCCGACGTCCAGGACCAGGATGCGGCCGTCGACCTCGATGCAGGCACAGTTGCGCCCGATCTCGCCGAGCCCGCCCAAGAACACGACCCGCACCGACGACGTCCCGTCCGGGGACCCCGTGGCGGTGGACTTGGCCCGACGGGTCGAGCCGCCCGCCTTCGCCGTGCCCGATGCCTTGGAGGATCCGCCCGAGGAGGACCGGGACCCGGCCGCCGGCGTCTCGACCGTCGCGTCGGCCGACTTGGCGCCCGCGGACGCCTTGGACTTGCGCCGGCGGCTCGCCCCCGACGTGCTCGAGCCCGTCGCTCCGGTGTCGTCGCCCTTGCCCCGGGCGGGACCCTGGCCCTCAGGCAACCGACTGCCTGGTCTGCGAGTGCGGTGCGATCCCGGCGATGACCGAGCGTGCCTGGTCGTCGAGGGACTGGGGCGCGGGCGCATTGGGGAGCCGGCACTGGCCGACGGCGAGCCCGAGGGCCCGGCAGGCGGCCTTGGCCGGAACCGGGTTCGGGTACTCCTCGGACGACTCGAACCGGAAGGACTCGAGCAGGCTCCGGTTGAGGGACGCGGCGCCAGCCACGTCGCCCGATGCGTGGGCGGCGAGCATCCGACCGAACACGGGGCCGGCCCAGTGGGAGGCGACGCTGATCACGCCGACGCCGCCGACCGCGGCGAAGGGCAGGGTGAGCGAGTCGTCACCCGAGTAGAGCTCGAAGCCGGCGGGGGCCTCGGCCACCACGCGGGCGCCCGAGGCGACATCGCCGGTGGCGTCCTTCACGGCAACGATGTTCGGGACCTCGGCGGCGAGGCGCACGGTGAGGTCCGGTCCGATCCGGCGTCCCGACCGCACCGGAATGTCGTAGAGGACCACCGGCAGGGCGCTCGCCCCGGCGACGGCCCGGAAGTGGGCGGACAGGCCGGCCGCGGACGGACGGTTGTAGTACGGGGTGACGACCAGCACGCCGGCGGCACCGGCGGACTCCGCCTCACGGGTCATGAGGATCGAGTGGGCGGTGTCGTTCGTGCCCGAGGTGGCGATCACGGGGATGGTGACGGCCTCGATGACCGCCCGGAACAGCGCGATGCGCTCGGGGTCGGTCAGGACGGGACCTTCGCCGGTGGTGCCGGCCACGACGAGTCCGTCGCTGCCGTTGTCGGCGAGGTGGCGGGCCAGGGCGGCGGCGGCATCGAGGTCGAGCTCGCCGTCGGGACCGAACGGGGTGACCATGGCGGTCACGACCGTCCCGAATCGGGGCGAGGTGCTCACCGGACGCTCACGGGCAGGGCTGTCGGATGAGGGCTCACGGAACCGCAGGCTACCAGCAGCACCGCGGCCCCCCGCCGTGGGGCGCATGCCGTCCGGGCCCCGCACACCGGGACCCGGACGGGGCGGTCGGCCTCAGACCAGCTCGCGCTGCGTCGGGGGCACGGCCGCCATGGCGTCGTACTCCTCACTGGTGTCCACGGCCGACTCGAACTCGATCACACCCAGCTCGGTGAACTTGGTGCGCAGCCAGCCGTCGGCGGCGTCCAGGAGACCGAGCTTCCGGCAGTTGGGGACGATCTTGGAGAAGAGCAGCGCCTGGAACTGGGTGCGGTCGGGCGCGGACAGGACGACCGGGAGGATGGCCTTGGTGTCGACACCCATGCGGTCCCACACCTCCTGCTGGAGGAACCTGTCGCGCATGCGCACGGCGGCCTCGAAGGCGAACTCCTGGCGCTCCCGCAGCTCGGCGGCGCTCAGGTCGGCGTAGTACTCCTGCAGGCTCAGTACCCCGAAGGCCACGTGTCGGGCCTCGTCGGCCATGACGTAGCGGAGGAGCTGCTTGAGCAGGGGGTCCGGCGTCATCGAGTGCATGAAACCGAAGGCGGCGAGCGCCAGACCCTCGATCATGATCTGCATGCCCAGGTAGGTCATGTCCCAGCGCGAGTCGGCGATGATGTCGTCGAGCAGCATGCGGAGGTGGGCGTTGACGGCGTAGTGGCCCGAGAGCTTCTCGTCCAGGTACTTGGCGAAGACCTCGACGTGGCGGGCCTCGTCCATGACCTGGGTCGAGGCGTAGTACTTGGCGTCGATCCACGGTACCGACTCCACGATCTTGGCCGTGCAGATGAGCGCGCCCTGCTCGCCGTGGAGGAACTGCGAGAGCGTCCAGTTCTGGCTCTCGACGCCGAAGGCGACCCACTCCTTCTCGCTCCACTTCTCGAGCGGGGTGCCGGTGATGTCGAATCCGACGGCGTGACCGCCCTGGGCCGCGGCCGCCTCGACGACCAGCTTCTCCTGGTCGACGTCCGTCTCCCACGGCAGGTCGGTCTCACCGTTCCACTGGGCGTTCTTGGCCTTCTCGTAGAGCTTGTGGAGCTTCGGCCGGGCGCCTTTCTCGTAGTCCCAGGTGAAGATCGAGTCGTACTCGGAGTGGACGACGTGGCGACCGTCGGGCTCCTCGGTGCCCACGACGGAGAGGATGGCCTCCAGGTCGTCGACGTCCTTGCGGCCGATGATGTCCTCGGTGCTGCTCATCTCGGTGGTCATGTCAGGTTCCCCTTGTGGCGGTCGGTTGCGGATGTGCGGATGGGTCGGTGTTGCGATGGACGGCGGAGTCGGGTGTCGACGGGAGTCGACGGGTCGGCGGTGCGGTGCGGCTCACCGGGCGGGGACAGGTCCTCCCGGAGTCCGCCGGCTCCCGTGGTACGGGGTGATGTCGATGGGGGCGGCGCCTGCCGAGTGCAGCGCGTCGATCCCCGGGAGCATGAAGGTGGTCACCAGCCGCCGCACCTGTGCGGGGTCGCACGGGTCGGTGCGGTCGGACGGGGCGATGGCATAGGAGAGCACGATCCGGGCGGCCCACTCCGCGACCCGCTCCGCCTCGGTCGGCGGCATCCAGCGTGCCAGGAACGGCGCCGTGAACCGGGAGGCCGTGGCCAGGAGCCGGTCCGAGTCGGCGAAGGCGAGGTGGCCCAGGACGATGCCGGGCTCGTGCTCGACCAGGAAGTGCAGTGCGGCGTGGTCCCGGAGACGGACCGAGGCCTCGACGATGCCGGCGACCAGGGCGTCGGCCAGGTCCCCCGCCGTGCCCAGCTGCACGCCGAGTGCGGAGAACAGCCGGGCCGCCTCGGTGTCCACCACCGCACCCAGGATCTCGTCCCGTCCGCCAGGGAAGGCCCGGTACACGGTGGCCCGGGAGACGCCGGACTGGCGGGCGATGTCATCGACCGTGGTCTTGTTCGTGCCGTGGCGGGCCAGGCAGGCCAATGTGCCGTCGATGATCCGCACCCGGTGGGGAGAGTCGCCGCCCGGTGGCGCCGCTCCGAGCGGCACCACGGACTCGACATCCACTACCCGAAGGGCTGCCCGCGACCGCTCCACGCCTGGAACAGTAGGTCACGATTTGTTTCAGCGTCAATCAAGCGGTCGGGCGGGGCCCGGGGGGCGACCCGCCGCCCGGGGGCCGGACCCAACAGGCCCGGCCTCAGCCCGTCCCCTCGTCGGTCCGGCCTCAGCCCGTCTGTGCCGGATCGACCACCCCGGCCAGGAGCTCCGAGCGGACGAGTCGGGCGACCTGGTCCGGGTCGTCAAGGTCCCAGCGACCCGGGGCGGAGATGTACGACAGGATCATCCGGGCGAGGAAGTCTGCGGCGTCCTCGAGGTCGACCCCCGGGGCCAGTCCCCGCTGCCCGAGGTAGGGGGCGAGGACGGCGGCGATGCCGTCCCGGATCCGGTTGCTCTCGACTGTGAGGATGGGGAGCAGCTTGTCCGGCTCGGTCTGCATGACCCGCTGCAGCACCTCGTGCTCGACGATGGACCGGTAGGCGAACATGATGCCCCGCTCCATCATCTCCTCGAGGCTCTCGGCACCCTGGATCCGCTCGTAGAGCCGGCCGAAGAAGTCGAGCGTCGCCCACGCCACCGTGGCGTTGACCACCTCGTCGCGCCCGCCCGGGAACGCCCGGTAGACGGTGGCCCGTGACATGCCCGCCTCACGGGCGACGTCCTCGATCGTCGTCTTGGCCACGCCACGCCGGGCCACGCAGGCGTACGCGGCCTCGACGATCCGTTGGCGGGCGTCGTCCACGAGCGGTCCCGTCAGATCCCGAGGAGCGGCTCGATGCCGACGGTGAGGCCCGGGCGTGCCGCCACGGCCTCCACGGCCAGCACGACGCCGTCCATGAACGACGCCCGGTCGTAGGAGTCGTGGCGGATGGTGAGCCCCTGTCCGGGTGCGCCGAAGAGGACCTCCTGATGGGCGACGAGGCCGGGCAGGCGGACCGCGTGCATGCGCACGCCGCCGGGTCCCGCGCCACCCCGGGCGCCCTCGACCACGACCACACTGGTGGCGTCGGGGGGGAAGTCGCCCCGTCCGGCCACGGCACGGGCCGCCGCCATCCCCTCGGCAGTGCGCATCGAGGTGCCCGAAGGCGAGTCCAGTTTGCCCTCGTGGTGGAGCTCGATGATCTCGGCACCGTCGAACCACGGCGCGGCCATGGCCGCGAACCGCATCATGAGGACGGCGCCAATGGCGAAGTTGGCGGCAACGATGCAGTTCGCCCGTGACCCGGATGCCGGATCGAACCGTCGGCCGAGGTCGGCGAGGTCACGCTCGGTGAACCCGGTGGTCCCGACGACGACGTGGATTCCGGCGTCGGCGCAGAACTCGACCGTCTCCCGTGACACCTCCAGCCGGGTGAAGTCGACGGCCACCTCGACTCCGGCGTCGACCAACGCGTCCCGCCCGTCGGCCACGGCGATCCCGATCGGCGCCGCCCCGATCAGCTCCCCGACGTCCGTGCCCACGTGCCCCGGGTCGACGGCCGCCACCAGTTCGAGACCGGGCCGGGACAGCACGGTCCGACACACCTCTCGCCCCATCCGCCCAACGGCGCCCACCACCCCGACTCGCATGGCGGCCACCCTAGCCAAGGTGCACCCGGGCACCGGGGTGGGTCGCCCGTCGGGTGGGCCCGGACTTCCCGGGCACGACGCAGGCCCACGTGACGCCACCCGACGCAGCCCGGCACGGCCCGCCGGACGCATCGTGCGGTCCCGTCCGACCGGACGACCCGGGTGCGTACCTAGCCCAGCGACAGGGCGGTGGCGTCGAACTCCGACTCGTCGAACGGGCCCACCACGGACAGCGTGCGCGGTGCGGCGGCCAGCTCCCGGGCGGCGGCATGCACGTCCTCGAGGGTGAGCGCCTCGACCCGGGCCAGCACCTCGTCGACGGTGAGGACCTCGCCGTGCAGGAGCATGCCGGCGCCGATCCGGCTCATCCGGGCGCCCGAGTCCTCGCAGGCCAGCAGCGTCTCGGCGCGGAGGTTCCCCTTGGCGATGGCGAGCTCGCGCTCGGTCACGCCGTCGGTGCCGAGTGCGCCCAGCTCGTCGGTCACGATGCGCAGGACCTCGGCCACGTGCTCGGGGCCCGTGCCCAGGCCAACACTCAGGAACCCGGCGTCGTGGTACGCGACCCGCTCGGACCACACCGAGTAGGCGAGTCCCCGGCGTTCGCGGATCTCCTGGAAGAGCCGGCTGGACAGTCCGCCCCCGAGGACGTGGTTGAGGACGGCCAGCGCGTAGCGGCTCGGGTGGTTGCGGTCGACCGAGCGCGCGGCGAGGACCACGTGGGCCTGCTCCGTCGAGCGCCGGGTGACCCGGAGGGGGTCGACCCGCGTCGACGGCGCGGCACGGGGTGGCGTCGCGCCGCCCACCGCAGCGCCGAACCGGGTCGACAGGCCCGAGGCGACGGTGTCGTGGTCGAGGTCGCCGGCCACGGCCACCACCATGTTTCCGGGCAGGTAGTGGGACTCGAAGAACGCCCGGATGCGCTCGGGCGTCATGGCGGCGACCGACGACTCGGTCCCCAGGACCTCGCCTCCGAGCGGGTGGTCGGGGAACAGGAGCGCAGAGCTCTGCTCGGCCGCCTCGTCGGCCGGTTCGTCGGCGTGCATGAGGATCTCGTCGAGTATGACCTGGCGTTCGGCGTCGAGGTCGTCGCCGCGCAGTGCTGGTCGCCACATGATGTCCGACAGGATGTCGAGCCCGAGGTCCACGTGCTCGGCCAGCATCCGGATGTAGAAGGAGGTGTACTCCTTGGTGGTGAATGCGTTGAAGTCGCCGCCCACCTCGTCGACGGCCTCGGCGATCGCCGAGGCGGACCGGTCGTCGGTCCCCTTGAACAGCAGGTGTTCGAGGAAGTGGCTGGCGCCGGCGAGATCGTCGGGCTCGTCGCGCGAGCCGGTGCCCACCCAGAACCCGATGCACACCGAGCGGGCCTCGACCATCTCCTCGGTGACCAGCGTCAGCCCCGACGGGAGGTGGTCGGTACGGATCATCCGCGCCCCACCGACGACACCGTCCCCGGCACCGACAGGGCATCCGCTGGCACAGGTGCCGTCACGCGTGGGTATGACGGCTGCCGCCGCCGTGGGTCGGCCCCGAGGGCCGACCCACGTCCGACGTGCGTGCTCAACGACGCCGGCGACCGCCCCGGCCGCCTCCGCCGCCGCTCGGCCGGTCCGACGACTCGGTGGCCGCGGGGCCGAGGTCCCCGATCTCCTGGACCAGCTGCTCCTCGAAGGCGTCCTCGAACGAGGCCGCGCCCGAGGGAGCACCCGACTGGCGACGCGGGCCGCGCTCCTCGCCACCGTCCGGGTCGGCGTGGTCGCCACGGGACGAGCCACGCCCGCCACCGTTGGACCCCGACGACGAGCCGGACGAGCCGGACGAGGCAGGAGCCTCACCGGCCAGCGACAGGGACACCTTGCCCTGTGGGTCGATGTCGTCGACCTTGACCTCGACCGGCTGGCCGAGTTCGAAGACGTCCTCCACCCGGTCGATGCGCTTGCCCTGTCCCATCTTGGAGATGTGCAGTAGTCCGTCGCGGCCCGGGAGGATGTTCACGAAGGCGCCGAACTTGGTGATGTTGACGACCTTGCCCTGGTAGGTGGCACCGACCTCGGCGAGCGGCGGATCGAGGATCGTCGAGATGCGCCGACGGGCCTCCTCGACGGCCGTGCCGTCCTTGGCACCGATCGTCACGGTCCCGACCATGCCGTCGTCATCGACGGCGATGTCGGCCCCGGTCTCCTGCTGCAGTGCGTTGATGACCTTGCCCTTCGGGCCGATGACCTCACCGATCTTGTCCATCGGGATCTCGAAGGAGATGATCTTCGGCGCCGACGCGGCCACCTCGCCACGGGGCTCGGCGATGGCGCCGGCCATGACGTCGAGGATGGCCAGGCGGGCGTCCTTGGCCTGCATGAGGGCCCTGGTGAGCACGTCGAGGGGCAGCCCGTCGATCTTGGTGTCGAGCTGCAGGGCCGTCACCACGTCGCGGGTGCCGGCCACCTTGAAGTCCATGTCGCCGAAGGCGTCCTCCGCACCGAGGATGTCGGTGAGGGTTACGTAGGTCCCTCCGTCGTAGACGAGGCCCATGGCGATGCCGGCCACGGGGGCCTTGAGCGGAACGCCGGCGGCCATCAACGACAGGGACGAGCCGCAGACCGACGCCATGGACGTCGAGCCGTTCGAGGACAGCACGTCCGACACCAGGCGGAAGGTGTACGGGAAGTCCTCCTCATAGGGGATGACGGGCA